>JAADEI010000051.1 GCA_013153515.1 Chlorobiota bacterium | reverse complement strand
CCGGAACCATTCCTTTGCTGCCCGGCCAGGACTCGAACCTGGAACCTTCAGGACCAAAACCTGACGTGCTGCCAGTTGCACCACCGGGCAGTGCATTCAAATAAAACTAAAAACAAAGGGTTAAGGTTCCCGTCCAACGGGTTCGGGAATCCCGTCAAACAGGAAGTCTTTAACATAACGGAGCACGCGATTTCGGGCATCATGCAAGTCATCATTTAGTACTATAACATCTGCCTTGGTTGCTTGAGACAATTCCCATCGTGCTCTTTCTAAACGCTCTTTTAATTTTTGTTGGTTTTCAGTCCCTCTTTTTAATAATCTTTCCTTCAAAGTTTCAAGACTTCCCGGATGGATATAAATGAGCAATGCTTGATTGCCAAACTGTTTCTTTATATTTAAAGCCCCTTTAATATCAACATCCAACAAAACAGCCTTCCCCTTTGACCATATTCTTTCTATTTCACTCTTGAGCGTGCCATAGAACTTGCCTGGATAGACCTCTTCCCATTCAATTAAGTCTCCTGAAGTAATGCGATTTTTAAACTCATCAACATTTAGAAAGTAGTAATGAACGCCGTGGTGCTCACCGGGTCTCGGCTCCCTGGTAGTTGCAGACACTGAAAACTCTAACCAATCACTTAACTCATCAAGCAAATAAGAGGCTATTGATGTTTTTCCAGTTCCAGATGGTCCAGTAATTATTATCAATTTCCGCAACGCTGGTCTCTCTCCCATCGCTTAATATCTCCATCCAAAAGTAATCAAAAAAGAAGTCCTGGACAGATTAGTATTCGCCACTGGAGTTTCTATGCCTGGGATAGTATAAGGCACGAACTGTTCTGTCCATTTAACGTGAGATAAAGCGAAATCAAGGTAAAATTCTTTTTCCCTTACCCCAATTCCGCCGGAGAAGAACACGGTCGGCTCATCAATCCCAACGCTTGGACTATACGGTGTCGTTGCAATCCCTCCCCCAAGCCTAAACATAAACCATGGTGCCAGCTTCAATTCCAAGCCTCCCCTTAACTCATGAGATGGTCCATATCTGGACGCTATGATGGTGTTAACACTTGACTCAAGGGCTGCCGGACCGCTCCCATTTCCAAAGTCAAAATACATAGTGCTATAATCCACAAAGGCATAATCAAGGCTAATAAATCCTATCCTTTTAAATATTATCCCCATGTTAGCAGTAACCCTCCACGGACTAACAAACTTATAATTAAACTTGCCCTGTTCGGACTCAACGCGGAATGACCCTGACGTGTCCAAAACTGATTCTATGACGGATCCGTAATTATCGGTGAGGTTATAGAATCTGGGTGAATGCATAGCGAACCCTATCCTTACAGGAATAGGTAACCAGTATAAGATTCCGAAGCGACCACCTATGCCATATCCCTTCGTGCTTATGTTCCGACTCAACGTAAACTTTTCAAAATCAGTGGCAAGGTCATTAATGTCTAGCTCTTCAAAAAGGAAAGAGCGTTTATAATTCAAGGTAGAAACATCTACTGACCCACCGATATACACCTTATTTGAATAGTTTCCAGCCACTGCAAGAAAACCTTCAAAGATGGAGCCTCGCTCCGTGAGTTCGCCCCTTTGGAACACAGGTATTCCCTGAGCCACATGCATATACTCAGTGGAATCAGCATTAATAGGTCTCAAGAGCCGGGCATGATACGCCAATCCTTCATAGAATGGATCTGCTGACTGTGGCTTCCTACCATTCATCCTGACCACGAAAGCGTCCAGCATTGAATTGAAACTATTGGTTCCGCTAAATACAATCCTCTGGTTGAAATCAGCCAATCTCTGTCCCCCCAATGCCCAATTGACAAACAACCAACCTTCCTCCTTAGGCTCCCCTTTATAGTAGCTGTTATCCCCCTCGTCAATGATAGCCACGTTAGCAATGCCAAAGCTATACCTGCTGCTCTTCCCCACTTCATTTAGATAATTAGTAGAGGCGAAGGTGCCTTGAATCATTGGGGTAAACATAAAATCTCCTCGTTTATATAATCCTAATCCCGCGGGATTGCTTAACATAACTGATGCGTCTGCCCCAACGGCGCCCATACTGGAACCAACTGCCGTACCCCTCGCTGTGGACCACAAATGCCACCTGCTCATTTTCAAAGCATCCATAGCAGTTTGAGCAAACCCGCTAAAATTCAGAGTAATTCCCAATCCAATAAGTATCAATTGCCTCATGATTACATCATTTATTCCATGTTAAAGTTAAGCCATCAATGAGGGCTTGGTTTTAAATGCCTAATAGATGGGGACGCTGGTTTTAACGGGGTGTATCTGCTCCCTGATGGTTTGGAAGGTTTCGCTGGTTGAACAGTTGGGGAGCTTCTGTGTGTTTTGGAGGGAGTAGATGTTCGGGGCTGTGGCTTCACTGTCCTAACTGCTGGATAGGCTCTGTGTGTTGATGGTTTGGAAGGTGTCCTGTTGGGTATCACGCTCCTCTTTGTGCCCGTGGTTTGTTTCTTTGTCGTTGTTTGTCTTTGTTGCGCTTGCATTGGTCTGCTTATCTGCCAGCTCCTCTTAATTGATTTACTGGCGATTGAGCCATTGGAGGTGTGCTGTTTGGATGTGGAAATGTAGGAGTTGGTCTCGGAACGGATAGTGTTTGTGCGTGGTCTGACGCGGGTCTGGTTGGAAGGACGGGTAGCAGGACGGGAATTATACTGACGAGGTCTTATATTACCTGTTTGTGGATTGACCTGCCTTGGTTTAACTTGATTGTGATAAGATTTAGGTGTGACTTTAGGGGAACGGCTCTGTACCGGCTTTGAATATGTGTTATTAGGTCTCACATTCTCGCTTCGCGGTCTAACAGGCTGGGTTCTCGGAACCGGCTTAACACTATGTGGCTTGACCTGTGCCGGCTTAGTATGTGTTGGCTTTGATATGTTTCTTGGTTTGGACTCTATGCTTCGTGGCTTAACGGTTCCCTTAGGCTTGGTTTCAATTGTTTTTGGCTTGACCTGAACAGGTTTTTGTTGAACAGGCTTGCTCTCAATGGGTTTTGTATTCGTAGGTTTCACCTCCACTGGTCTGGTATATATAGGCTTTGTATCTATTGGTTTCATTTGAACCGGTTTAGTTTGCGAAGGCTTGGCTTCCACTGGCTTAACTCCTTTATCTTTCACCTCAATGGGGCGTTGCGGTTTGGCTTCAACGGGTCTAACACCCCCTTTATCTACAATTTTCGGCTTGGTTTCCTTAATGCTACCCCCCAATGGCTTGTCAGCAATGACTGGACGAGGTCCCAACTCTCCTGCTGTTCCACCAATTTCGGATTTCTTATATCCTGTGTTGTCATAAATTTCCGTCCTTGGTCCATAGTGCGTCCCTCCTCCGTGCTCATGATAAGTGTATGGGTCATAAACATAAGAGTCATAATATCCATCGGCATATCCATGAGCATAACCATCATAATAGCCGTCATAATAACCGTGGTAGTAGCCATGGGAATACCCTGTATGCCAACCGTGCCAATAGCCATCATGCCAGCCATACCAACTATGATACCAGTGATGGTGATGGTGATGATGGTGATATGGATACCAATAATAATATGTTGGGTGCCAGGGGTCGCCGAACCATACAGATACGGATATTATGCCTGTGTGCCACGACACACCCCAATACCATCCTGTCCACCACGGGTCATAGTCGTACCAATACCACAGGTCCCAATAACTAGGCGCCACGGCATAGTCGAAACGTTTAATATATGCTGAATAGGAAGGCAGGTAGTCGTCATAATAATAGTTGTTGACATCGCCATAATAGTAGTTATTGATTACTGTTGTTCCTTCGGATGTAATGACTGTGTCCGACTCATCGGGAGCATAATAATTACTATATCTGGCGGTAGAGTCTTGTCTCTGTTTATCGTTGTTATATTGATAATCATCATAGTGATGGGGATTATAGTCTCTATCTTGATAGATTTCGTCCTCATAGTTGTTCTGTGCTATGATTGGACCTGTAATTATTATCCAGAATATCCAAAGTATTTTCCTCATGGCTACACAATTTTCTGGTTCCGAGGATACGTATGCAACTAATATGCCAAATGTGTTTCTTTACCACGTACTCATTTTGGGTCTCCAAGCGGGATAGAGGTCTCTGCTTTTTGTTAATCGCTCTTTCTTTCCAGTTTCCATATCAATCACCCATAGTCCGAAACTGTCTATTCCGAGATGAATCAATGCCCGTTGGTCAATGTATGCTATATACTTTCCAGTAGGGGAGAGTGAGGGAGCAAAAGCATAGGGAATAACCAATTTATCTTCTCCTGTTTCAACGTTCAGAGCACGGATTCCATATCCATCTGGCAGTCCCTGTGAGTAGTAGTATAAGACTTTGCCGTCCTTTGACCACGCAAGGGTCTTGTATGCCTTCCCATGGTAGGTTAACTGGACAGGTTCCGTTGTGTCCCGCCAGTTCCAAAGGAATATATCAAACAAAGGGATGAACAAAGAATCTGGTGAATGCATATTGGAAATGAAGGCGATGTGTTTGCCGTCAGGGGACCACGCAGGCTGATATTCAATGTCAAGCCGTTTGCCAAATCGCTTTACCGTTTTCTTCGTTATGGTGTTTATTATTAATAGGTCAGAGAAATAGACATAGTCGTTTACGAGCAGTGCTTTGTCCGTGTCTGCTGGGAACCACCATTCCGCTACAAGCAGGTTTCCCGTGGGGTCCCAGTCAATATAGTGGAAGAATCCTGATGAATCGCCAGAGTGCAAGATGTCTATGTTGCTAATGTTATTAGAATTTTCGTTCCATTCGGCTATTAGCAGTTGTGTGTATGGCCTTGTTCCTCGGACTATAGCCAGTTTTGTTCCCGATGGGTCCCATTTAGCCCACCAATAGGGTCCTTTCTTTGAAAGCAACACTTTGGGTTTCCCTGACCAATCCCAAACCATCAATAGCGAACTGTCGGGCGTCACCCAACGGACAAAAAGGATAACAGTGTTTTCATGTTTGGAAGAGTCAACTGCCAACAACATCAAAAGCAGGAATATCAAAGCAACAAGCCCTTTCCCTCTCAATGTCCATAAGGTTTTATGCAAAGTTGAAACATTTCACGAATTATAACGGCTATCTCAATTCATATTAGCATAATCTATGCCATGATGGGAATTATGGGTCAATAGTTGTTTTAAGTATTGCTGGCGGATGGTTGCCTTCTTGGTCATAAATCTTTATAATCATCAATTGATTGGGCATATTTTCAGGTATTGGGATATATTCCTGTCCAGATATGGTCGTATTCAAAGTGTAAAGTGTTCTGCCCAAAGCATCCATAAACAGAACTGTAAGTTCCGTTGGTTGCGATGTTGTAATTCGTACAAATTTTCCTTCTGTGGTTGTGATAATACGTGCATTAAACAGATCGGTCTCATAATCAGATGGTTTAGTAACAGAAATGACCGTATCTGTCATAGTAGAATCTCGGCTCACTGGCTTATTAACTATAATGAATCCGTCTGATGTGGATGGCGAACTTCTCAACCCAGCGATGTTTACTGCCCGAACGCTTGCATAATAGTATGTGTTTGTGTCCAGAGCAATACCACTCCATTGATAGAATGTTGAATTTGTTTGTGTCCAAGGCAAAATGGATGAGTCTCCCGGTGCAATGCCTATGCACACTTCATAATAGTCAATAGCAGAATGTGGCTCATAGAAATCGTTCCAGTAAACGGCAATGGGGATTGAATCTGTGTAGTATATCGTGTCCATATCGTAAGGAGTTATATCGGAAGGTGAGCCGACGGGGTGCGGTGCCGTCCAGTCCACATTAAGCAGAACCTCTGCTATGATTGAGAGCAATTTAGTTGTGTCCATAACGATAGACCTGATTTTTCCAGCCGGTTCAAAAGGCGAAGAGTTTTGAGTGAACAGTTCAGCCGAAGGTCCAACAGTTATGAATGCAGTGGAGTCGGGGCGTCCTCTGTAAACCCTTATGAAATCTACTGTGTAGATAGCGTTTCCACTACGCAATGATATGTAATTCCCTATTGTGTGTGGGTTGGGGTCTTGCCACGACGCCCTCAAAGTGTCATCAACAAAAACTAAGATCCAACCGGTCTGAGGGTCAAAAATCACTTTGAAGTCATACCATTGACCATAGTTAATGGGGAATGGTTCCCAGACTTGAGATGGGAAGATTAGCGTATCGTTAACTGACTTAACCACTTGAATAATGTCATCATCCTCACGGAAATAGATGAGATATGAGTTGCCACGGTTGGACGCCGGGTCCGTGGCGAATATGTGCAATCCAGCTCGCTTGTTAGTTCCAGAACCTTCTATCTTAGCCCGCCAGTGATACAGGATAGGTGCCGAAATGTTTTGATTAACTGGAATACTAAATTCCGTGTTGGCGTCTGCTTCATCCAGTTGAATAAGCCATTTGTTATTAATTATCTGCCAGTTTCCTGAATATGCAGTCCATTGGGAAGGCAAGGCACTGGTGTCGAAGTTTTCTTCAAGGAAACCGAAGTTTGTGTTTGCCAACCAACGAATGTCCGAAATCCTACTGGAAACCTGATAGAATCTCCATTGCACTTGCTCTTGGTCATAGTCAATAAATGAAGCTGTGAAATCTTGGGTTATCCAAGTTGTCGGGACATTAATCATAGTTGATGGTGCGGTCAGAGATAGAATCATTAGTCCATCGGAAGATGCTACTGGGCTTCTGA
>JAADEI010000140.1 GCA_013153515.1 Chlorobiota bacterium | reverse complement strand
GTCCATTTCTGGACATAGTTAGGCAACACACTAAGACACACTGAGTCAAAGGGTGCCGGTTTGATCCGCCATTGTGCACCATCCCATATTAATAAGTCTCCCAGATTATTCCCGGAAGTTATAGCTACTGGGTTAGACTGTGTTCCGTCACCTATCAAAGGATAGAGAGTGGAGACACTATCTATGAGATATTTCCACTTGGTGCCGTCCCACCAATAGAATCCTATAGGTGAAAGTCCACCTGTTCCATTATTAAAAACTAATAGTGAGACGGCGGGTGATGATACTGGAGCGGGATTAGAGAGGCTAATCAAACTTAATCTGGGGATAAGGATTCCTTTGTTATTGCTTGCTATTTCAATTTTAGCTGAGGGGTGTGGTATTGGAGCGCCGATCCCAACGTTTTGTGCCTGAATTGAAATTTGAGTTATTGTATGAGCTAAAAACAGTAATGTTAGCAATTGAGTAGATTTCTTCCCCAGCACTGGATTCCCATAGTGATATGTTGTCTTCATTGTTCAAGGATTTGAGGGTTAGCAGATAAAAACCTTTTAGGGACTAATAGTACTGGGGGCTCAAAATGATATAAATCTGTTAATAATCTTCCATCAAAAGACAAGACAATATAGTTTTTCAGTATATGTTTAGCAGGCTTTGTTGGTTGCCACCATATTATTAGGTTCCTTGGTTCCACGCTTCCTTTACGGAGGAGGTAGTTGTTTGTAGCCAGGATGGGGTTTATCTCTTTGATGAAAAAATTATTAAATAAGACGATTTCGTCTTTTAAGAACGTTGAATCTTGAAGGCTTCTATAAATTCCCCATTTGGGTCTTATGAAATGAGCTGAATCTTTCCACATGCGAAGTGTATCGCTCTCCACATAGAGAAGCACTGAGCTGTCGTTTTTATCTCTTATCACCAGTTTATAGTAGGATAATAAGGAATCATCATAAAAAACCTCTTCATAAAAGGAAAGCCATCTATCTTTAAACACCTGGAGGGTTTCGGAAGCTATTACATGTTGGGTTTGATGTGGTGCGTACCTGATCTCTAAAAATTCCAAGCCATTACTCTTCCTACGAGCCGTAATAGTGATTAAGGGCATATTATCATCTGGGCTGCCTACGGACTTTAGTTGATGGAGATGGGTGAATTTGCGGGACACCACAAACGAAGAATCCAATTTCATTTCCCATTTATAAATAACTCGTTCACCATAGTGTCCCAAAAGGGAATCGGGAGACTTATCATAAGTTTTAATTTCAACTCTTTGCCTATCAAAACGAATGCATCTGTCATTATCATAATCTCTATGAATGTGAAACCTAAACACGTAATCACCGTAAAGAGAATCATAAAATTCGTCTATGTGTCTGCCAAAGGAGGGATGAGCACAATCAGGGGATTCAACGGCGTTGTGTCCGGGAGCCAAAATACTATTAATAAGTTCATATGTATTGCCTGGTCCATCAGCTCTAAGTATAGCTTGTGCCGACAGTGGGAACGATATATTCAAAAGAACATACGAGCTTGCCAGAAAAATAAACCGTCTTAAATTAATAAATACATTATTCATGTAGCTCATGTTATGTTAATTTCTTTTTTACAAAGACATCAAGACGTTGCAAGTGTGCCTTCTTTCGTATGGAAGAAATGTATGTTTCAAATAATGCTATTAGCAGATTTTTAACAGAGAGGGGGGAGCCGGGATCCCGGCTAAGAAAACCAGTGATCCCGGCGTTGATAGAGGGCTTAAGGGCTCCTAAGAGCTGAACAGAAAGGGACTTGGTAAGCACCCTACTCACCATCACCTTCCGGAAAGGTCTAATTGAAATAAACGGAACAGAAACGCCAACAACGCCGAAGGGAGTCATATTATGATTTGAGGCATTCAATCGCATGCCTTTAAATAAAAGTTTAAGATTTTCACTTGCAAACATCTTTTCCATTGCATGCCTCGTCTTAATCATAGTTAAATTGAAATTTGGCGGAAAATTAGATTATGATAATGTATCTTGCATTTATTCTTGAATCTTTTAGGTTCATTTCTATCATGAATATCTGCACATGTTTCACATAATTCCCTCTAAATGAGCGAATTATAAAAGGGCACATACCATGAATATCGTGAAGTTGAAAAGTTAAAATTATGACTCTGTGTTTGATGAGCCGTTTTAGGACTGTACAATTTCATCCAGAATTCTTGGGTTAAAAAAGTTGAGAATCTTAATTGTCAGGCAACACAGATTTTTGATAATAAACTTAGAGTCAAGAGCTGTGCCCATATAACTTGCCCTAAACATGTACATGAGACATAGTGGTGGTGATATTGGACAAAGTGAAAAGTAGTAAAAAGTTTAAAGTTTAGAGTTAAAGCAATGGAATTAGTACTTGAACAATAATGAGTTGCTAATTTGTGATTAATAATGGTATTTCTGAATTATCTATTGGTATTAATTACAAATAGTTTCTTGCCATTCCACATATAAAGAATGCCGTTGACAGTTGTAGAGAGCAGTTGATTAAATGTTTCCAATTTTTCATTAAGAGGTAATAATGTTATCTCTGTTGTTGATTCAGTCTTGAACACGCTAACGACAGAGATTTCGCTGGGATTGTATTTAAAGATGAAATTATGCAATTGTCCAGAGCCTAAGGATTCAGAATTGAGATAGGTCAATTTGCTTGTGTCCAAGCACGAAGGGACAAATTCTTTCGGATTAATGAAATCCTTTTCAAAAAGGATTGTATCAAGCGGTTTGACTGTTTCTATTTGAAAGGAAGGGAAATCGTATGTTACCGACGCATAGGCAAACAGTGACTTAGAAAAGATATATTTCATGTTCTCATCCTTTTGTTCTCTGGAAATTTCCTTACAAAAGAAGCAATGTGCATCTGCTACAATTTTTCCAGACCCGTGGTCATACCTAATCTTTGCCCATAAACATGGCGAGAAATTATCTATAATAACCTGATTCTTTAAGAACTGGCACATTCTTTCGTTCATGCAACCTGTTGATTTGTACGAAAACATAGGATAAAGTTTTTGGCAATATGCACTATCCAAGTCAAAGACTTTTAAGACTTTGCCACTTTTTAATTTGACAAGAATCAACTTGTCGTGTGGTTTATCAAGGAACAATGCTAACGAATCCTGAACAGTCAGCAACTTCGACAAATTACCATAATAAAAGAAGACGATAGGAACTGCCTTATATCCATCTATTGTTTTCACAAAGACCCTGATATGGTCAGGGTGATACTCAGATAAATTATTATTTCTGCTATCGTAAACAAGAATTTTTCTCCAAGTTTTCCGTATAATCTCCCTGTTAAACTTTATAAATTCAAAACTTTCGCACGGCAAAGGGATAGTTCCCGTGAGGGTTTTCATTATTTGATTCTTGCTCATGGTTTGCCAAGATTTTGGAAGCAGGTAGACAATGCATGCTTGAGAGGTGTGAGCAAGTGCTTTTGAACGAAGGTCTATAAACATTTGCTTAGCGTCCGGATTAAAATTCTGCGGGTCTACGGGAAAGGCAATGAGAAGTGTTTGAGGCTTTTCGCATTTATCACCCAAGTCAACAAGCAACTCCTTTAAGTTTGCAAAGGCAGATAAACCAATTGTCAGCAGAATCATTGTAAACAGAGTCTGGATTCTTATTTTCATATAGTAGAACTTTTGAAATAGGTATGCAAATCACGTTCCAACCTTTTCTATGCAGAAGGACGTAATTGGAACAAATCTCAATCAATAGAGTTGAATACTGGAACAAGGGAATTCAATACATAATTGAAATTATTGTTGTAATATTTTTTGATAAATCACTTGTCCATCGGGCAATTTTGTTAGCAGGTGAAGGATTTGATAATTTGGTGGGATAGCTATTGGACTTTGAGAAAAGGTCTGAATTATTTTTCCATCTGTCGTGATGAAAGCACCATAAACGAAGTCTGTGACAATAAACAACTCATTGCCGATCATTCTGATAACATTGTTCACAATAAATTCAGGTATGGAATTAATAATATTACACGTGTTTTGAAGCACTGGCGTTATTGTGTCCACTACATTCCCTGAAAGTCCAATGACGAAATGTCCTGTTCCGGGGTTTTTCACTGATAGTGTGGCGAATCCATCTGTTTGACTACCCATTGTGTTGACATTTGCGGGAATCTGTTGCCAAGGGGCTGATGCTGTTGGTCTCCAGAAGACTTGCAATGCCCGTTCGTCGGACGGAACAATCCAATCAAGGTATGCCGAAGAACCTGTTGAACGACTATTGAAGGTGAACGTAATGGAATCAATTGTATTATTAGGGTCTTGGATTGTCCAGAAATGGTTCGGGGACAGTTGTATTCCCGAGGGAAGTGGATATGCCGTTCCGGGTGATGTGAAATGATGTGTAACCAAATATGGCTTACTTCCTGAAGTTTTGACTGTGATATGTCCCGGTGTCCACTGGATTGAAGTGTCAGAAATTGTTCTTACTGAGGCGTCTAAAGTGGATTGTTCAAGATTCAAGGTCAGGAAAGTCGGTTGTGTGCTTAAAGAAAAAACAACCTTATTGCAACCCGGCAGTACAAAAACTTTTTTGCGATGTAGGACTGAACCTGACTCATCAAGGGCATATATATAGACGGGCATGGGGATTTGTGCGGGCTGGTCTGGTCCATATCTTGCACGATATATTGTTGCAGTGCAGGTTGAACCGTCGCAGTTCCACGAGTCAAGCCATAGGGTTGGGTAGCCATTTCTGGTGATGTAAATTTCATAGAATCCGGGAGGCACTGTTGAGGTATCCGTGGGCACTGGTCCGGTGAGTATTGAAATCAGTTGTTTGGAAGTGAGTGCTTGCAGGGAATAATTTTCAAAAAGGAATCTGAGACGATTTCCGAATGAAACGAGGGCGTCGCTGGTGTCTTCATTACCGTTTATCCATAGCCTTAACGTGTGTACGATGAGGGCTCCCTTTTCATAGGCATGAACTCCATAGGTTGCCTTATGTGGAATACTATCAAGTCTTATCCATTCTCCGTCTTTGATATGTGCAGTTCTCATCAATTCATCCAGAGTTTCCTGCCAGTTCCAGCCGTCACCGTTGTGTTCAAGCCATAGGTGTTCTGCATAGGAAGCAAATCCTTCGTTTATCCACATGTGTCGTTCTGTGCTGGCAGTAATGTTGTCTCCAAACCAATGATGGGACAATTCATGAGCGATGATGTATTCATATTGTAAGGTGCCGTCAACTAAAAACCGGGAATAACTGATGTTTGTTGGGTGTTCCATTGCTCCACCTGTGAAGGGAACGAGATTGAACCCTATTCTTGGAAAGATGTCCTGTCCGAAGTAATGTTCCCAGAGACGATGGATTTTATTAAGGTTTCTAAAGGAAGCCCTTGCTTTTGCTGTGTCCTGAGGTAATGCTGCTATCATAACCGGTTTAGGTCCGTTTAGTGTATTAAATGTGTCTAAAATAATGTGATATGGTGCGGCTACTATGCTGACTAAATAAGCAGGAATAGGGATATTTAAAGAATACTTCCAAATTGAGTCAAGTGAAGGAAATGTGTCGGGTTCTCCAGAGGCGAGGGCTATCCATCCATTAGGAACATGTGCTTCAATGGACACTGTAAATTTTTCTGCTACTGTATCTGGACAGGGGAACCAAGCCCTTCCGAAACTGTGCGGTTTGACAGCAAAGCCAACACCGATATTATAGGCATAGGAATTAGTGAAATAGAATCCGCCCCATCCAGATGGGTCAGTAGCAGGCGAACCGCTGTAATAAATGGCGAATGAATCCAAAGTGTTATTCCAAGAGCAGGAAATCCAGACGAGGTCCGGGGTTTGCCTTCCATACTGACAATGCTGATTAGCATATATGACGCTATCTATGGTCAATCCGGAAGAGAGGTTCAAAACAAGAGTGTCCGAAAGGTTTCCAATACGCCATTTAGCAACTCCTTCTATCTGCCTTGCAGAGACATTAATGAACAGTTTTAGGTCAATGTGCTTCCAGTCTGTCTGCTGGGCTTGAACAACAAAAGCCACCGAGAGAGCCAACAAGGCTAAACGCATTGCTCTGATTAGGTTCCGCATAGCATGAACAAAGTTACGATTTAGATTCAATGTTCTAAGTGGTTACTCAGTACTATCGCCTCTACCACAGAAAAAAATCATAAAACTTCAAAAATAACAGGCAAGGAACCCTCCTTTGACTTGTGTTTCGGAATCTAAACCTTTATGGAACTCAGCATGATTTAATTAAACAGTAAATCAGCCTTATAAAGACATCCTTATCAACTCTTTAACGGCAACTGCACAATGCGGGTGCTATAAATTTTTCCTACACCATCAGAAACTCCTATAGTAATTATGCTTGTGTTGTCGGGAATTGTTACTACTAAATCCCTCCTCACAGGACTGTTCCTCTTTAAAGTAATAGTTTCCTTATACAAATACTGCCACCCATTTGATTGTAAAGTCAAATCAGTAATTGCAAGGGTCGCCGTGCCCGAAACATTACTTGTAATCTGCAAACTGATACTATATGTGCCATTCCCAAGATTCTTTACATTCAATACCTCCACCTTAGTCTGTGCCAGTGAAGGGTCAACATATTCTATCTGTTCCATTGACAACCCGCAACTGGAACAACCATACGCATCGCACCAACAAATCTCACCCACAAAAGGAATCCACTTACACGGGCATTCCCCCGAACAACTTGAACTCCCAGAACCTTCTGTTGATGAATAA
>JAADEI010000095.1 GCA_013153515.1 Chlorobiota bacterium | reverse complement strand
GGGGCAATTATGTGAAGTCTGGATTGCGGACTAGTTGTTCCGACGCCGACGTTTTGGGCATTTAAAGAACCGCCCAAAAGAGCAAAACTAACTGATAAACAGAGAGTTACCCCCCCCCCCATCTTCCTGGGAAGAAGCCTCATCACCGAGTTCCCTTTCCTCATCGCTCTAAAATTTTATGATTACAAAGATACAAAATTTTGCAAAAATAAAATCATTTCAGAATCTGTGGCAACATATAGGTAGTTTATAAACAGTGTAAACAGCGACAAGATAACAGTAGGTGAAAAATGCCCCAAAATACTAATCTATTTCCATCTTTATCGGCGCCATCTTCTTTCCTGAATGCCCTATGGTTCCTAAGATACCTTGCTCAAGGCTTTTTTAGCTTCTTCAACTAGTTTTGCAAATGCTTCCGGATTATTCACAGCAAGTTCTGCTAAAACTTTCCTATTCAGGTCTATTCCGTTAAGTTTTAAGCCCCTAATAAACTGGCTATATTTCATACCGTGTTGTCTGGCTGCGGCATTAATCCTTAGAATCCAGAGACGTCTGAATTCTCGTTTTCTGTTTCGCCGATCTCTGTAAGCGTATTGGAGGCTCTTTTCCAATTGATTCCTTGCCAGTTTATGGACATTCTTTTTGCGTCCCCAGTACCCCTTTGTTAACTTAAACAGTTTTTTTCTTCGCTGTTTTCGTGCTGGTGCGTTTGTTGCCCTTGGCATGACGTTAAATTTTAAGGTTTTATTTCATAAGTAGCCCTCTCATCATATGGCGGGCGTCCCCTTCAGGAAGGGTTCTTTTAACTTTCAATGCTCTTTTACGCCGTTTGCTTTTCTTTAGTTGATAGTGGCTGTGGAATGACCTGTAATGCAACAGTTTTCCACTACCAGTTTTTTTGAATCTTTTCTTCATGCTCCTGTTTGTCTTTCCCGGCTTAGGCATAGAACACACTATTTATGTAGCAAAAACGAGGAAACGTCCAAAAAAGTTCACTACTGCTCAATAACATGTACTGTGTAAAGTATTAGACAAGATGTGTTTTGTTCAAATGGAAAATTGGACTTATTCCTTAATTCCCCAAGTTCTTCAGATTTTTAATAGACTTCTTTTTATCTGAGGACACATTCTTATCGCTTTCTAATGATACAGGTTGCTTAGGCTTCGGTTCTGTGTTTGTTTTTGTTGTTTTTGTTGTTGATTTTGGTTTAGATTTGGGTTGTTGGGGTGTGGTTTCTGGTTCCCGTGCTTCCTCTGTTTTCAATGTTTCCAATTGTGTTTGGCACTGTTGAACCTCCTCCCTTGCAGTGTTGAGCTCTTGTTCCAAGGAAGAAATTACTTGTTTGAGGGAGTCCACGGCAGCTACATTAACAGATGCCTGTTCTTCTGCTTCGCCATGTTCACATTGGCACCCTACTAAACTCAATGTTCCAATTGCAATTCCTAAGATGGCTATTCTTTTTAGCATAAGCTTTGCTATTTTTGTCATCACAAAGATAAGCAATGCAAATTAAATATGTGAACACAGGATGGAAAGAGTTTGGGTATCGTACTCATTTGTTATTATTGTTATTAGTAGTGTTGGGGGGCTGTCGTTCTCAACAGGAGCAAACAAGAAATCTTCCTGTCCCAGAAAGTGACGTTTCTGCTCCCCAAATCGAATATCCTTTACCTGACGATTGTGATCCGTATATGGCTAAATCTGTATTGTTAGGCTACTTTGGCGATAAGGATGGCAAATATCTTCCTCCAATAACACATTATAAAAATTATGATACCCAGGCGTTCTATTTTGATTTGTATTCCTCTAAGGTGCTTAATGTTGTGTATAGAGTGTATTTATGCAATAGCCAATGGAAAATTGTGAATAATTCCTTTGCCATTGACACCTCTTTACGAGAAGCTGAAATCTTTCAAGTGCAAGCACAGGAAAATCTGAGTTACGTAACCTATAAATTATTGTTGCAGAAAACAGATTTTGAATATCCAATTAGCATTGGGATTACTGCCTACGAAAGGGAAACGGGCAAGCGCCTCTTCTCTTCAAGATTAATTCTATACGACACTATTATTGTCGTGAATGCTCAAATAGTCAGGTCACCAGAAGTGAAATATGAAGAGACTCATCACGCTATCAGACCTGAGATATTGCACATTCCAAGTGAATATCGCGGGGTCTGGTTGAGCGTTGTTCAAAATGGGCGGTGGGACAGATGGCAAACAAACATAATGCCTTCGTATATAATCCATCAACGAGGTGTTTTTTCGCCTATAAATTTCCCGCTTTTCCCGGCAGGCAAGCCTTTCAGAACCATAGACGTAAGGTTCCATTCCGTTGACACGTTTCGGGCACCAGTGGACATGGTCAGGGCTCATATGGGTCCTGATTTTATGAGGTCTTCTCTGTTTGGTGGAATGGACATTATTCCTAGTGGGCACTATGTTCCTGTGGAATTCACTTTGCGTGGTGCTCATTATAAAGAGCCAGTTATCTGGCACAGTGCAGTATTCCAATGGCAACCTATAGCAAAAATGCATTTTGCCGATTCATCATATAAGAAAGTCATATTGTTGAAACAAGGGAGATATGACTACATTTATGCTAATGTGCTTGGAAGTATTCCAGACGAAGGAGCAATAGAAGGCAATAATATCCAGACTGTTAATAAATACTGGATTATAGCACACTCAATTCATCCATCTTTGAACATACCATTAAATGTTGGCTTCAAAGAGATTGTTGGTAACCTGCAATAAAACTATTATTATGTAGGTTTGACAGAAAAAAAGAAGCCATTATGGGTATGCCATACAGCATTAAGGCACAAAAACTCAAGGAATCGGCGACTATAAGGATGTCAAGGCTTGCAAGGGACCTATCCCAGAAAGGGGTAGAGGTGATAGACCTTTCCCTTGGCGAACCTGATTTTAACACTCCTGAGCATGTGTGCAGGGCGGCGTATGAAGGAGCTCTTGCCGGATATACCCATTATCCGCCAGTTGCTGGATACCCAGATTTAAGGAGGGCTATTGTGGATCACACGGTAAAAGAAGACATTAGTGCTGATCCAGATAACGTGGTTGTTTCAACAGGAGCCAAACAGGCTTTATATAACATTTTTTCTGCCATTTTGGATGAGGGTTCTGGGGTTGCCCTGCCTGTGCCATATTGGGTTAGCTATAGGGACATAATTGAATTTGTTGGGGGACGCATTGTAGAGATAATGCCGGGGAGAAATTTTAAGATAACTGCCGAGGGGCTTGAAAACGCCCTTAAGCAACCAGATGTACGAATTTTCCTATTTAATAGCCCGTCTAATCCGTCGGGGGTGGTTTACAGGAGGGAGGAGATTGCTGAGCTGGTCTCCGTCCTTGAAAAGTTCCCTGAGGTATGGATAATTTCCGATGAAGTGTATGACCGCATTATTTATGATGGTGAATTTGTGAGCATAGCGGAATTTGAAAGTGTTCGTGATAGGGTTATCATAGTTAATAGCTGTTCCAAATCGTTTGCTATGACCGGGTGGCGCCTGGGCTGGATGGTGTCGCCAAACAGAGATTTAGCGGTCAAGGCAAGTAAGATTCAGGGTCAAGTGACTTCCGGGGCTAATTCCGTTGCCCAACGAGCTGCTATAACTGCTATAACTGGAGACCAAGAGCCTTTTAAAGCAATGTATAGAGAATTTAAGGGGCGTCGCGATTTTGTCATTTCATATTTGGAAAATAATTTCAAGGGTAGTGGCATAAAATGGGTTGAGCCACAAGGGGCTTTTTATTTATGGCTGGACATTTCGGAATGGCTTAGGGAAAGAGATGAATTTAGGGATGGCAGTCAGGTGGCTGAGGAGATTCTGAAACAAGTTTATGTTGCCACGGTGGGCGGAAACTCATTTGGGCTACCGGAAGGATTAAGATTGTCGCTCGCCACTTCAAAAACCAATCTGGAGAAGGGATTGGAAAGATTAAAAAGGTTCTTCTTAGATGGAAGCAGATAGTATAAAGTCCAAGGTCAGGGAAATTCTAAATAAATTAGATGCTTTCAAGGACTTAAAGGTTCTTGTTATTGGAGATTTGATTCTTGATATATATGAAGAAGGAGAAGTAAATAGGATTTCTCCAGAAGCACCTATCCCAATAGTTAGATTAAAAAGAACTTTTTACAGGCTTGGGGGTGCTGGCAACGTGGCACAAATAGCCAATAATCTGGGGGCAGACGTAACAATAGCGGGAGTTATTGGGGATGATCGGGAAGGACAGGTTCTTATTGACCTCATGGAGAAGTCGGGCATTGACACAAGCGGAGTGATAGTTAGTGAAGACCGTCCCACAACGCAGAAAACAAGGATAATCAGTAGGGGGCAACAATTGTTGAGGATAGACAGAGAGGAAGATTCAAGCCTGCCTTTAAAGGAGAGAGAAAACCTGCTATCTGCCCTCAACACTATCTTCTCTGAGAAGACGTATGATGCAATCATTATTGAGGATTATGACAAAGGTGTTTTAAGTGAAGAAACAATAAATTATCTTGACTCATTCAGGGACATTGGGTCTGTTGACCCTAAGGAGCGAAATTTCTGGCGATATAGTAACTACGCCATTTTTAAGCCCAATCTAAGGGAGTTAATACATGCTATTAATCCTAACACTTCTCTTGACAACGCCATCCAAGAGGCTTACAACCGCCTAACGCCACAATGGTTAGTAGTAACTATGGGCGAGGAGGGGATTAAATATGTAACTGCCGAGGGGGAGGGGCACGTGCCCGCCTTCCCTATTGAGGTGGCTGATGTTACCGGGGCTGGCGATGCCGTGATTGTTGCCCTTTCTCTTTGCAAGGCAATCGGGTGTTCCGTGGAAGAAGCCTGCTTGTTTGCCAATCTGACTGCCAGCCTTGTTTGCCAGAGGATAGGTACCTTTGCACCAGAACCACAGGATTTAGTTCACCATGCGAAGGCTCTTGGACTCATTGATTGAATTATGGAAAAGTCTTCGTGAGTCCTTTAAAACATTCCTCAGGGAGACTCAAACTGCTACCACCCGCACTATCACCGCCCTTGCCTTGATTGCTGGAACGCTATCCGTTGGATTGCTCATCCTATATCATGGTTTCCCACTTTCTCAACGGGCTAAATACATAATCGTTGAATTAATCCATGTCATTTTTGTTATTTATGTCTTTAACTTTTTTGTCAGATTACTCTACTCTCATAATAAATTGGAGACGTTACGACGTCGGTGGGTGGAAGCGGTTATAATACTCATTTTAACATTTGACCTGTTCAGTTTCTATTTCATTGGCGTCCCGCTACTTGAATATATTGCTCAAAATGCCGGGTTTGAAAACTACTATCCGATCTATGTTACTCTGGTGCAAATCCTTCTCTTCGCTCTATTGCTTATTGAAGTGGTTAGATTTAGCCAGTGGGTGATGTATCTGCACATTCGCCCGGCAACTATGCTAATTGTATCATTCCTAACGCTTATCAGTGTTGCCACCCTGCTATTGATGCTTCCAGAGATGACCGTCAACGGCAGGATATCCTTCATAGACGCCCTGTTCACTGCTACCAGCGCCACTTGTGTTACAGGCTTAACAGTTGTGGACACAGGGACATATTTCACACTTAAGGGCCAATTGATCATTCTACTATTTATTCAGCTTGGGGGGATAGGCATCGTGTCTTTCGCTACGTTCTTTGTTATTTTCTTACGTCGTGGAATGGCTATTCACCATCAACTACAATTGCAGGAACAACTGGCACAGGAAAGTCTTCAAGATGTGTTCAAGCTACTAAAAGAAGTTCTTGTTTATACTTTCATTTTTGAACTGTTAGGTGCTGTGTTTATATTTCTTGCATGGAATCCGGAATTACAATTTGGTTCTCTCTCGGAACGCATCTACTACAGTATTTTCCACTCTGTGAGTGCTTTCTGTAACGCCGGATTCTCGCTCTTTAACAACAGTTATTATACATACCCATTGTCGCAAAACTATCAGTTGCACATGATAACGGCGACCCTCATTGTTCTGGGTGGCTTGGGCTTCCCGGCATTGAAGGACCTGTTTTCAAAAGACAGTCTTGTTGAACGACTCCGCCTTCCATGGAAACGCTTAAAGACAAGCACACACATGGCGGTATACGTTTCATTAATCTTGATAGCGTTAGGCACAATAATGATATTTATGCTTGAAAAAAATAATTTGTTCAAGACATATAGTTCTGCCGAAGCCCTCGCCCATTCCTTCTTCCAGTCCATCACTGCCCGCACAGCAGGATTCAACACAATAGACATCTCTTCCTTATCAACGGCTACTCTGCTATTCCTGATTTTTCTAATGTTCATAGGTGCGTCTTCTGGTTCAACAGGTGGCGGTATAAAAATTTCAACCTTCACTATCATTACGCTTACTGTCTGGGCAGTGGTGAGAAACAAAAAAGAAGTTCACTATCGTAACAGGAGAATTCCTCAGGAATTGCAATATAGAGCCTTCGCCATCCTAGCATTCTCTATAATCATTGTCAGTGTTTCCATTTTCCTATTAAGCATTGTGGAATCAGATAAAAATTTCAGGGATGTGGTTTTTGAGGTATTCTCAGCATTTGGGACGGTGGGACTCTCCACTGGCATAACACCGGAACTATCCACTATTGGAAAATTAATAATAATAGTTGACATGTTCATTGGCAGGGTGGGTCCCTTAACAATGGCTTTCGCCCTTGCTTCAGCAACCAGATCCGGACTGTATAGCCTACCCAAAACAAATGTAATGATTGGTTAAACGGTTAAAAAATGATGGTCTATGAGCAAGAAGGAATACATCAACATTGAAGAGATAGGGGAATTTGGATTGATTGAGGAAATAAAGAAATTATTCCCCGACAAGAAGAGGCAAGAGACCGTTGTGGGCATTGGCGATGATGCAGCAGTGTTGAACATGAACGACCAATTTTTGACCCTCTTATCCACAGACAACCTAAATGAAGAGGTACACTTTGACCTGTTCTATACACCATTGAAACATCTGGGATTCAAGAGCGTGTCTGTAAGTGCATCAGACATCTGTGCCATGAATGGGGAACCGATTGGGGTAACCGTGGGCATTGCATTAGATTCACGATTCACAGTGCCTATGGTAAAAGAATTTTATGAGGGTGTTCGCATTGCCTGCAACAAATATGGCATAGACCTGATCGGTGGGGACACCACCGGGTCATACAAAGGGCTTTTTATAAACACAAGCATAATCGGAAAGGTTGAGAAAGATAGGGTTACTTATAGGAGTGGAGCCGGACCCGGTGATCTGATTTGTGTTACCGGAGACCTTGGGGGGGCATACGTTGGATTGCTAATTATGCAAAGAGAAAAGGAAGTGCACATGGAAGCTCCTCAGGCAACTATCAAACTGGAAGGATATGAATATCTCATTGAAAGACTACTTAAGCCAGAGGCTCGCTTAGATGTGGTCAGAATGCTTAGGGAATTGGATGTTGTGCCTTCTGCCATGATTGACATCTCCGACGGACTGGCTTCCGACCTCTTGCACATTTGCGCCGCCTCAAACGTGGGATGTGTTATTTATGAAGAAAAATTCCCTATTGACCCTATTGTTTACAGAACTGCCTTGCTTGAATTCAATTTAAACCCAACAACTGTTTTCTTATCGGGGGGCGAAGACTATGAACTGTTATTTACTATCCCTGAAAGGTATGGTGACCTGTTTGAAAATCATCCTGACATAACCATCATAGGAAAAATTCTTCCCAAGGAAGAGGGTACATATATGATTTCTAAAAGCGGGAACAAATACGAATTAACAGCACAGGGATGGGACGCATTCAGAAAATACTTAAGAGAGAACTCTAATCCCTAAACACAAATAACCTTTACAGGTTTCAAGATACATTCTCTTAATTCAAAGCATAAAAATAAGTAACAAATTCTTTTAAGATAGCCTCTAAAATCCTTGTGTACACTCATCCTCTGAAAACCAGCATAGAAATATAAAACCAAAAATTGATTTGTGATATAGGTTATTGACTTAGACGGCACAAATCTATAGGAAGCCAATCAAATCCTATCTTTCATTGCGTGATAGCCAATAGCTATCATCTACATTAAGTTACAATAAGTGACGGAACAATCATTCAAGAGGAATAGTAAGTCTCTGACCGGGGTATATCACATCAGTTGATAAATCATTGACTTTCATTAATTTCTCAAGGGAGATATTATGTCTGCGAGCAATATCAAAAAGAGTGTCACCATCTTTAACAATATATGTTTTTGTTTTGCCGGGATATTGGTTTGAGAGTTGGGAAGATTTCGTTGTTTTTTTGTTTATAGATGTTGATGCGGCTCGTTTGGTGGATTTAGTTACTCTATTTCGAGACACATAAATGACAAGCCTTTGTCCTGCATATATGCGTGTTGACCTGAGTTTATTCCAACGCATGATGTCCCGCACGGTAACTCCATATCGGCGTGCTATCCTGCTTAAATTATCGCCATATCTGACTTTGTAAGTTATAGCCACTTTTTCTCTGTCATAATACCCTCCAGAACATTTAATAATTTTAGCATATAGTGAATCAAAACATTTTTTAACCATTTTAGGAATAAGTATAGAATCTCCCTTCATAGCCACTCCTCTGTAATAAACTGGGTTTAATTGTAGGATGTTGTTTGCCCCCTTACAAAATCTGGAAATGCAATCAAAAAATATGGTAGTATCTAAAACCACAGCAACTAAATCTTTTTCAATAGGGTGATGTTGTTTTGATTGACAGTGTTTAGCTAAATCCGACTTCATGGAATCTACTGTCAATTTCCAAGTTGTCCATTTAGCAATGGCATAACTGCGTTCTTCTTCAAAGGGTGCAGATCCTTCAAGGAAGAAGTATAGCACTGTGGAATCTGGATTTTTATGTATATTATACAGGTTTTGTAGTTTTCTAGCGGCAGCAATTGAACTTTTCTTAAAATCTCGTCTTTCGTCAATGACAAAGTCAACGTTCAATTCATGGGAAAGAGCATCTACGACGGACAAAGCCCAATATCCTGTTCTGTTAAAACTGTCGCTATAAGTGGGGTTTATAAACGAAGCAACTAAGGGAATATATTTAAAATCTGGTGGCAAATCATGTGATACAAACAAAGAGTCCAAGAAGGTTTGTTGATAGCACAGGGATGAAAGGGCTTTCCGCCATTCAGCTGAATTTGACTTCGCCTCTTGCAAGAATTCATGGACGACGGACTTGCAGTGGGAATCACAGTCAGCAGGCAATCGCGTAGAATACCGATTTTCTTGGGAAAATCCAGATTGGCTAAGGATCAGTGCTAATAATAATGCTATCACTCGGTTTTTAATCATAAGGCAAAATAAAATAATTTATGGGGGATGCGAGTAAGCCGGGTTCTGTTTCATGCCGTCATTTATCTAAGCTGCCTACCCGCTGGCATCGGGCGGGTAACCCTTATCCCTTTCTTGTGGGGATTGCCAGCCTATTTGGCATTGCAGCCCGTGGGGTTTGCCCCGTGATAGCCTCACAGCCATCACGCCCCCTTTCCCGGGGATTTTCACCCTTACCCCCACGTAGGGGGCAGGTGATTTTCTGTGGCACTGCTCCGTATCCCTCCGGTTCCCCGAAAGGATCCCCCTGTTACCAGGGGCACGGCACCCTCCACTGCCCGGACTTTCCTCCGCAGGACTCAGTGTTCCTACGGCGACGGCTCCGCACCCCCCAAATTAATTATACAATTTTTTTGCTTATCTGGTTCCAGCAATCAGTTCAGCCTCTGAGAAGAAGAAATATAATTCTCTTTGTGCGTTCTCGGGGCTATCGGACCCGTGAATAGAATTCTGTTCAATGTTGATGGCAAATTCCTTCCTGATTGTTCCTTCTTCTGCTTCCTCTGGATTGGTTGCTCCCATCAATTTTCGCAGGTCAGCAACAGCATTTTCTTTTTCAAGGGCGAGGGCTACGACAGGTCCGGAAGTCATAAATTCCACAAGGGAATTAAAGAATGGACGTTCTTTGTGGACTACATAGAAACTCTCTGCCTGTTCCTTAGAGAGTCTCAGCATCTTCGTTCCAATGATTGTAAATCCAGCCTCTTCTATTTTCTTGAGAATTGCACCTATAAGATTTCTCTTAGTTGCATCTGGTTTTATTATCGCGAGTGTCCTTTCCATCTCTGTTTATTTTATCTTACAAAGTTATGACAAGTTTATAATGAACTTCTCAGAGTGTTTATGTGTTATGTTTAGTATAAATCACAAAAAATGGCAGTTGAACATTTGACATTGGAAACCTTTAAGGAAAAGATATTTGACTACGAGAAAGAAAAGGAATGGAAGTACAAAGGCACACTTCCAGCAGTTATAGACTTTTATGCTGATTGGTGTGGGCCATGCAAAATGGTTTCTCCAATCATTGAAAAACTTTCTGAGGAATACAAAGGAAAAGTAGCTTTTTATAAAGTTGATACTGACCGAGAGCAACAACTGGCAGCAATGTTTGGGATAAGAAGCATTCCCACTCTTGTGTTCATTCCCTTAAATGAGCAACCCAAGGCTCTAATCGGTGCTGTTCCCGAACATGTGCTAAGGGAAGTGATAGAGAACGAACTGCTTAAAGGGGGTTCCGCCGACAATGGCGACGGGAAACAGATAATCACTCCATAAGGGTGTTCTTAGGTTTCCGAGGCTACACAAAGCACACGGGATTCACACGTGCTTATTGATCTTTATTGATTTTTGAGGACATATTGGCTGAAGGGGTCTGCGTGTTTCCTGTCGTTTGAGACCCGTGGTACCTTGAACTGTCCTCCCAGTTTGCCTATGCTATCCAGATAGGCATGGAAAGATCCTTGGGGTAGGATTCTTATTTTAGGCAGGTCAAGGATTAAGCCCTCTCTGAGGTCTTTGTAGTATGGATTTTGTTTTTGCAAGGCTTTATCCAGTTCTTCCACGAAGAGTTGCATATCTTCTGGCAATTGAATAAACTCAATAAACCATTCGTGATAAGGGCGTTCATTGTCTGAAGGGGTAATTTGCGGGGCGACGTGGAAGTCTCTGACCTTGCCTCCTGCTTTCTTCAAGGCTTCATTAAGAGCATTCTCAATTTCCTCAATTATGACGTGTTCTCCGAATGCTGATATATACTGTGAAGTGCGTCCCACTACCCTAACCCGGTAGGGGCTTACGGAAGTGAATCTGACGAGGTCTCCTAGGCGATATGCCCATAGTCCTGCGTTAGTGGACAGGACCATTTCATATACCTTTCCCTTTTCTATCTTGTCCAATGGAACCCTCCTGGGATTTTCGTTATCTGTTTCCTCAAAAGGGATAAATTCATAGAAAATTCCTGAATCTGGAAGCAGTATTAAGCCCTTTTTGGGGTCGTCAAGAGCATCTTGAAAAGCAAAAAATCCTTCCGAAGCAGGGAAAGTTTCAATAAACACCACGTTTTCTCCCAGTAATTCTCTCAAAACACGTTCATAGGGGGCGAACTGCACTCCTCCATGGACATACACCCTCAAATTGGGGAAGAGTTGAAAGGGCATCTTGCCTGTTCGTTCCACTATCCGTTCAAGGAACATTTGAATCCATGGCGGAATGCCACTGATGAGGGTTAATTGTTTGGCTACTTGAAGCACTTCGTCAATGATTGCATCAACTTTTTTGTTCCAGTCTGCTATGCGATTTATTTCATAAGAAGGCAATCTGTTTCGCAAAGCCCATTTGGGAACGTGCCTATGCACTATCCCAGATAACCGTCCTGCATAAATCTTGCCAACTTTCTCTACGTCTGGCGAACCCGAAAGGAATAGCATTTTTCCGTTGAACAGGTCTGCATCTCCTGTCTGGGCAACGTAATTAAACAGTGCCTGTCGGGCTGCCCTAATCTGCAATTTTAACTGTTCCATAGTGAGGGGTATGTACTTAGCACCTGCCGTAGTGCCACTTGTCTTGGCGAAATAAGCGGGCAAACCTTTCCACAAGACATTTTTGTGTCCTTCTTTGATTTTGTCTATATAGGGCAGTAGGTTTTCATACTTACACAATGGTACGTGTTGGATAAAGGAATCATAGTCTTTGATGGCTTCAAAGTTATGTTCTTTTCCATAAAGGGTCTGTTTACCAATTTTTAGTAATCTTCTAAACCACTTTTGCTGAAATTGGTTTGGATTTTCAACTTGGTTCAGAAGTTGTTTTGTTGATATTTGGGCAACTTGTTTAATACCGAATGCTATAAGTTCCTTAATCATGGTTGCTTGAACAGGTTTTGGAATAGCCATTCAAAAGGCAGCGCTTCACTATAGTTTCTGTCAACAACCCTATCCAGTATAATTCTCAACTGAACAGGGTTCTTGTTTAGATAAGTCAAATCAAGCCTAACTCCACCAAACATTTGGTTAACCTTGAAGGAACCATCTTCTTGAAATGCAGTTCTAATATCTGGTTTAAGGGCATATCTCTCAACTGTTTCTATTCCGGCAGGAATGAGTTTTTGTTTGATGTCTGCATGGGTTTCAATGTAATGTTCCACTTTTTTAATTCTATTTTTAAGTTCATCAAGCATGTGTTGCCAATCTGCGAGCGACCAGCCTTTCGTAACGATGAGCAGACCGACAGCCGGTCCAGACCTAAAAATTATTAAATCATCGGACACAGAAGCCTCATTAATAGGCTTTCTAACTGCATCTTCGTAGTTTCTCATTATCCAGTGAAACATATTTGGGGCGACTGTTTCAAGCCATTCCTTATGTTGATCAAGAAATTTTTTATCACGCTGTAGCGGACCATGCAAAAGTTTTATTTCGTCGCTTTTGCGACGTTGCATAAACCAATCAAACCAACTCATAGTTCTGCAATTTACCGTTTTCCAGTTTAAATATACGACTTGCATGTTTAGCAATAGACACTCTTTGAGTAACTATGATAACTCCCATCTGCGGAAATTCCCTTTTCAAATTGTTTAGGATTTTCTGTTCTGTGATGGCGTCCACACTGGAAAGGGCATCATCAAGCAGGATCCAGTCTGGTTCAACAGCTAGAGCCCGAGCCAAAGCTATTCTTTGTTTTTGACCACCGGAAACAAATACACCTTTTTGCCCAACAATAGTATGAATCCCTGCAGGGAACGATTCCAAGTCTCTTGTGAATTCACATATTTCAAGCAACCTAATCACCTCTTCATCAGACAGGTCTTCCCGGGCATACCTAACATTATTGGCTATTGTGTCGGCGAACAAAATGGGTTCTCGTGGGACATATAAAAGAAGAGGTCTGAGCCTCTCAAGCAGATAGGTTTTAGCATCAGTCCCATCAAGTAATACTATACCGCTTTGAGGATCAATAATTCTGTTGAGCAAATAAAGAAGCGTTGTTTTCCCGGAACCGGGCTTGCCTACAATAGCTGCCCATTCAGGTTTATTGAACAATTCGCTAATTCCCTTTATTACCAAACGTTCATCATATCCAAAGGAAACATCTTTTAATTCAACATTTCTCACTTGAGATATTGGTTCTTTGCCATTTATAGGATATGGCTCCATATCCAGAATCTCCTGAATCCTTTGTATTGAAGCAAGGGCTTTTTGAGTTAAGGATACTATCCAGCCTGCTGCCATCAGTGGCCATGTAAGCATGTTCACATAAACAATGAATTCAGCAATTGTTCCTGCCGTTACACCGCCGTGAATGGCATACCAACCTCCCGCAAAAACAGTCAAAATGGTTATTCCTCCCGTTGCAAGAATTATTTGAGGATGGAAAAATGCTTCTATACGGGCTAACCGAAGCGACTCATCTCGCAATCTGTCATTCAAGGAATCAAACCGGAACCGCAAAAATTCCTCTCTGTTAAAAGCTTTCCAAATTCTCATTGAGGGAAAAACCGATGCTATAAAGGACGTGAAGGCGGACAGGTTGTCTTGCACCACCGCACTGCCCACCTTGATCCTTATACTAACACGATAGATAAAATATGCTAATAACGGCAATGGGATCAAGAGAAATGCAGCCAATATGGGGCTTGTTAAAAACATGGACACACTGATTGCAATTAGTAAAGCAGTTATATTAATAGTATATAAAATCACTGGGCCATAGAACATTCTAACCGTGGCAACGTCCTCAGTTAATCTGACCATAATGTTACCTGCGGAGAAGCGTCCCATCTTAACGGGACTAACTTTTAATATGTGCTCATAGACCCGTTGTCGCAAATCCCTTTCCGCCTTTCGGGAAGCAATAATAATTGTTTCTCGCATTAAATACATCGGCACTGCCCTCAAAAGAGCAAGAATAACAATAGAAATAGCTATTAGGACGATGGCTTGGGAGAGTTCGTATTCCGAAAGGAACACGGGCACCTCTTTGCTCAATGCCGAATCAATGGCTACTCTCAAGAGCCGTGGGATGAGTATGGCGATTAAATTATTCAACAGAACAAATACTATACCCACTAAATAAATGCGTTTATATCGCCGTAAGTGATGCCATAACAATTTCATAAAATTGCATTACCTTTGAACTACAAAATTGCAGAGAAATGAGGAATTGGATAGGTTTATTGACTATACTGGTTTTACCTTTGACTTTACTTGCCCAAAATAGAAAATTTGGATACGTCAACACTGCAGAAATAATCCAATCAATGCCGGAAATAATTCAAGCACAACAAACTCTTGAACAATACGCCAAACAATTGGATGGACAATATCAAGCAATGATGGAAGAATATGAGAAGAAACTTAGTGAATTACAGCAAAATCAAGATGTATGGCCAGATGCCGTTAAGGAAATTAAGGTCAAGGAGTTGACAGACCTCCAAATGAGAATCCAAGAATTCCAATTAAAAGCCCAAGAAAACCTTCAAATGAAGCAAGCAGAGTTAATGCAGCCTATCTTAGAAAAGATTAAAAATGCTATTGAGCAGGTTGCAAAGGAGCGTGGTGTTGACTATGTATTTGACGTCTCCTCAGGAGCCTTACTTGTTATGCCTCCGGGGGATGACCTGACTCCCTATGTTAAGCAAAAACTCGGCTTGCAGTAACCTATTGTCTAAATTTATCAATTTATGAGCAGGAATGTTGTTCTTGTCCTGCTTGTGCTTATTCTCGGGATAGTGCTTGCCATAACTAATCCTTCCCCTGAAGATTTCAAGAACTATCTAAAAGAGAAAATATATAAGGAATATAAAGAAGAACAGCAATCAGGTGGTATCTTAGGTAACCTTCTTGCCAAAGGGGTAGCCGGAATAGCAGCTGAACTGGCTTCTATAACAACACAAAGAAGTAACTATTATCTTTTTTCCATTTATACCGTTCAAATGGACACATCAAAGCCCCGTAGATACTTAGGAGTTGCAGGTCAGTTTATTTCTTTGAATTAATTTTACGAGGATTCAAGTTAAGTTTTCACTCGGAATCTAACTACTTAAAAAGCAGAGTCCTTAACCATAGGATAACTTATTACACAGAGTCTAAAACTGGGAACGCCGAATGCCTCTTCTTTACTGACACTGCTTTAATTAACTTTAAAACACCGCAAATAAACAAATATAACCTTGACACCTTTACTATCAATATTTTAGGTCTTCTCAACCACTTAGCTACTACACTCTGCTATATTAAAATAATTATTAATAGCTCCAAAGAAATTGTTCCTTATCAATGATCATATTTTTGATTCGCTCTGCTTCGTAGAGAGCATCCAATCCTGTTAGATAGTCTTGAATCATACGGTCATAAACATTAGAAACTTTAACAATCACACTACTAAACATTCTACTCTGAAATATGTCATCCCAGGAGGGGCGATATGAATCATTCTTGATGTTAAACACTTCTTCATTGACCAGAATTGGTCTCAGATCTGGATAATATAACCAGAACATAGCGAATGCTTCTTGCTTATCTGGCTCATAATAATAAGGCAATATCCCAATTATTCTGGGGTACATCATTGACCTTTGTTTATCAAAGATCCAATCTTCCTTAAGCCTATACTTAGAGACATATTCTGGTTGGAAAGTTGTTTCTATTATTTGTTGGACTTCCTCCCCTGTAAGCGGATCAATGGACCAAACTGTGTCAGTCTTGGTGTATCGGGCGATGACTTCTGCTGGGGTAAGTGGAGTAGTGAATTCATCGTCAAGGATGTCATAAGCCGTCACTTCGCCAGAAGTAACTGCTTCCCAAAGGACTTGAGAGAGGGGACGCCTTGGATAGGCAAAAATCAAATTCATTTTGTCGGCATAGAGATTCTCATTTCTTTTAACGTGAATGTCCCTCCACACCCTCCTTTCCCAGAAAACATCTGCTTCCCGTAGATAAGGATATGGAATAACTCTTCTGTTAAGGGTTCTCTGCCTTTCGTATGCCCCATCAATCACTTTTGATTCAACTTCCTGTGCTTGGGTAACCAAAGTTGGCAGGGTTCCAACAAGAAGAGCCAAACCTATCCAAAGCGTCTTCCTCATGGCTTAAATGATTTCGTATGAGATTGCTGGTAGTTTACGTGTTCCATCAGGACCTCTAACTTTTATTTCGTAGAATGAAAAGTTATCCCCTGGACGAGCCCTTTGAATCAACTGTTTAGCACGTCCTGTAAACAGGGGACCTCTCACTTGAATTTTAACTGCTTCACCTCGCTTAGGTCTGTAAACCATTTCAAAGCTGATGACCTGGAATTTAAGGTCAAAATCAAAATTCTTAATTACGGCGACCAAGCCTCGTTGAGCCTTGAATTCTCCCGCTCTCACCTTACTCTTCACGCTTGGGTCCAAGTTACCAACCATTGCTATTGGGTCGGGGACCCTCTTAACACGGAACTTCTTTCTATCTATCACCTTAGTTGAACCATCAGCAAGTTTCACTTTAACTATAATTGAAGCTTCACCTGGCCTTCTAACCTTAACTACATATTGCCCTGTTTTCTTGTTTTTGGGTCTTATGGTTCCATTGGTCATTGAGACTATTATATCTTCAGCGGGAAATCCGGGAACAGATACTTCAACAGGATTTTCCACACCGATATAAAACACATTCATCTTGGTTGGCGAGACCACAGCCCCCACTTTTGCAGCAACAAAATCAAACTCAAATGGGAACCATACTACTTCACCATTAGGCTTTCTTACTTTTATCGCACCTTGATACTTATACACACCTGGCTTTTCAGGCTTCAGGCGAAATATACCGACCCCTCGTTCTGTGATTAGAGTATCATCAATTCTCAAGAGTGGATTTTCTGTTGTTTCTTCAAAACGTCCTGTTAAAGTGTCTCGTTTCAATTTGGTTGTGTCTAATACACCTATGTAAATTTCTGGTTGTTGAGAGCTACTTGTAGCGGCAACGAAGATATCTGCGATGAATTCCTGTCCAACGATAACATATTTTGTATTCGGGACCACTCTTGCTATAAGAACATCGAATTTAAATGCTGCGGCACCTATCTGTTCTAAGAACCAATTTATAACCTCTGCCTCTGCGGTTCGGGCATCGTTGATAACCTTATCAAGGATGGTTACTGCTGCGACCGTCGGAACCATTTCAAAATTCTTAGTGACCCAATCCAGACGTCCCCTTTCTGGATCTGGTTCCTTAGGATCTTCCGCCTTCAAGACTATACGTTTTTCTAGCTCATCTCTCGCTCCCCCTCTTCTATCATATTTTTCAACGAGGGAAAGCATTTTTTCACGTGTTTCATTAATTTTCTTCTGCAGCTCATATCCTTTCTTTTGAGTTATCATAAGAATAGAAGGTTCATCTAAGTTCTTAGCCCCTAATAGTTTGCCGTTTTCATCAACACCTCCCGTTCTTTCAATAAGTTCCTTCTTCAAGTCCTCAACGAATTGTATTAACTCATCAGCATATTTTTTGACTTCCAAGGCGGCGTTATAATACTCCGCTGCCACCTTAGGGTCTTTTTGCGCTTGTGCCGCTAACGCATTATATGTCCACTGATTCTTATTTTCTATAGCTCGGGTGGTAGCCTGAATTCCCTCCCTAACCAGGTAAAAAGCATTAAGTATTTCGGCGGAAACGTTCATTGCCAGCAGTGCAGTAAGCACTAGGTACATCATATTAATCATCTGCTGGCGTGGCTCCTTTGGTATTGCCATTTTTAGATGTTTTTAATCTTTTTTGTGTGTTTAGTGACGATTTGCACGTTAGGAAATTTATTCTTGAACATTCAAAGCTGAAACCATATTTCCATAAACCTTGCTTAGTTTCTTAACGTTAGCAGCCAGTTCCTTCATTCCCTCTTTATATTGTTTTGTTGCTTCGGCAATGGCTTCAAGGTCGCTTGCCACTGAACCAGCCTCTTGATAGAGTGTTGAGAGGGCACCGGTATGTTCAGCGGATGCCTTAACATCCCTTTCAATTTCTTTGAGGTCTTCTGCGATAGAGACCGTTGAGTTGCTCATTTCGGAGACTGCTTCGGCTGCTGCCCGTGCTGCATCAGCGTACTGAGAAGAAGCATCCACCAAAGTTTGAACTTCTCTTATTTCCTGTTCAAAAGCCTCATTAAGAGCCCTTAGCTTTTCGGCACTCAGTTGCATGCTTTGTCTGAATTCAGTAGTGGAATCCGCTGTTTGGGCAAGTTCATCGGCTACGGTAGCGGCTTTTTCATAGGCAGCTTTCATTTCAGCCAGAGCTTTAGCTGCTGCTTGAACGTTCTTTGTATACTCCTCAGTAGCTATAGCTGCGTCCCCCAGGTTAGTGAGCCTTGACAAAGTGGCTTGTAATTTTTCTATGGCACTTTCTAATTTTTCCATTGTTTCAGGCGGTATAGATGCACCACTAAGGATAGATGATAGGTTTGCAAGGGATGTTGAAGGGGAAGTTGATGGAGTTGCCAATGGCTTGGCTTCTTCTACTTCTTCACCACCCTCTTTTAATGCCATAGCTTCCTCTACTTCTGGGGATATATCTAATCCAGGGAAAATCTTTTCCCAGTAATAGTCTTTGTGTGGGGGCAAAATAACTCCTTGGAAGAAGAAGATAAACGCCTCCGTAATCATTCCAATTGTAAGCATTAATCCGGCACCTGGCCAGTGCATTATCTTAAACAAAGCACCAAGAAGCACGACAGATGCTCCTGCACCAACAATGGCGTTCTTAACTCGCTTTCCCTTTTCCGTTTCAAAGAAAATTATCAGTTTCCTCATTGCTCTTTGGTTTTTTAACAAGTGCTAATTTAAAACACTTTTTGAAATTATTCAAGAGTTCTACCAAGGAATGTGCTTACGCATCTAAATCCAATGTAGGATTTTGCTGTGTCCATGTATTCGTAAGAACGGGTTCCTGTCTGGATGTAGTAAAGGATGTCTTTCCAAGAACCTCCCCTAATAACTTTTCTTTTTCTTGTGGGATGCTCATCTTCTGAAGGTCTATAAGACATATATGTATTAAGATCATGAGTGAACCATTCGGCGCTCTCTTCATAAGCGTCAAGTGTCCATTCAGCAACGTTGCCAGCCATGTTCCAGAGGCCGAAATCATTGGGATAATAAGCATCTGCTCTGACTGTGTAAAATCCACCATCCTCAGGGTAGTTACCCCTCATTGGTTTGAAGTTAGCTAGGATGCATCCGTGTGCATTACGCACATAAGGACCTCCCCATGGGTATGGCGAGTGCATCCTGCCCCCCCTAGCAGCATATTCCCATTCTGTTTCTGTTGGGAGCCTGAACTCATCAAGGGGTTGGTTGCCGATGGCGATTAACCAGCTGTTTAGGAGTCTGGTTCTCCAAGAGGTAAATGCACGGGCTTGCATCCATGTCACCCCCACAACTGGATAGTCATCAAAGGCGGGATGCCAGAAGTAGTTTCTGGTCATTGGTTCATTATATGAGTAAGCGAAGTCTCTGACCCAAACAAGTGTATCGGGATAAACAGGTGTTTCATGTTTAATAATGAGGTCTCGACGTGGGATTGGGTCTAGTCCTTGTCTGATCCGTGCTTTGTTTGCCGCTGCTTTTTGCCAGTCTATTTCCATCCATGCATAAATGAGTTTTGAGACGTCTAACTCTCTCTTGCCCCAAAATCTATCTTCTTCTTCAACATATAATTCGGAAAGTTGTTCCTGAATCTCCGGATTTGACCAATCAAGTTCATATACAGCTTCCCAATTAACATATACATTTCCTTCATCATCTTCAATGACATAGGGGTCTCCGAGTATCATAGCGGCTATGGAGTCTCTGACCCAATAGACGAATTGTCTGTATTCGTTGTTTGTTATTTCTGTTTCGTCCATATAGAAGGCTTGGACAGAGACCCGCCTATTTCTCTTATCCAAGGAGAAATTAACGTCCTTGTCTGAAATACCTTTATAAAGGACTCCCGAAGGGATAAAGACTGTTCCCCAAGGGAAGTAGTAGTCTGGAACCGGTCTATTAGGCACTCCTGTGAGTTCTCCCGTCATGTATGAGCCACCACAGCTGGAAACAAGCATTAATCCAGCGATGATGGTACCCATTGTCCACTTCCTCATTGCACAACTATTTTTAAAGGACAATGCAAATTTAGTAAGTAAAAATTTAACGGTGTCATTTACGTTGTTATTTTACGTAAGGCAAATATAAAGTGTTTCACATAAACCGGGGGGAATAGATGGTCCTAAGTTGCGGAAATGCCCATGGTCTGGGCAAAAGTATTTTAAGCACTATGTCGTGAGTTCCTGAATTAGCGAATGAAAGAGCGTTTATGGAAAGCTCATAGGCATATCCTATAGTTATTGACTCATTAATGTTCCAACCCACTAGGAGAGATAGGGATTCCAATGTGTTTTTCGTTGGTCCTCTATAAAGAATTCCGGCATGGAATGTTTGGTTTATAGTGGCATAGACACCGAGTTCCAGTTGCCAAGCAGCGGTTCCTAACTTAAGTGTTAGGTTTGGTCTCCATTGCACAGATCCCAGATCATTAAACAGGTATGCGGCGGTAAAGATGCCTTGGAAGGGGGAGTTGAAAGGTATACCATTAATATTGGGAGAAGCTATTGGAAATTTATAAAGGGTTCCTGAAACTGCTAAGTTGGACAAGATCGCTGAGGCAGAAAGGCTTATATAGATTCCTGCGGAGGATTTAGTGTTCTGAGTGGGGAGAAGTGGGTCGTTTCCAGAGCAAGGGTTTTCATCGGAAGGACCGATAAGGGAGCAAGCATCCAGATTAAACTGGTTCAGGGAGAGTGAACCGCCTATACGAACTATTGTTGTTTGTCCATCCTGAAACACAATTCTTGAATAATCTATTGAACCGCCGAACCAAGTTTGAGGACCTATTCTATCATATAGAATGGATAGTCCGGCGATGTCTTCGGGGGTTATGGGGGCGAAGGCTTGTATGAGATGCGTTGTTGGGGCTCCCTCTAATCCTGTCCATTGAAAGCGGGAATGGGCATAAACACTAATGTTTGATGTTTTAAATTCTGCTGTTGGATGATAAGCTGTGGGGTTAATTAGTAGGTTGTTCCACTGAGGGGCATATTGAGCGAAGGAAGGCTTGTCGGAAATCAAAAGAAGGACAACGAGCCAAAGTGGTCTGATGCATCTCATAGTTCAAGTTCAAACTTATGCAAAATTAACTTAAAAACAAACTGGTTATACCCTTTTCGGTATGGGTCCAAATTTTTTCTCATAGGCTTGCTTTAAGTGTAGGTATTCATCTCTGAGCCTAGCTGCTTTCATAAACTCTTCTTTTTTCGCTGCTTTAATCATTGCTTTGTAAGTCTGCTTAATGAGTCGTAATAACTCTTTTGAATTCAGGGTTTCTATGACAGGGTCATGAGCTGTAATGTTAACGATTTCTTGTTGTTTTTCTTCATTGCCTTCTTTGACCCACAGGACGGCTTCGTGAGTAGCCATTCCCTTCTTTATTGGTTGTGGCGTAATACCGTGTTTTTCATTGTAGGTTATTTGCTTTGCCCTGCGGCGATTTGTCTCGTCAATAAACCTCTGCATCGCGGGAGTTATCTTGTCTGCATAGAGAACTACCCTACCCCGTGGGTTTCTTGCAGCCCGCCCTGCTATTTGCGTCAGAGACCTTTCTGACCTTAAAAAACCTTCTTTATCGGCGTCAAGGATAGCGACAAGAGCCACCTCTGGCAGGTCAATACCTTCCCGCAATAGGTTAATCCCAACGATGACATCAAATTTGCCAGATCGCAAGTCTCTCAAGCGCTCTACCCTATCCAATGTGTCCACTTCAGAATGAATAAATTCGGCTTTAATACCGTGATTTTTTAAGAACTTAGTCAACTCTTCTGCGAATCGTTTGGTCAGAGTTGTAACAATCACCTTGTCACCCTGTTCAATAGTTGTTCTGATTTCCTCTAACAGGTCATCTATTTGATTTTCAGTGGGCTTAACAATAATTTCCGGGTCTAACAATCCTGTTGGTCTAACCACCTGTTCCACGAAAGCCCCACCAGTCATTTCAAGTTCATAATCTCCGGGCGTTGCAGATACGAATATAACTTGATTAGTTAGGCTTTCAAATTCCTCAAACTTCAATGGTCTATTATCAATTGCTGCTGGTAGCCTAAACCCATAGTCCACAAGCGTTTGCTTCCGTTTCCTGTCTCCTTCATACATGGCTCTGATCTGAGGAATGGTAACGTGGCTCTCATCTATTATCATGAGATAATCATCAGGGAAGTAGTCTAACAGACAGAATGGTCGTTCTCCAGGTTTACGCCTATCAAAGTATCTGGCATAATTCTCAATTCCATTGCAATATCCAAGTTGTCTGATCATTTCAAGGTCATAGCGAACTCTCTCTTCCAAACGCCTCGCTTCCAATTTCCTCCCCATTTCAAGGAAGAACTGCACTTGGGACTCAAGGTCTTTCTCTATTTCCTCTAAAATGGATTGAAGCATTCCCTCAGGAACAAGATACATATTGGCTGGATAGATAGCCAGTTCCTCAAACGACATAATGCGTTCTCGCATATCAATGGTTAAGTGTTCCAGAGATTCAATCTCATTGCCCCAAAATGTTATTCTAATAATGTAGTCGCCATAAACAGGAAATATATCTATTGTGTCGCCAATAACTCTGAAAGTTCCTCGTGTTAGTTGCCCGCTAACCCGTGAATACATCCCGTTGATGAGTTTCAACAATATGTGATTTATATCCACTATTTGCCCAACCTTTAATCTGATAATGTTTTTCTTGAATTCTTCCGGGTTGCCCATTCCATAGATTGCCGAAACGGTTGCAACTACAATAACATCCCGGCGTCCACTGAGCAGGGAAGAGACCGCCTGCATCCTCAACTTGTCAATGTTCTCATTAATGCCTGCGTCTTTCTCAATGTATAAATCTGCTTCTGGGATATATGCCTCCGGCTGGTAGTAATCATAATAAGAGACGAAGTATTCCACTGCGTTATGCGGGAAAAATTGCTTAAACTCGCCATAGAGTTGAGCGGCAAGGGTTTTATTATGAGTTATAACAATGGTCGGTTTCTGAACCTGTTCAATAACATTGGCTATGGTAAAGGTTTTTCCAGACCCTGTAACGCCGAGCAGTACTTGGGCTTTCTCGCCTCTTTTGATGCCATCAACTAATTCGCTTATTGCCTGAGACTGATCACCGGCTGGCTTATAAGGAGCAACGAGTTTGAAAGCAGGCATGATTACATTTAATTATCGTCTCATCATTAATCAACGTCAAACACATCGCGTCTGGTTTCTATCTTCATATCCCCAAAATGAAACATTATATAATCAAAATGCGTTATGAGTCAAAAGCAGAATTCTTTATGGCTATACTGCAAAAAATTAAGAGTTTAATCCGTTCCAATCCCGACTTATACAGGACCATCATTCCTATATACTGGAAACTAACGGGAAGCCAACTTAAACTATACAACAAAAAAACATTGAACCGATTCAGACAAGTGAAATGGGACGAAATCAAAGAATTATCCACACAACTCAAAGGGACATACTTAATGGAACCATCCATATTGTGGCTTGGAAACCTATTACAACGACCTCAACACATGGCTTTAGCAATGGGAAAAATCGGATTCCTGTCATTATATAATGACTTTGGCGTTCCACCACAAACTTTCTATGAAATAGGCAAAAACGTATTTCTCACTGGTCCCGACAAGACGCTATACTCACTGCCCAAAGTACTGCGAGTGATATATTCCACCTGCTTCCCTTACACACCCAAGACAATAAATGAAACAAGAACCGATTCTCAAGTCATTATCTACGAACTTGTAGATGACCTAAATCCAGAAATATCGGGCAACATAACAAATGATTTGGTTCAACTATATAGATTCATGGTAAGAGAAAGGAATAGCGACTTGGTTGTAGTCACTGCTAAAAAACTTATGGAACAAGTCATCAACGACGGATTCCCAGAAGAAAAAGTGCTGTATCTGCCCAATGGCGTTGAGGTTGAACACTTTCAGAATCCACCAAACATATCTTTTGATAAGAATCTTTCAGAATTCCTGCAAAAGTTTCCTGTCATTGTTGGCTATCACGGAGCCATTGCCCCGTGGTTGTGGTTTGACGTAATTCAAGATTTGATTAACATGATGAAAGATGTCGGGTTTTTGTTTATAGGTCCGCTTTATGATATTAACAAATTCCCGTTGCGTGGAGATAATGTTTACTGGACTGGTCGTGTTGAATATGAGGTTCTTCCCGCTTACGTAAAGCACTATACCATAGGCTGGATTCCCTTCAAGCCGGGACCAATAGCCAAATCCACATCACCACTCAAACTGTTTGAGTATTTCGCTTCTGGGAAGCCTGCCGTTGTCTCATCCGACATGCTTGAATGCACTCAATTCCCAGTAGTGTTTTCAGGAAATGGAACACTGGAACTTAAACAAGCTATTGAACAAGCATTGGAGAAAAGCACTGACGAAACCTTTAAGAAACAACTGATGCAACTGGCGATGGAACACACTTGGGAGAACAGAGCCCGAACTCTGGAACAGTTCCTTTCCCAACAGGTAGCCATCGTTTCATGATTTAATGTTTTTATCTTATTTTTATGAGCATAATTGAAAGTCAAATGACGACAATAACTGAAGAAAAGAAGGTTAACATAGACAAACAAACGCTACTACGGGCTTTGCGTGAATACTTCGGCTTCCATTCGTTTAAAGGCAAGCAGGAGGAAGCCATCAGAGCCTTGTTGGAAGGCAATGACGTGTTCGTCCTAATGCCCACAGGAGGAGGCAAATCACTATGCTATCAACTGCCTGCACTTCTCATGGACGGAACCGCAATTATCATATCGCCATTGATAGCCCTGATGAAAAACCAAGTTGACCTGTTCAGGTCGTTTATGGCTAAGGACAGTTTCGCCCACTTCCTTAACTCTTCCCTTTCGGCTTCGCAACGACGAAAAGTTCTTGAAGACCTTGAATCAGGCAGAACAAAATTGCTATACATAGCACCAGAGACCTTAGGCAAGGAAGAAACACTCAACTTCCTCAAAAACATTAAAATCTCTTTTGTTGCTGTTGACGAGGCTCACTGCATTAGCGAATGGGGACACGACTTCCGCCCTGACTACCGCAACATCCGACCTATGATTGATAGCCTTGAGCAAGGAAGAATCCCTATTATGGCACTTACCGCCACTGCTACACCTAAGGTTAGATTGGATATAGTCAAGAACCTTGGGATGAAAGACCCTGTCTTCGTTATTGACTCATTTAACAGACCTAACCTGTATTACGAAGTCAGACAACGCCCATCAAAAGAACAACTCATTAAACAGGTCATCCAAATCATCAGGGAACACGAAGGGCAACAGGGAATTGTCTATTGCCTGCTGAGGAAAACCACAGAAGAAGTTGCAGAGATCCTGCAAGCGAACGGTATCAAAGCGGAAGCCTACCATGCTGGG
>JAADEI010000024.1 GCA_013153515.1 Chlorobiota bacterium | reverse complement strand
GGGGGAGGGAGGTGGAATCGGAGGGATTGGTTGTTTGAGAAGAGTCAGTGTCATTAGTAGGGGGATTGTCGGGGGAAATTTTGATGGGACAGGGTTTATATTTTTCAGGAGGTATCAGATTGCGATAAATCCTAATTCCACCGCCATAGCCACCTATTACCAGGTCTGGAACGCCGTTAGTATCTATATCGCCGAAGGTTGGGAACGCATGTAGTCCCAAGCCTGGGTTGAAAGAATCAACAAGTTCAATGTCCACAACGGTTTTATCATCGTCAAGGAAAGAGTCAATGCTTTGGTAGACATAGACTGTTCCGTGATAAGAACCAACGAATAAGTAGGGCAAACCTGTTGAATCAAGGCAAGCCGCCGCCGGAACAGAAAAGCCTTCAAATAGGTCTGGGAGTCTAACATTTATGTTATGAAAAGATCCAGTTTTCAGGAAGAATCCACCGCTTCGGTTCTCATAAACCACTATATTCCCAAGGTTTGTGCCCAACAACAGGTCTTCATCACCATCGCCATCAATGTCAAAGAAATAAGGCGTTAATGTGTTCACATCACTAACCTGCATAAACGGCGAAGAAAGGTTAATTACGAAAGTGGCTGGTTCGCCCGGCAGGGCTACATTCTCTCCGTAATACAAAATGTTTGAAGCATTGCCAATTAACATATCCCTGTCGCCATCTTCGTCAAAATCGTGAAAGGCGATAGCAATTCGTCTCATTTGAAATAAGAGTTTAGCACCTGTGGAGTCCCAATCGTCAGAGATGTGCATTAATGTTATTGGATTAGTGGGCATAGTTCTGTATAGGGCAATGGATGTATAATTTTCTTGAATGACTGGCGAATTGCGGTTGTAGGGAGCAATAAGAATGTCTGGGATTCCATCGGCTGTAACGTCTTCAATGGCTGGGCGGGCACCTTCGCCAACGTCAATCATTTCTTTGACAAACAGAGCACTGTCAACAAGGATGAATATAGCACTGTCTGTTGAGGATGTGTCAACATAATAAAACACATTTTTAATGTCTATTGCAGCAGGGGATGCTGTTGCAGGAGCCACAATCAGTTGTTTCCGTCCACTGTGGTCATAGTCAATGAAATAAGCACCAGGAGTCAATTTCATAAAACACCTGTGGGGGATTGGATAGCCAATGATTGAATCAGTAATAATGAATTTAGGGGGGGAATGTGTTGAGTCCCAGTGTCCATGGAACACATTGAGTGTGTGGCAGGCAACATCACCGTGGAAAATTTCTGGAACGCTATCATTGTTTATATCGTAGGCAGTTACATATCCACCTGTATGTCTCAGGTTGAAATTCCACACTGTATCATAAAGAAATATTGAGCAGGAAAAAGGGTCCTCGGAAACCAATCCAAACGTGCTATCTGCCAAAACCCATATAAGCGTATCATCCCGGGAGAGGCTTTCTACCGCTACGTTCTGATAGTATTCAAGCCGGATTAATTTGAAAATAATCATATCAAGGTCGCCATCATAGTCAAAATCAAGAATTCCCGGAATCTCATATCCGTATCGCATTATGCCGGGGATAGTGTCGCCATTAGTGAATGAAAGCGTGTCCGACCCGGGAGAAGTATTGTAATAGATAGTGAATTGGTAAGCACCAGTGCCGTAATAGGAGAACGTGGTAATGAGATCAAGCAATGAATCTTTGTTTATGTCAACCCATCTGGCGAAGTGATGAGTGGGGGGGAAATCGCCTGTCCATTCAAATTTTTGCTTCCATTTGTTCTCTTCAAATTCAAACCACAGGTAGTTTTGTGCACTCAAATCATAAATTATAATGTCTAAAAATGTGTCTTTGTCAAGATATCCTTGAAAGAACATAGGGGCGTTTAGCCCGCCACCAAATGGATTATCAAGCCACTTGTTGTCTTTGAAAACACGGATGGAGTTATCTAATTGGAGGAAGGAAGGCTGAGCGAAAGAACAAAGTGTTAAAAACAACGTTATTAACAGGCGTGTGTTCATCGCTTCCCAATTGCCTTCACTTGTAAAATTAACAATTTAACTAAAAAACGTGGAATGATGCTTTATGCTTCTGCTTTCTGAAGTCTCTTCATGTGTTTGGCAAGATATTTACCAGTAACTGAATTTGGATTTTCTATGGATTCTTCTGGTTTGTCAGTAAATATGACCTTTCCACCTTTTGGGCCACTGCCCGGTCCCAGTTCAATCATCCAATGGGCATTCCAGATAACGTCAAGATTGTGTTCAATTACTATTATCGTTACGTTAGGATTCCTTTCTATAAGCGTTTTCCATGCATTAAGCAATTTCTCTATATCTGCTGGATGCAGACCAATGGTTGGTTCGTCAAAGATTAGGACAGTGGGCTTTTGCTTAACGACGTTCAGATAGCGTGCCATCCTTAAACGCTGGGCTTCACCGGCAGAAAGGGTCGTCAGGGATTGTCCCAATAGTAGATAACCGAGTCCGACTTGTTGAATAGTTTTCAACGGTTTGATAATGTCTTCTTCACCGGCAAAGAACTCAATGGCTTCATCAATGGTCATATTCAAAACTTCGTGAATGTTTTTGCCATTTAGTTTAATGTCCAAAATGAATTGTTGGAATCCTGTTCCATTGCAATCTTCACAAACCAGTTCCACATCGGCAAGGAATTGCATTTCAACTTTTATGAATCCTTCGCCCTGACATGTTTCGCACCGTCCACCCGCCGTATTAGGCGAAAAATAAGATTCTTTGATTCCTTGCTGGCGGGCTTGTGGAGTGGACGCAAACAATTTCCTTATCTTATCAAAAACTTTGATGTAAGTAACAGGCGAGGAACGCCGACTTTTATATGTGAAACCTTGGTCCATCAATTCAACCTGAAAATCTGGAATATCGCCTGAAATCTCAAATCCTTCCAATTCATCAGGCATTTCACCAAGCAAAGCAGGGTAGAGCAAGCCCTTCACTAAGGACGTCTTTCCAGACCCACTAACACCACTGATAACAGTTATTCTGCCATAAGGAATGTCAACATCAATGTTTTTCAGGTTGTTTAGAGAAGCACCTTTAATGTGGAAAAATCCCTGTGGCTCACCATCTATCTCAGGAATTATTTTTCCAATACTTAGTTTGCCTGATAGGTATTTTCCAGTAAGGCTTGTTTCTGATTGCTTTAATTCATCAACTGTTCCAGTGAACACTATTTGACCGCCGTTGCGTCCACTGCCCGGTCCCATCTCAATGACATAGTCTGCCGATTCAATAACGTCTTGGTCGTGTTCAACAACTATTATAGTGTTTCGGAGGTCTCTAAGCCTATGCAGGGCTTTGATCAGTCGGTTTGTGTCCGCCGGATGGAGCCCTACACTTGGTTCATCAAGTACGAATAAGGTATGTATCAAAGATGATTTCATAAATCTGGCTAATTGAATCCGTTGCATCTCGCCACCAGACAACGTTCTGGTTTCCCTGTCAAGGGTTAAATATCCCAAGCCCAGATCAAGCAAATGCTGTGTTCGGGATACTATTTCTTCCCTGATGACCCTGACCAATTTCTCTTGTTCAGGAGGGAATTTCCACGATTTAATTAATTCGTGCAGGTCTTCAATGCTTAGTTTTAGTAGGTCGCTGATGGAATATCCATGGATTTTATACACCAGTGCTTCTGGACGCAACCGGGCACCGTTGCAGGAGGGACACGATACGGCAGTTCTGTATTTAGCAAGGGTCACTCGGGCACTGACGTCATATCGGACAGACTCAAGATTCTCAAAGAATTCCTTAACACCCATTATGCCTTCTGTAAAGTCGCCATACCAAATAAGGTTCTGTTCTTCTTCACTTAGTTGCCCGAATGGCTTACGTATATCTATACCCTTCCTTTCGGCAAACCATATCATATCTTCAAGCAGATGATAATACTGCCAACGCCATGGTCTTATGGCACCTTCAAGCAGGCTCTTGGAATAATCAAAAATCTTTTGCTTGTCCAGAACAAGAATGTTTCCAAAACCATTACATTCAGGGCAGGCACCTTGCGGACTCGTGAAACTAAACAGGTCTTCTGAGGGAGGAGGGTAATGTTTTGTCAAGGTTTCCCGATGCTTGCTGAAAAATAGTAATTTGTCCTTATAAATAACTATTGTCTTTTCGGCTATGTCAAAAGATGCCCTGATGGAATTTAGGAGCCGTTCCCTTGATTCAGAAGGATTGTCAAAAGGAACCCTGTCAATTATAGCATATATCTTTTCGGCATATCCAAATTGCTTGATTATCTCTTCGTTCCTTTGGATAGTGTGCAATGTTTCATTTATCAACAGTCGCCGAATGCCCTTTTGCCGTAATTCATCAGGATTGAGAAAATACCAACTTTGCGGGAGAGGAAATCCGATTAGCAAGTAGTCCGTAGGGTCAAGGTTTTCCAAGAGGTAGTCCACCACTTGGTCTGGAGTCCACGGCTTCACTTCAACGCCTGTCTCTGGGTCAATGATAGTGCTCACACGGGCATATAGAGTTCGCAGGAAATCATATATCTCTGTTGCAGTGCCAACTATTGACCGTGGATTATGCGAAGGGTTCTTTTGTTGCAGGACGATGGCTGGCGATAAGCCTTTTATGTCGTCAACATCCGGTCCTTGGATTCGCTGAAAGAATTGTCTGGCATAAGTGGAGAGGCTTTCTGTGTATCGCCTGTGCCCTTCTGCATAAATAGTATCAATGGCAAGTGAGGTTTTCCCTGACCCGCTAACACCCGTGACAGCAATAAGTTTGTATCTGGGAATCTTAACGTTAACATTCTTTAAGTTATGTGTTCTTGCGTTGATGACTTCAATGGCACCAAATTCAAAAATCTTATCCGTCATCTCTACGATTCTGTTCTGTCTATTGAAATAACTATGTTTTTGTCTGAAAGAATCCCTGTGTCCCGGTCCGCTATGACCTTTCCCGGTCCGGCAAGGCACGACAGGTATGCACACCACCCTTCATAAATGCCCATCTCACGAATAATAAACCTGAATCGTGAATGTGGGAACTTGCCTATGCAACAGGGCACCAACACACTAAACTTAATTTTATCAAACTTCCTGTGCAATTCCAAAAACCTTATTGACAAATCAGTGCATAAGTGAATCCCTGTCATTATTATATTCCCATCAAGGGAGGCAATGAATTCTTCCAATTGAGGACTTTTTATGTCCATCTTCACGAACGAAGCGTTATTGAGATGATGCATATAATCTCTGTTCGCCGTCTCATCAGTGTCAATGCAATATATATGCAAATCCTTATGGAACAGGGCAGTGAGCAGAGTCAGAAGACCTTTCCCGCATCCCAAGTCAAGAACATATTTTATTTCCAAATCTTTATTACGCAAGATGAATCGCTTAATCCTATTGCGGACTGCTATGGCTTCCGTTATTTCCTTCCAAAAAGTGTTCTTCCGCCTTATTTTATCAAACTTCTCGCCCGGTCCAAATTCTTTATAAATTCTATATGTCTTAAACTCGTCAACATATTTGCTTGAGAACACGCCTTTCTGTGTGCTTCCCATATCCTTCATCGCTCTACTTCTGGCAAATATCATTTTTTCAAAGGAAACCCGCACATAATGAGTTCCAAGCAAAATGCGTTAGTTGAAAAATTCGTATATTTACAAAAATGCCGGGGGCTTATGGATAATAAACCAAAATCTACGAGTAGAGCAAATGGTAGTTTTTATGTTCCACCAATAGTTAGGCTAATTTCCCTTTTAGCCTTGGTGGGGGTCGGCTTTGCAGTGGCTTACCTAATCCTGTTTTCAACGTCAGTTAGCAAATTCAATATCTCGGAGGCTGACCTTGAAGTAGTTCCGTGGCACCAGTTCTATCAAATGGCAGAAGACTTAGCGTGGTCTAACCAAAAGGCTGATTCCTTGCTCGCTCAGGTCTGGAAAGATGAGGTTAAACTCTTGGATGGACACACTTATCTAATACAATTGTATGAACTGGTTAAGTATCAACTTTTAATTCAAACTTTGGTTGCCTTCCTGATTCCTGCCCTATTCGCCATGTTCCTTTTCGGACATCTCTCTGATTTATGGCGGTTTCCTACAAGTCCAGTGGCGTGGCTATCAGTAGTCCTTGTTGTGCTGGGCAGTGTCCCATTCACATATTGGCTTATGGACATAACTGCTCAGTTCATCCCGCAGGACCTAATTGCTAAGTTCAAGCCAATGGATATAATGAGGCAGGGCACTCTGGCTCTGTTGCTATGGGTTCCAGATGCTTCTCAAGCATCCATGTGGCAAACAATCCTTTTGATGGCTGTGTTGCCCGCCGTCGCAGAAGAACTCATATTCCGTGGAACCTTCCTTAAATACCTTCATGAAACAACCAACACAGTCCATTTCGCCGTTTTCCTTACCGCATTCCTTTTCGCTTTGCTTCATTTCTCTGTTACTCAATTCATTCCCATCTTTGTGATGGGTCTCGTGTTGGGATACCTCTACATTTATAGTGGAACCATTTGGATACCAATCATTGTCCACTCATTGTTTAATTCAGTCCCAGTGGTTATCCATTTCCTATATAGACAGGGCAAATTGTCAATCCCAAACCCAAATGAATTCTCTATTCCACACATCTATGGCATTGCTGGAGGAATCCTTGTCATCGCTGGAATAATAATCCTTGGAAAATGGAGACAGAAATCCGTAAAGGCTGGGTAATCATCTGGGAAGGAATGGATGAATTTAGGGCTCACTTGATAAAAGGAATTCTTGAAGCACATAATATCCCGGCAGTGATCTATAACCAACTGGATTCGGCTTATATGATTAGATACCTACACAAAAACGCTACTATTAAAGTGCTTGTGCCAGAACAATTCTATGACCAAGCGATAACCTTGTTAAACGAAACCCAAGGCACACAGGAACCTTCTGATTAATGCTTGTGTTTTACCTTTGTAGGACAAAAGCAGAAATATGAGTGTTAGCGGATCCTATTTGACAAGGGAAGAAAAGGA
>JAADEI010000142.1 GCA_013153515.1 Chlorobiota bacterium | reverse complement strand
GAAAAACAGTTGATGGAACTGATTTTGAGGCGTGCTATAGGGCAGTTGGCGAACTGATTGAGTATGTCAGGGAGCGAAAAGGTCCTGCTCTCCTGCACGCTCGGGTCCCTTTGCTTGGGCACCACACTTCAGGAGTGAGAAAAGAATTCTATCGTGATGAGAAGGAACTGGAAAGGGAGTGGAAACTCAGAGACCCATTCGCTAAACTAGAAAGGAAACTAAAACAATATGGAGTTTCCGAAGAAGAACTCAAACAACTGAGGGAAGAAGCGGAACAAGAAGTGGAAAGGGATTTTTGGAAAGCTGTGGAAGCACCGGAACCAGACCCTGAACATGCCCTTGAGAAAGTGTGGGCTCCCTCTCCAATCACTGAGGAACAGGGCGAAAGGGAACCAGCAAACAGTCAGAAAATCATTATGGTTGATGCTGCTTTGCACGCGATTGATGAGATACTATCAGACCATCCAGAGGCTATCTTCTTCGGGCAGGACGTGGGCAGACGCTTAGGTGGAGTGTTTAGGGAAGCAGCAACACTGGCAGAGAAACACGGTGATGACAGGGTGTTCAACACGCCTATCCAAGAAGCATTTATTATCGGTTCATGTGCCGGACTGACAGCAGTGGGCGTTAAACCAATAGTTGAAATCCAATTCATGGATTATATATTTCCCGGAGTGAACCAGTTATATACAGAACTTGCCAAAAGTTATTACCTTACTGATGGGAAATACCCAGTTCCGGCAGTAATCAGGGTTCCAGCCGGTGCCTATGGCGGAGGCGGTCCATATCATTCTGGCACACACGAAACAGTTATAGCAGGATTGAAAGGTGTCAAAATTGTTTATCCATCCAATGCAGCCGATATGAAAGGCTTGCTTAAAGGTGCATTCTTAGACCCGAACCCCGTTGTAGTCATTGAACATAAAGGCATTTATTGGTCCAAGGTGCCCGGAACAGAAGAAGCGAAGACAATTGAGCCAGACAGAAATTATGTAATTCCGCTTGGGAAAGCAAGAATCCATTATCACGCTACCCCCGAACTAATTGAATCAGGCGAAACAATTGTTGTCATCACTTATGGAATGGGTGTTTGGTGGACGCATAACGCAGTAAAGGAAGCATTTGATGGATATGTTGAAATAGTTGACCTTCGGACACTGATGCCCTTTGATGAACAACTGGTTTATGAGAGGGTCAAACTCCATGGGAAAGCCCTTGTCGTTAGCGAAGAAGCTGGGTTCTTGTCACTTGCCGAATCAATAGCCGGGCGAATCCAGCAAAATTGTTTTGAATATCTTGATGCTCCAGTGAGAGTGGTCTCCACTCCCATGATTCCAGCCATCCCATTAAATGAAGGAATGGAAAAATTTGTGTTGCCCGGGAAAGACCGTGTCAAGCAAGCAATAAATGCCCTCTTATACTTTTAGAAGAACTAAAGCATTTAAAATCACCGCTTATCGTCCAAAAACTAAAAAATAAAACCCCAACCACCACTACATAAATCAATGAGACAAAATATAAAAGAAATAAACCTGCTATAATTTATTTCTTAGTTGCATTCATTTCGTAATCTCCAATTGTATAGTCAACATCATTATCCCCTAAAACATCTATGGCACAATCCTCAACGCAAGGACATTTTAGTTTCAGGGAGCTCTTAGTTAGTTCAATGATTTCACATTCATATTGCTTGCCATCCTTAGGTTGGAATAAAATTTTATTTTTATCCACTAATGACCATGCCCCCTCTTCAGTAAAGAAGGTGTCAAGGTTTGCTGTTTGGGTTTGGCAAAGGTCGTATGTAACTGTAATTGTTGAGGAAACCCGTGATTCTGCTAAATATGACTCATCCTTTTTGATAGTAAGTGTCACTCTATTGAAAGAGGTTTTCATTGTAGCATTTGCTTCACCGCATAAGCCTGCGTTTGCATTGTCTGAAACAACAAGCTCGTTCTTGCCGTCTATCTTAATGTCTGTTGATTCCCAAGTGCCTACTATGCGGCGCTTTGTGTTATTACAACTTGATAGAACAACCGCACCAATCAAGAGTGCCCCAATAATTGCTAAGTTCCTGTTCATCTTTACCTTATTTTATGATACAAAGGTAACAAAAATTGATTAAAAGAAAAAGAAATAATAATCATACTTGCATACTTCATTATAGTTAGCATAGTTAGATGGCTTATAGATGAATAATCTCAGTTATATGGAACAAATCCGGATTTCTTCTTATAGTCAGGTAAGATAATCCCACAAATCCATGAAAAAATCAACCCAGTGATTAAATATACCGTTGCATTAACAATTGGATAAGCTATTCCGAACCAGAACGGTCGCAATGTCCTTTTAAGACTTTCAGTGTCCGAGATTATAATTTCAGGGAATAAGCCGCTATGGGCATGCTTGTTAATGAAAGCGTCAAATGTTTCAGGATATTCAAGAGCATAGAGCCAGTAAACGAAAACTCCTAATAGTATTCCTGCTACGACTGAATAAATGCTTCCCCAGATCCAGCGTTTTTGAGAGGTTTCAAGGTTCATAGAAACTAAGCAGATGGATAGTGCCCAGACAGCCATAGAGAGGTCAGGAGCCCACCGCCAAATCCACAGCCCGCTCTTTACAAGCCAGAATTCAAATCCAGCAGTCATTATGAATCCCCCTATCATGAAAAACACGGGTCTCATCAGTTTAAATTTCATCTTCTTCTGGAAGTTTCCGCCATAGTGCTGCAACTACTATAGATGCCGAAAACCCAGTAACTATCTGCCACATGCCAATGGAAAGGGCTGCAGGGACAGGCTGCATCATCCTGATAGTGAATTTCAGCTGTTGAGCCTTTTGCTCTTCGTCTGTGAGTTTTCGTTCCACTTCTTGCTTTGTCCATTGAATCTGTTTTTCCAACCAATGGTTCAGTGGACCGTTAAAGGCAATGATGAAAATTCCTGTGGTCAGAACAGCCGTCATGAAAAGATTTATTATGGCATGTTTCCATAAGTGTTCCCAACGGGCATATCCCCCCAAGATGCGTTCCCTAATGATATAAACAGTCAGGCTCATAGTCAGAATAGTAATAGCCACTACAACCAAGAGAACATGTTGCATTAAATTGCCTTCTGTCAACCCAACCAATTCCATAATTATTAATGCAAGGACAATTATTGCAACGGTTATTAGCGAACCGGTTAAGTGCCATGTTATAGTTCTTTTAAACATAGTGCAAACCTAAGCCCCTTTCATTTTATGAACATGTTGTCAATTAGTCTGACTCCTTCCATACGGACTGCCACCAGTGCAATGACTTTATCCGCTTCGTCCCAGTTATTAATGGGTTTGAGTGTGTCGGCATCAACAATTTCAAAATAGTCAATTTCCTTGATTAGCGGCGCACTTTCCAGAATCTTCATCGCCTCTTGTTTTGCTTCTACGACACTGCCCCCTTGCTCATACACTTCCTTTGCTTTAATCAGCGACCTATACAAAGCAAGGGCATTCTCCCTTTGCTGAGGCGACAAGCGAACATTACGGCTGGACATAGCCAAGCCATCGGATTCCCGAACGGTAGGGCACATAACCACTTTTATCGGCATTGATAGTTTTTCAATAAGTTTTTTAATAATCAGAACCTGTTGATAATCTTTCTGTCCCAGATATAGCACGTCTGGTTCAACAGCCCTTAGTAACTTGGCTACCACCTGTGCAACCCCTTTGAAATGCCCCGGTCTATGGGCACCTTCTAAAATCCGTTCCAGATAACCAAAGTCATAATGGGCGTCTTCGTCTTCAAAGCCTTTGGGATACATCTCCTCCACCGTTGGAGCAAAGACAGCGTCAACACCTTCTCTCTCAAGCAACTCCTTGTCTCTCTCAAATGTTCTGGGATATTTTCTCAAATCTTCAGGGTCGTCAAACTGAGTAGGATTGACAAATATGCTCACTATGGTATATGGATTTTCCTGTTTACTGCATCTGACCAAAGAAAAATGTCCTTCGTGCAGGGCTCCCATAGTGGGAACAAATCCCAATGGTCCATCAAGGCTTTCCCGCCACCGCTTCAATTCATCAATTGTTCTTATCATCTTCATTGTCGCCCCTTTTTGAAACATACCACAGGACCGCTAAGCCCGCAATAATCATCCCAAGGGATATTAGTTCAGCCTGAGTCATCCCAATTGACTCATACACACGATTGACCCTGATCTTCTCAATTAGCCACCTTTCAACGCCCATCAGGATAAGGAACAGTCCGAGGATGCTCCCCGGCTTAAAAGAGAATTTCCGTGAGATGAAAAGAAGAATACTAAAGATTATGAAAGCCATAATTGTTTCATAAAAAGGCGTTGGGAAGACGGGTTCAGGCAACTCGCGACAATAAAGCCCTGTGCACCCCGGAATTTCCACTCCGGCATTAATAACATTGTGAGGATATGTGAATCCCCACATCCAATCGGGAAGCCAACTGAGCCAGTCTGGCTTGGGCATTTTATTAACAATTCCCCAGTCTCCATCACCAGCCAACTGACACCCTATTCGCCCCACTCCGTATGCCAATGCAATGGACGGCGCTATGGCATCAGCCACCTGCCAGAAGGGCCAACCACGTTTCTTGATATAGTAAATAACTGCCACTGCCCCAAAAAGCAAACCGCCATAGAACGTGAAACCACCGATAGATAACAGATTCCCAATTGGATCAGTGATAAAATCTTCCCAGTATTCAAGGTTGTGAAAGAGCTTTGCACCAATTATTCCAGCCACCACAGCCCAAACAGCCATGTCTGAAACCTCTTCATGAGGGTATCTCATTACCGTTACTTCCTTGGGCTTGTCCAGTTTCTCTTTGCTTGCCCGCCAATAATAGTATCCACCAGCCAGCAAGGCTCCAATTATGCCATATAAAAGATTCCCATGGGAGGAGAACAGGAATTGTCCAGCACCCACCTCCAGAATCTCAGGACGTTGAATTAAGGGAATTAACTTAAAGCCAATGAAGAATCCGAAGAGCGACCACACTATCAAGTCTCCCCATTGAGGACCTTGCCCCACAACCTGCTTGACAGGTCTGGGCTTTAAAACACCCCGTTTCTCTAAACGCTTGAATTCATATACCGTCCAGAGAATGGCAGAAAGGATTGCCATGACCACCATGAAGCCGAAAGTGGGCAAGGGAAGGTAAATTTCCGTGCCGAAGATGTAACTGAGTAAGTGTCCTAAGGTTGGAAACATGTCTCGCTTATTTTCTTGATGAACGTTCTTTTTCCATGTAGTCTTTTCTGAGGAGGCGTCTCATTATTTTGTTAGTGGGTGTTCTGGGCAGTGTGTCAATGAACACTATGTCATGAATTTTAAAAAGAGGGTTGAGTTTTTCTCTGATTGCCTGTTGAAGCCGTTTTCTTAAAGTTTCTTTGTCTATTTCTTTTTGAGGAACTATATACAGGATTAGTCTTTCTGGACCGCCTTCCGGAGGAGGCACTGCAATGGCAGCACTCTCGCTAACCGCCTCGTCCAAGTTAACAACACGCTCTATTTCCACACTGCTGGCTTTGATCCCACCAAGGTTCATTGTGTCGTCTGCCCTGCCATGAGCCCTAAAAAATATGTGTTTGCCTCTGATTCGTTCCATTACGTCGCCGTGCCGCCTTAACTTGATTTCCCAGCCTTCTGTCTGTTCTTTCACGGGAGTTCCCAGAGCACCAACCATCTCATCTGTAACTTCCGGAGTGCCTTCATAGTATTCTTTGTGATGGTCTCTATTGAGCAGGGTTGTTGAAAGTCCGATGCTTGGCGGAATAACAAATATCTCACCGAAGTCGGAAGGTTTGTAGTTCTCATCAAGGATAGTGAAGTCAATTCCCGCACAGGGCGTAGTGAAACAGGCGGAGACGGCAGGTTGAACAATTGTTCCGCTAATGTATCCACCACCTATTTCCGTGCCACCGCAATACTCAACGACGGGAGCGTATCCGGGAACACGACTCATCAGCCAATGATAATCCACTGGATGGCTCGCCTCCCCAGTGGAACTAAACATTTTGATATTTGACCAATCGTAAGTTTGATTATCCCACAACCCCCTGTTTTTCCAAGATGCAACAATGCTTGGGATGAGCCCCAGCATATTGATTTTTGCCTGTTCAACAAACTTTAAGAATTCAGGTTCAGTTGGAGCCCCTTCAAACAACGCTATGCTTCCCCGGTTGAGGAACGAAGCGAAGATGAGCCAAGGTCCCATCATCCAGCCAAGGTTAGTGGGCCATGCAACCACATCGCCTTTTTGAATATCGTGATGGATAAATCCGTCTGCCCCACATTTAATAGGCGTGGTTTGAGTCCAAGGGATAGCTTTGGGGTCACCAGTTGTCCCCGATGAAAACAGGATGTTTATGTGGTCAGATGGTTTTCTCGGAACAGGACCCGTTTCAATTGGTTCTTTGAGGAAATCCGAGTATGATATATCCTGTTGCCGCAATGCTACATTGCCTTTTTGAATAACTATTGCTTTAACGTCAAGGTCTTTAATCCGTTCATATAGCGGCAGTTCTTTCCCCCTGCGAATGATGACGTCCTGTGTGAAGATTAACTTAGCCGTGGCTATGTTCAGACGTTTTTCTATTTCCGGAGTTGCAAGGCTGTCTGCTATGGACACCACCGTGGCACCAACCCATAAGATGCCGAAGTATATTGCCACTGCTTCGGCGTGCATGGGCATGCAAATAGCCATTGGAGTGCCCTTTTGAACACCCAGTGCTTTGAGCCCGGCAGCCACCCGCCTCGCCCTCTCTTCCAGTTCGCCAAAAGATATGTTCCTTATTGTGCCGTCTTCGCTTCCTTCAATGATTGCAATCGCATCTCTGGAATTGTTCTCAAAACAGGTTCTGGCTATGTTGAATCGTGTCCCGGGCAACCAATTAGGTTCCCGAACATCCTCTATCTCTGCAATAGTTTTTGGCGGATGGTCAAAAAGTATGTCCAGTTTGTGAATAATGTATTGCCAAAAGTTAATTCTGTGTGTTACTGACCATCTGTGGAAGTCTTCCCATGATTCCAGTTCAAGTTCATCAAGAATTTTTTTAATGTTGCTATTGCTGTATGTTTCTTCCGAAGGTTTCCACATGGGCATTAAGCCCTGATTAGATTCCTGCCACCATTCAGACAGGTATGTGTATAATCCCCGATGGGCGGAAAAAGGAGTTTGAGGAGAGAGGAGGTCAAGCCTTGCTTTGTGCCATATCTTTTCTGGGTCGTCAGTCCATATTTCATGCAATTTTTCTATCCATTGACCTACTTCGTTTTCCGTAACACCCCATTCCAATAAGGTTTCCTTTGAAGGAACTTCTCTTGCCATACTATTCTGCAATTTTCATAAAATTAAACACAATAATGCATTATCACTGTTTACAAATGCCATCTAAGGGAAACGTTCCCGGGACCGAGATATATAGCAAGCCTATCTGAAACGTCAAATCCAGAGAGATGGGCGTCAACCACCGCATCCAGAATGTTTAAGCCATAGACAATTATTGTAAATGCCAACGACCATTCCATATTAGTGCGATAGTAGAGAATGTATTGCTTCAATTGTTCGTTGGACAGTTGCGGAAATGGGTCTGGTTCGCCATTCAATCGGTTTAAAAACGCATTTCTATAAACTGAATACCATCGCCAGTTGTAATAAGTGAGATATGCCCCTGCCCCAATGCCTGCATACACAATGGGAATCTTCCAGTATTTGCCATTGTAGAACTGTCCTGCCCCGGGCAATACAGCGGAAAGAATTCCAGCAGTGCGTGGAGATTTAACCTTCTGTTTCACATTGTTTTGTGCTATAACCACACTATTCATTGCTATCAATCCCAAGAAAATCAAGAATCTTACGAAATTCATCCTCTGACCTGAATTCAATAACTATTTTTCCTTTCTTTGGAGAACGACCTTGAACTTTCACAGGAACAGCCCACTTCTCACTCAGTTTCTGGCTAACCGTTTCAAAAATAGGGATTTGTACAACTTTTCCTCTTCCAGATTTAATTTGTCGGGTTCTGTTTACTAACTCTTCAATTTGCCTTACGGAAAGCCCCTTTTCAATTACTTCTTTCAGCAATTTAAGACGGGTCTCTTTATCTGATATTCCAAGCAGAGCCCTTGCATGCCCCATGCTTATTTGTCCATCTTTCAAGGCAGCCTGAATTTCTGGTTCCAGTTGCAGCAATCTAATATAGTTAGTAACAGTGCTTCTGTCCTTGCCCACACGATTAGCCAATTCTTCGTGAGTGTATTGACATTCCTCAATAAGTCGTTGATAAGTTATGGCTATTTCCAAGGGATTTAAGTCTTCCCTTTGCAGGTTCTCAATAAGGGCAAGTTCCAACATATTAATGTCGTCGTCCACGTCCCGAACATAGGCGGGGGCGGTTGCCCATCCTAACTCTTTCAGGGCACGCAGACGCCTTTCGCCAGCAATCAATTGAAATGTTCCGTCGGGAAGTTTCCTAACGACAAGCGGTTGGATTAATCCCACTGCCTCTATGGACTGAGCAAGTTCCTTAATAGACTCTTCGTCAAATTCTGTTCTGGGCTGATAGGGATTGGTCTTGATTTTATCAATGGGAATGTTATGGACTGAGGCACGGGCTTTAACGGCATCGCCTAAGAGAGCCTCTAAGCCTTTCCCTAAGCCTTTTTTCTTTGGAGTCATTGTTCTTCCATTTGAGCCATAGGCGTTAACTGATTCCTTTGAATGAGTTCTCTGGCGAGGTTTAAGTAGTCCTTAGCCCCTTTGCTACTGGCATCGTAGAAAATGACTGGTTTCCCGTGGCTGGGAGCCTCGGCAAGCCTCGTGTTCCGATGAATGACCGTGTCAAAGACTATTTCACCGAAATGTTTCTTTATCTCTTCTGCCACCTGCTTAGACAGGTTGAGACGCTTATCGTACATAGTTAGCAAGATGCCCTCAATATGCAAATCTGGATTTAAGCCTGTTTGAATAATTCTTATGGTTTCCAACAGTTTTCCTAAGCCTTCCAAAGCAAAATACTCACACTGAATAGGGATTATTACGCTATCTGCGGCAGTGAGGGCATTAACGGTCATCAAGCCAAGGGAAGGAGAGCAGTCAATTAGGACGAAGTCATAATTGTCTCGCACTTCGTCAATAACCCTTTTGAGAAGTTTCTCTCTGTTTTCATAGTCAATGAACTCAACTTCCGCCCCCACCAAATCAGTATGAGACGGAATTAGGTCAAGCCCTTCAATAGGCGTCTTCAATATGGCTTTTTGAGGAGGCATGGATGAAGTTATTAGACTATAGAGATGCGTTTGTATGTTTCTGAGATCAAACCCTAAGCCTGTGGTAGTGTTTGCCTGAGGGTCGGCATCCACAATCAAAGTCTTATATTCCAAAACAGCAAGGCTCGCCCCTAAATTAATCGCCGTAGTGGTCTTCCCAACGCCACCCTTCTGATTGGCTAATGCTATAACTTTCCCCATTTGACTTTCACTTATTTGCATGCTTTACAAAGATACGGCACAACGGACTGTCGTCATGAGAGAGCAGATATTGTTTTTATTGCTATGTGTTTTAGGAACCATTATTGTTCCTAAGTTAGTTGAACGTAAAAAACGCGAACATGAAGAAGGTTATATTAACTGTGGCTGTTGCATTGGTTCTTGGTTCATGTGGCTCTGAAACAGGCGATTCACAAGTGGAATCGGCGAAAGAAGCCATTGAAGAGAAAACAGAGCAAGTGGAACAAGCGGTTGAGCAAACCGTTGAAGAAGCCGCCGAAGAAGTGAAGGAGGTTGTGGGAAATGAAGAGTCCCAAGAATCATCTTCTCAAACATCAGAGGAAACATCAGAAGGAACAGCAGGAACCTCTGGCAATCAAACTACCGCTCAGATAGGCGACCCATCTAAGGGAGAGCAGTTATTCAAACAGTATTGTGCCGCCTGTCATGGACAGGATGCTAAGGGAATCCAAGGAGTGGGACCCTCCCTCGTTAATAATGAGTTTATTAAGACCAAGGGTGTAGAGGACTTAGTCCAATTTATTGTAGAGGGACGCCCTGCAAATCATCCAGACAATAAAACAGGAATCCCTATGCCTCCCAAAGGTGGCTTTGATGTGCTAACAGAAGAAGAAATAACCGATATAGTTGCATACATAAAGACCTTGGAAGGCAATAGTTAATATCCATCGGCTTTTTCACTAATTTTATAATATAGATATGGAGTCAACAAATCAGTTTAAGGCGGGTCTCGTGCCTATAATCGGCAGACCCAACGTGGGCAAATCAACCCTTATTAATTCCCTTACAGGAAGTAAATTGTCCATTGTTACGCCTAAGGCACAGACCACCAGGCGCCGAATCCTCGGTGTGGTCAACTCAGATAACTATCAAATAGTTTTTGTGGATACACCGGGAGTTATAGACCCTGCTTATGAACTGCATAATAGGATGATGAAACAGGTGAAGAAAGCCCTTTCAGACGCAGATGTTATCCTTTTTATGACCGAGCCCAATGACGATATATCTGCTTGGGAGGAAAAACCATTGAAGAATTATGTTGATTTAATGCAAGAAACCGGTGTGCCTGTTGTTATTATGATTAACAAGATTGACACTATAACCAAGGATCGTGTGGAAACCCTTCGTCTGCAATGGGAACAGTGGCTAAAATCAAAGTTCTCAGAAGGCGCTGTTGTCGCGGGATCCGCCTTAACAGGAGAGGGTCTTGACCAATTGTTGGATGCTATAGTCGGTTTCTTGCCGTATAGCCACCCTCTGTTCCCACCAGACCAAATAACCGATATTACAGAACGGCTCTGGGTAGCAGAGATAATAAGGGAAAAAATTTTCTTGCATTACAGACAAGAGGTGCCTTATTCAACAGATGTTATAGTTACCGATTGGCAAGATAAAGAACACATAACCATTATTAAGGCAGAAATTATTGTTGAACGCGAGAGCCAGAAGAAGATATTAATAGGCAAAGGAGGGTCGGCTATTAAGAAGATAGGTATGGAAGCCAGAAAAGAGATTGAACAACTGCTCGGGAAAAAGGTGTATCTTGAATTGTTTGTCAAGGTAAGGAGGGACTGGCGGGAACGAAACGACTACCTTAAATACCTTGGGTATGAGTGACCCTTATGGCAAATATAACCCACTGGTAACCATAGTGGGCAGGCCTAACGTTGGGAAATCAACACTCTTTAATAGGTTGGTCAAGCAAAGAAAATCTATTATTCACGATCAGCCGGGAGTTACAAGGGACGTGCTCATTGCACCGGTGAAAGGACAAGACTTCTACATCGCCGACACAGGGGGACTATTGCCAGAAGAATTAAGGTCAAACGATGACTTCGGACCATACATAGCCAAACTGGTAGAGGGCATAATTCCCGCCTCAGACCTTGTGCTTGTTGTCGTGGATGGTAAAGCAGGGCTAACGCCCGCCGATGAATATATTATTGAACACATAAGGCGACAGAACAAGCCCTTCTTACTAATTGTTAATAAAGTGGAGAGTAGCAAAGCGAAGCGAGACCCCGAATGGCTATCCCTCGGTGTCCCACAAGACAGGATTTGGCATATATCCGCTCTGCATGGAAAGGGAGTGCCCGAACTTATTCAAATAGTGAAATCCTACCTGCCCAAAATAGAAAAGAAACAGGCTGAACAAGAGGAGAGCCCCAAAATTTCAATTGTTGGACGCCCTAACGTTGGGAAGTCAACACTTCTTAATGCAATTATTGGGTATGAGAGGGCGTTGGTCTCTGAAATAGCGGGAACCACGAGAGATATAATTGAGGTGCCAGTCAAATACTATGGAAAAGAGTTTATCCTTATTGACACTGCCGGATTGAGAAAAAAAACTTCTGTTGACTCAGCCATAGAAGCCTACTCAATAACCAGAACAGTTAAAGCCATTGAGGCTTCCGACGTGGTCATATTGGTTATGAGTGCTGAGGAGCCGGCTACCAGGCAGGACCTTCGCATATTTCATTTAATTGTGTCAAGATGGAAAGGTGTTGTTGTTGCACTAAACAAATGGGACTTAGTAGCTAAGGAATCCCATCAATTCCAACAAAAGCTGATTAACTATGTGAAAAGTCGGTTGACCCCTATGAACGATGTGCCAATAGTTACCGTTTCTGCCAAGGAGAAGAAGCGTGTCCATAAAGTCATTGATGTTGCCCTTAACGTCTATAAAAAGCTTGTTCGTCGCATCCCTACTTCTCAACTAAATAGGTATTTATTGCCTATAATTCAACAGACCCCGCCCCCTTCATATAAAGGGAAATATGTTAAAATCAAATATGTTACGCAGGCTGGCGTTAAACCCCCAACTTTCGTCTTCTTTACCAACTATCCAGAGGGCATCAAGGACTCATATAAGCGGTTCCTGGAGAAAAAAATTCGGGAGAAATGGGATTTTACTGGTGTCCCCATTAAATTAGAATTTAGGTCCAAGTGGAGAGAGGAATAAATGTTTTTGGTGATAGTCATATTTACTATTATCTTTGCATAATAAAGGAGTGCATGAAGTCGTTCTATAACCGAAAATCCCAAAGCGTGAAGATATTAAAATGGGCAGGACTCTTGGGCATAATAACTTCTGCCTATCCTATTATGGCACAAACCAGAGTCGTTACTACCGCCGTCCCAACCTTGCGTATAGCACCTGATGCACGGGCTGCCGGAATGGGCGATATAGGTGTTGCTACTACGCCTGATGCAAGCACCACATACTGGAACACCGCTAAGCTAGCTTTTGTAGAACACAAGTCCGCCGTTCAATTCTCTGCTATTCCATGGCTCCATGCCCTAGTCAATGATATTTGGATCTATTATCTTTCTGGCTATTACAGGGTTGATGACCAACAAACTCTTGGTGGTGCAGTCAGATATTTTGACCTTGGGAGCCTGACTTGCACGGATTATAACGGTGAACCAATTGGAGAATCCAACCCACATGAATATGCCGTTGATGTCTCCTATGGACGCAAATTCTCTCCAAACTTTTCCCTTGGTTTAGGCTTGCGATTTATATACTCAAACCTTACCACGGGAGGGTGCAGGGCAGCACTCGGGAACACTTTTGAACTTAAGCCTGCTGGAACGTCCGTCGCAGGAGATATCGGATTCTATTATAGAAAACCTTTTGATTACAAAGGCAATGATGCCCATTGGGCAATAGGAGTCAATATATCTAACATAGGTTCTAAAATCGCATATACCGAAACAACCATTAGAGACTTCATCCCAACAAATTTTGGTTTGGGTGGTGCTGTTTATCTGCCCATTGATAATCATAATGAACTAACCATTGCTGCGGAGATAAACAAGTTAATGGTTCCCACACCAGACCCACTGGGACAATACAGACAAAAGTCTGTCGTTGAGGGAATGCTTACGTCATTCTTTGATGCTCCAGGGGGCTTTAAGGAGGAACTCCAAGAAACAAACTTCGCCATAGGGTTAGAATACTGGTATCTAAAACAATTTGCAGTTAGAACAGGGTATTTCTATGAGCATCCACAGAAAGGAAACAGGCAATATGCCACTTTGGGTGTTGGACTTCGCTTCAAAATGTTTAGCCTTGACATTTCATATTTATTACCGACAACTCGTCAACCAAGCCCATTGCAAAACACATTCAGATTCACATTCCATTTCACTATAGATAAAGGAGACAGTGAAGTGGAACCAAGGGAATAGAAATTCTGAGTGGCTATATGGCGTCTTATCGTGTGGGTAGTGGTTGGGATGTCCATAGGCTCATGCCCAAAGGGAAACCCCTGGTTTTAGGGGGTGTTCAGATTGATTATGTTATGGGTGTGGAAGCGCATTCTGACGGTGACGTGGTCGCTCATTCCCTTTCTGATGCGTTGCTCTCCGCTATTGGCAAAGATGATATAGGTAGTTATTTTCCTGACGATGACCCGCAGTGGGAGAACTTGGAGGGGAAGGAAATGATTAAGCGTGTCTCGGCAATAGTAAAAAACGAAGGGTTTTCAATTGAAAATGTTGTCATAACTATTTTCGCCCAATATCCCAAATTAAAGCCATATCGCAGACACATTAAAGAGAGTGTTGTTGGATGGTTGGATATTGAGATTGGACAAGTCGCCGTCCATTTTAATACAGTAGAAAGGATTGGGGTAATTGGTGGTGGGGTGGCGATAGCTTGTCATTCAATGGTTCTCGTTGAACGGAAATTTTAACTATCTTTGCTAAAAAGAGATGCCCATGAGAAAGATCAAAAAGGTGGTTTTTGCATTGCTACTCCTGTCTTTTGTTGCAACTATCTTGCCATCTTGTCAGAGGGAAGGATGTCCCGGCAACATGGGGCAACCGGTCAGACGCCGTTAGTGATGCATGCTCAATGAAGGGATAAATGGAATGCTAAAACGAAGCATATTAGTTGTTTGGCTAATTGCTTTCACTTGGGCGAAAGCTCAAGAAGATCGTATTTTATATAGATTAAGTAATGAGTTTTTCCCGGAGATACATTCATATAGTTGGGCGATAGGTTGGCGTCATTTGAAGCATAAGACATGGAAGCATTGGTGGGGTTGGGAAGTTGGCTTGGCACATATCAAACACCCCAAGGAAACGAGAATCCAGCCACTACCTGCTTTCGGAGACGCCAGTTGCCTGCAGTCCGTTCAAATGAGGTCTTATGTTTATGGAAAACAAAATGATTTTTGGACTGTTCGCCTTGCAATAGTAAACTCCTTATTATTGTTTGATGCTGCCGAGGAGAGCGGCGTTTCAGTTCAGTTGGTAACAAACATAGGTTTGTCCTTGGGGTTGCTTAAACCTTATTATCTATACATAGTAAACATAAAACCTGATAATAGTTGTTCGGTTGAAGCGACGAAATATGATTCTACTCTCCATCCATTGGCAAACCCTTTTCTGGACACAAGATATATCTATGGCAGTGCTGGATTGACAGGACTGGGCGAGCTAAAAATTAGACCCGGTGTTTTGGTTCAGACTTCAATAGTGTTTAATTGGGCAAAGGAGCCAGCTATGAGAAGTGTTGAGGTGGGTGCCCGAATTGAACACTTTATAAAGGAGGTTCCCATAATGGCTTTGATAGATAACAAAGCGATGTTCCCAGCATTGTTTTTAAGAGTAACTTTCGGAAAGAGAAAAAATCCTTCTTAATGACTGCGATAAAAGGGCGGAAGCCACCTTGGCTGAAAGTTAGGCTTACTTTAAATGAAGATTTTGCAAGGGTCTCAAAGGCAGTTAAGGAGCATAGCCTTCACACTATTTGTCAGAGTGGCAATTGTCCAAACTTGGGGGATTGCTGGGGTGTTGGCACCGCCACATTTATGATTCTGGGAAATGTATGTACACGCTCCTGTGGATTCTGTGCCGTATTGACAGGCAGGCCACTTGCCGTTGATTGGGATGAGCCGTGGCGTGTCGCCAAAGCAGTGAAGCTTATGAATGTTAAGCATTGTGTTATAACATCTGTTGACAGAGATGAATTGAGAGATTTAGGTAGTAGGGTGTGGGCAGCAACGGTTCGGGCAGTCAGGGCTTTGAATCCTAACACTACATTAGAGACCTTAATCCCTGATTTCAAAGGAGACACTAAGGCATTGGATGAGATAATCGCTGTGCGTCCCGAGGTGGTCTCGCATAATATGGAGACGGTCAAGAGGCTTCATCCGATTGTTAGACCACAGGCGAAATACGAGCGTAGCTTGTTTGTAATCAAGTATCTCAAGGAACATGGTATCAGAACAAAAAGTGGATTTATGCTTGGTTTGGGGGAAACAAAAGAGGAGGTGCTTGAATTGATGGAGGATCTGCGAGAGCATGGATGTGATGTCCTCACTATAGGGCAATACCTAAGGCCAACGCCAAGGCACCTGCCAGTGGAAAGGTATGTCCCACCAGAAGAATTTGAATACTATAAAGAAGTTGGGTTGAAGATGGGCTTTGACATGGTGGAAAGTTCTCCCCTAGTGCGGTCTTCTTACAGAGCAGAGAAACATGTAGGTAAGCCATCCAACTGGTTTGTGCCCAAATTAAATTTTGTCGTATCTTTGCATAAGGACAAATTACAAAACTGAAAATTTGAAAGGGATGAAGCGAAGAATCCTGGGAATAGGGCTTGTAATAACAGCACTCTTTATCAGCGGGTCCGTATTCTATTTCCTTTTGGATAAAGGATCTGATAGCCTTATTGAAAAAGTGAAACGTGAAGAAGCCGAGAAAGAAAAATATGAGTGGGGTAGAAGTAAGGATTATTGGCTCCCAAGATTGGCTAACCCAGAAACAAAAAAAATTGATTATGTTGAAATAACGAAAATTCGTCGTGAGGCTTTAAGGAAAGGAGCCCTTAGAGCTAATATGGCTCTTGATTGGGTTAATTTGGGTCCCACCAATCAGGGTGGACGCACAAGAGCGATATTAATAGATCCTAACGACCCTAATAAAATTATTATAGGTGCCGCATCTGGAGGTGTATGGTACTCAGAAAACGGTGGTCAGTCATGGCAACCGGCTAGGGGACTCACTAATTTGAACATTAGTTCTTTGACTATGGACCCAAACACAGGATGGATTTATGCTGGGACAGGTGAGTATTTTGCCGCTACTGATAACCTTAATAGCTTAGCATTTACAGGCAATACAGGTTCTGCAGGTTATGGAATTTTTGTCTCGAAAGATGGCGGTAAAACATTTGAGCATTTAGCTAGTACGACCCCGGGATCTTACGGTAGTTTCAATGATAAGTGGTCCTTCGTAAATGATATTGAAATAGCACCTTCCGGAAGGATTTATGCAGGCACAATAAGAGGCTTAGTTTATTCAGACGATCAGGGAGCCACATGGACGGATGTTAACGGAGCACCAACTAATGCCATTGTATTTGATGTCGAAATTTTATCTTCCGGCAAGGTATTAGCCGCTATCGGGGGAAGTGTTTACGAATCAACAGATGGAGTCAACTTCAATCAGGTGGATGGCTCAACAGGTTTAGACTTGCCTAGTGCTAATAAAGTTGGTAGGATAAGAATTGCTTCCAATGGAAATGTAGTGTATATTGTTGTAATAGAAAATCAATTTTATGGTGGTCCGCTATACGCTGTTTACAGGTCGGATGATGGTGGTAATACATGGTATGTGATTGGCGATGGGACCCGTTCAGATGGTAAGCCCACTTTGGAGTTTGAACCGTTCTGTTATTTAGAACAGAACGGTAATCCAAGGCATTGTCAAGGTGTATATGATATGGCGTTAGGTGTGAGCCCTCATGACCCAGATCTTGTCTTCTTAGGAGGTATATTCCTGTTTAGGTGGACGCCTAATGAAGGGTGGATTGAGGCTACTGGGGATATTTTCGCCCTGCATGTGGATCATCATGATGTGGCTTTCCATCCCAAAGCAGATAGCATTGTATATGTTGTTAATGACGGTGGGGTTTGGATTTCCTACGATTATGGTCGCACATTCTATGAAATTAATAAGAATTATGTGACTACTCAATTTTATGCGTTTGATGTTAATGCTTTAACTGCTACCCCTTCTGGGGGCACTCAGGATAACGGCACTCAATTTTTACCATATATTGCTTTCTCACCAGGGTTGGGATTCCACATAGGTGGGGGAGACGGTGGATACAGTGCGTTCGCCCCTAAGAGAGGTGTGATCTTTTATTCTTCTCAGTTCGGATGTTTCCTGAAAGGCAGGATTGATCAAGCTACTCAATTTGGTTTAGCCGGTACACCCATAGGTAATGATGAAAATGGATGTATAGCCGGTGCTTCATTTATCCATCCGTTAAGAGTATGGGAAGATGTTTCCTCTGATGTTCCCGACACATTCTATTTCGCCCGCTTAAGAATTGTTACCTCCCCCCAAGAATTGGATTCATTCTTGAATAACTTTAGAATCCTTACATACAAGGTATATGATGTGGATACCGACACAGACAGCGTCTCTGTTCTTTATCTTGAAGGGGAGCCGATGGCTGGTCCAAGGATAATAGCGGTTACTTCTTCCTCTAACAAGGTTACCTTGTCCAAGACAGTTGCCGAGCCAGTCCTCCCATTGGTGTGGTATCAACATAATGCTTCTATTGTAGGAAGTACTAATGATATAGCCATTAGTAATGATGGGGAATGTGCATATTTTGTTACCGGATTATTTTCTGTCGGTAAGGTTGTGAGAGTTTGTGGTTTGAAAGACGCTAAGTTCGGAGAGATCTATAACTGCACTTTTGATGAATTGGATGAATGTGTATCAACTGATATTAATTGCTTGGATAACTACTCTTGTTCATTCAACTTTTCTCAAGCCGGCATAAAAGTGGGAGTGATTTTCAATACCACCAGAGCCTTGGTGGGCATTGGATTTGATCCATCTGATCCAAGAAGGATGGTTGTTACTGGCGGGGGATATGGTGGTGCTTCCCCGCGGGTCTGGTACACACTTAATTCGCGGGAACCAAGTCCTACATTTATTGATATAACAGGGGATTTGCCTAATATCCCTGTTTACGACGCCTTTGTGTGGCCTGATGATTCATCAAAAGTTACTATTGCTACAGACTTAGGCATTTGGCATGGAACGGTTGACTTCAATAATCCATCTAATACGATATGGACAATGGATACATTATTCCCACCAGTGCCTACCATTATGTTTGATGTGATCCCGCATCCTACTAAACCGGGTGAATTTGCTTATTTCGTAGCCACTCACGGAAGAGGCTTCTGGGCATATAACTTCACGCCTCAACAGGTGATAACGGGAGTTGAACATGTGCCGTCTGTTTTAACTGGAATTACTATGTTCCCCAACCCCGCTTCCAAATATGTTGATGTGATTGTTCCCCCTGCTTCTTCAGATGTCAAGATAGCTATTTATGACCTTAATGGTAGGGCTATGTTAACCAAGAGGGTAATGCCTTCTTCTGAATCGGTAAGGCACAGGATTTCTCTTGACCAGTTCACCTCAGGGGTCTATATCGTTGTTGTGGAAGCGGATGGAACGCAACAGGTTGGCAGACTGGTTATTGAAAAGTGAAATTGATTAATAGATGTGGAGGTGGATAGCGTTGATAATGCTTGTTGTATCTGGACTTGTAGTGGCAAGTATGATGACTAGTTCAAGCAAGTATGTATCCTTTGAAGAGGCTATGTCTAATCCGGGCAAGGTCTATTACGTGATAGGAACATTTCCGGAAGACCCTAAAATAGCTTATGACCCCATTAAAAACCCTAACAAATTGGAATTTTCCTTGGTTGACAAGGAGGGTAAGGAGGGTAAGGAGGTTAGGGTGGTGTATCCAGGTCCTAAACCACAAGACTTTGAAAAATCAGAGGAGGTAGTTGTTACGGGATATTGGGACGAGGAACAAGAAATTTTTTATGCCCAGAAGGTTCTGTTAAAATGTCCTTCTAAATACATAGACGAGAATGCTTCTCTGACCAATAATTAAATACTTTTTTTATTAATCAAGCCAATGCCCACAAACCTAATCCTTTATTTGTGTCCTATTAATTACCTATTCTTATTTCGATTGTTTGCTCTAATGGGTATGAATCGCAGAGAGACTATTCTTCTTCCTTCTCTTTTAGCGCGGGTTCAGGGACGGTGGTCTGATGGACAAAGCCTTTTGAAAAAGAAAAATATAGGTCAACAGTGAAATATGGGTATTTAGGGTTAAAAGCAAAATCTTCATAGGAGGAAATCTTATATATTATAAACTGGTCTGCTGAAGCAAAGAGGAAATCCGCATATAGATTCTTGTCATTGTCTCTAATAGGCAGGTTATACATAAGGGTTATGCTGAGGTTATCGTCAAAGAACAGTAATTCAATTCCCGCAAGGAATGCACTGATGTAGTCCTTAGATATGCTGTTAGTGCCCATATTGTAGAAGTCGTGGTAAATTACCTGAAGGAATGGATTGATTGTTCCATTGAATAGTGTTCCATAAGCAGTTGCGTGAATGTGTTGCATGAATGAGGAGTGCTGTCTTCGGTTAAATGTTAGAGCTTGGTCATATATGTTTCCATGAATCATGATAAAAAGGAAATCTGAAACGGGTAACATTATATATCCGGAAAGCCCGATAGTTCTTGATTTTTCAATGTTTATGGGTTGTGAGATCACTCTGTTCAAAGCATTGTCAAAATAGAAGTGTTGGGCAATTGAATTGGGTGATATTTTAAGATATGGCTTGAAGGATATGGCATCTGCAAAGGTGAGTTCAACATAAGGGTTGTGTTCATAGTAAGGTTTTAAGGAAGTGTTCCCGAGATACGTTATGAATTCCGATGAGAACCAGTATCCTGAATGTAGCGAGGTCAATTCTGGAATGTGCCTTTTGATTCGGTATCCCGCCTTGATGGAAAACATGTCATCAAAGAAAGACCTTTTGATTTTTAGGTCTGGAAGCAGTTCAGATTTTAAGGAACCTTTGTCAAGTCTGTATAATCCCGCGTTAAGTGAGAGTTTAACTTGCCATTTGCTTATGGGAAACAGATAGCCGGCAAAGATATTAGCACTTGAGAAGTTGGAAGAAAAAGTTGTTGTGTCGGAGAAATATACTATTCCTTTGGATTTTTCATGATAGAGCACTGTTCCAAAATGGAATTGAGTGTTTGAGTCTGGATGAACGGCATTGTCCCAAATTAGCTTGAAAGAGATTGAGTTATCTAGATGTCCGCTGGACACATAGGAATCAGAATAAAATTCAATAAGTTGTGATGTTGGAGATATAGATAATTCTGGCATTATAGTCATTTTCCATTTAGGGTTGATATGTCCCTCTGTGAAAGCAAGGAAGAGATAGTCGTTTTCTTTGTAGGATCCCATAAGGGTAAGGTCTTTCATTGGCGTTGTGCTTGTGAGGTTTAATCCGTCTAATTGGTTATATAAGTCTATTGATGCCATAAACCCTAATTTGAATGGTCTGGCGAGGTCATGGATAACCCCAAATTCAAAGGTGTGGAAATCTTGGATTTGGGTTGGTGGCGAAGAAGTGTTTGTTATGATTATTGTGTCTGTGGAGATAGCAATTTTGTTGTAATAGGAGTAGTAATCAAAGTGCTTGGTAATGTCGCTGTATATAAAGAATGTTGTTCTGTCAATGGTTGCTTGCAGTTGGGCGTATGGCTCTCTGTTTGTCCAAGTTTTTGTCTTTGGCGGTGTTCGTAGGTAGAACTCTGAGAATGTCCCGGCATAGGCTTCAAAACCACGCATTAGCCGGCGAGTGATAATGTTTATTATGGCTGTGTATCCAGAAAGGGCATATCTACCTGTGGGTTCAGTGATGACTTCAATCCTAGCTATTTGCGAAGAAGGAATGTTAAGAATTGATTTAGGGTCTCTTGGAATGCCGTCAACAAGAATTAGGACGTTTTCGCTTCCAAGGACGCTAATGCTCTGAGATGCAGGGTTGTAGGAAATGCCCGGAAGTTTTTTGAGAAGTTGACTTGTTTTAGCAGTGCCTTTTCTGATGGAGTCGGTGATGATGTAAATCTTTCTGTCAATCAACACCCTTGAAGGCTTAATCTTGATTTTTACTTCTTGGATTTGTTCTGGTTTGGGCTTTAAATAGATAATTCCAAGGTAGATAGAGGAATCTACGAACAGGCTGAGAGTTTCCGGAATGTAGCCAAGAAAGGAAAATGTCAATTTGTATTGACCATAATCCACAGGGATTCTGAATGTTCCGAATTCGTCGGCAAGGCTAATTTGGTTAAGGGAATCTCTGTAATCATACACTTTTATTATTGTATTGGGCAGAGGCTCATTGCTTGTTTTGTCAAGAACTTGTCCTGAGATGATGAACTGTGCATTGATATTGCTTGTGGTGAGAAAATTGATGATTAGTGTTCCTAAAATGCTTAGTTCCCATTTCTGCATTTGTCCATCCAACATAGAGCCCAACCTGCAACTGCAAAAATAAAAGGAAGAAGCATGTGATGATATCTTCCCTGGACCTCAAAAGCCATGTGAGCTATTATGTATGTTGATATAATAAGGGAATATAGATAAGCGAAAATTAAGTTATTAACATATTTCGCATGTGCAATCCAAATAGTGCCCAATAGAGCTAATACTAAAATTGTTAACAACCCTGCTAATTCAACCGGGATGAGGAGGTTTTGTAACCGTTTAAGTTTTGATATGTGATTCTGATTATATTTGAAACCGAAATCTTCCTTTATGTTTTCAGGAACTTTGTTTGACTCTATTAATGTGAGTGGTGCATCTATAGACCAGTAAAGGGCATAATAATTAAAAAGACCTTTAAGCTTATCCGAGGAGAAGCGGAAAGCTTTAACGGGGTTGGTGTAGATATTGATTAGCCTTTGGAAAGCAGTGTCTATGACTATTTTGTTCCTTGTGTCCAGGGGTAGTGAATTATATAGGTTGTAATCTTCTTTGTTCCATAGCCCTTTGTGTTGGAAATTGGTTCCTGCAAGTAGGGGAAGCATTGTAGTGTTACCCCACCAGTAGTCCTTAGGGGGCGGAAAGGTTTTGGATGCCAATGAAGCAATTAAGATTGATATGATGAAGGCAATCAGGGACCCTTGCAATAAAGATAAGTATTTCTTTACTATCTCAGAAAAATTTTTATAATTAGTCGCAACAATCAGTGGAATAAGAGCTACGGGAACTATCATAAACAACCCTGCTTTCCTTGTTAGGAGAACAAACATCATAACTATACCAGTGAGCAACAGATATTTATTACTTTGTGTGAGATGCCATCTTGATATGGTTAGTAATAGGAGGGCAGTTAGGAATGCCTGAGGTAGATCTGTGGATAGGACACCCGAGAAAAATACATCTGCTGGATAGAGAGCCCATAGGTAGGCTGTGGTGATAGCAATTTGCCTATTAAAAGGCATTAGTGCCTTACCAATAATTACCCCTGTCAAGGCTTGTAGGAAAGCGAGGAGAAACTGTGTGGCAGTGCCCGGTTCAATAAAAGGAAAAAGTTTTAGGACCAAACTCATTATCACCCAGAAAAACGTTTGGGCGGGGAAGAATGTGAGTGGTTCGTGATTCTTGACTTCAAGCATAAAACTATAATATCGGAAATAGTCAAAGATAGGGAGGGGGTTTACTGTGTAGAGCCAGATAATCCTTAAAGCCAAACCCAGTAGGAATGGTATGACAAGCGTTTGGAATATAGAGAACCGTTTGCTAAGGCTATAAATCAACCAAGCGAAAAATAAATATGCAAGCGAAATAAAAATAATTGAACTGTAAGAATAATGCCGGGATATTATTGATACTGAAAATGTTATAAGGATTATTGCCGATATGATGATTGCCAATAATATAAGAAAACTACGTATTTTAGAAATCATATTGTCCATTAAGAATCCTTTTTACACAAATTTATATTAACTTATGAACTTTAAGCAAATGCCCACTTACTATTTGCTCTCTGAAACCATTTAATTCGTAGCGACGGGTGAGACGGCACGTAAGGACACTTATAAAGAAGGCTTTTGAGCCCCAATACAAAGGTTAGTTATGTGGGAAAGTAATACCAACCAATTGCCGCTCTGTAACGTTTAATAAAATGAAAAATCTCTTTATTTTTGAGTTAATATGGGGCAACGGAAGAAAAATTGGGGCATAAGTTTTTTGATGTCTATTGCGGTGTCGTGTAGTAGTCTGGTCTATGGGCAGGGCACCATTACAGTTAGCGATGCTAGACCCATCCAACAGGTGGTGAAGGATTTAGCAGGCAATGGCGTGATAATTTTTAATGTTACTACTGATTGCAATTTAATAGAGCCGTCTGCCGGGGAATTCGTTAACACAGGTCCAATGGCTATCCCTCAGGGATTGGTAATGACTACCGGTTCCATCTGGGACGTGCCTAATAATGATGGGGGAGGGGTCACCTTCGTGTCCAGAGGTTTTGTCCTTTTTCCCACCCCAACACCAGACCCCGACCTAAACACAATAGATGGACCCACTTATGACCTGTGTGCTATTGAGTTTGATTTTATTACCTTAGGAGACACTCTGAGATTTAATTATGTCTTCGGGTCAGAGGAATATGAAGAATATGTCGGAACTCAATATAACGATGTCTTCGGATTTTTTCTTCGTGGACCGGGAATTGTGGGAACAGCTAATCTTGCCGTTGTGCCGGGAACTAACACCCCAGTAACAATTAACACAATTAACCAAAACATAAACAGTGCTTATTATGTCCGAAATACCTCAGGACAATATCCTTACATAGAATATGATGGCTTCACTACTAGGCTTGTTGCTGAACATCCCGTTATTCCATGTGATACATACCACATCAAACTGGCTATTGCTGATGTGGCAGATGCCCGCTTAGACGCAGGAGTTTTTATTGAAAAAGGCTCCTTTACTACCGGTGCGGTGGACGCTCAATATATCCCAATTGGTGGCAACACAACTAATCAAGTGACCGAGGGGTGCATTCAAGGTGCCGTGGTTATATCCGTCAGTCCAGTGCCCCCAACCCCCAGAACTGTCTATATCCATTATAGTGGTAATGCTATTAACGGCATTGATGTGGACACATTGCCTGACTCAGTTGTTCTGGGTCCCAACAATCCCGCAGACACATTACTTATCTTCCCGCTATTAGACACGTTGACAGAAGGTCCTGAAACACTCCTTGTTTATATTGAAGGAGCTTGTGGGTTAGGCGTGGACACTCAGGTAATTATTATCAATGACCCAATCTATGTTAATATCTTAACCCCTGATACAACTATTTGCCAGTATGACACCCTTTATTTACAAGCCGAATCAAACAGTCCGATACTCAACTGGGAGCCTTCCGTTGTTGCTTGCGATACGTGCCTTAACACCTATATAATCGGCGACACATCCCTACAACTCATCTTAATTGCTGGGACAGGGGCGTGCCAAGACACAGACACCGTCTCCATAACCGTTATTGATGTTACGGAGAGCGGGCTACCTCGCGACACATTCTGGTGCGTTTGGGACTCCCTAAAATTAATAGCAAACCCCGGGGCAGATGCCTATCAGTGGATTCCAGACACATTAGTTGACTGCGACACATGCTCAACGGTTAACATCCTCACTTGGGACACACTCACTTTATATCTCACAATCAGAGACAGTTTCTGTCAAATAACCGATACTATAACTGTTTATCCTGTTTCTATTGATACCATTAACATTCCAGACACTCTCATGTGCGAAGGCGATACATTCAAGATATCTCTTCCCATCCATAATCAATACACCTGGAGCCCTGACAGTTTCATCTCTTGTACCAACTGTCCCAATCCAGCTATTTATCCACCAGATACAATGCTCTATATAGTCTCCATAACAAACCCATATTGCCCCAACAATGATACTGATTCGGTGTGGGTGTTCGTTGACCCCCTCCCACAAGTATCCCTAATTAACGATACTATTATGTGCGAGGACGACACCATCAGATTAAATGCGCCTATGGGACCCTACACATACCAATGGTTCCCATCCTTTGCGGTAGATTGCGACACATGTCCATCTGTCGTTATGACTGCTCTGGGTGATTATACCGTGGGAGTTTATGTTTACACGCCTAATGGGTGCCCCGCGCGAGATTCCTTCTCCCTCACTACTATCCAGTTGCCTGATTTTGACCTTCCTGACACATTCGTGTGTTTATATGATACGCTACACATAAACATTGATTCAGGAGTTAGATATGACTATTCTTGGGAGCCAACTATCGGCATTTCTGAGCCCAATTCTCCAATTGTTGACATTTATGTTCCGCAGGTGGATACGATTACATATTCAATTACCGTAACGAACTTCTATTGTGCCTTTGTTGATTCCTTCCAGTTAATTATCCGTCCATTACCTTATATCCCCATCCCCGACGATACGCTCTTGTGCGACGCCACTGAACTGGTTCTGGATGCCGGACCCTGGACATCTTTCCAATGGGTGCCCCCTTCCGCAGTTAATTGCCCAACATGTCAACAAGTTACACACATCGTCGGCGATACCCTTGATATCTCTGTATTTGTCGTTGATGAATATGGTTGCGAAAACACGCATACTATAAGAATCTACGGCGAAGACCCACCTTACCTATATGCAAATCCCGACACTATTGAGATTTGCACGCCCGACTCCTTCACTATATCTATCACCGGATATGGCTCCTCTTTCCTTTGGTATAAGGATAATGACACCACAGTTATTGCTACCGGGCTTGTTAACACATTCTACATCACCGATACAACTGTGTTCACTGTTGTCGCCCTCCCAATTCAGATATGTGCCCCCGACACAACACACTCCGTTATCTACGCTCACCCTATTCCTGAGGTAACCACCGCTCCAGACACCCTAATCCTGGAAGGAACACCGGCATTTATTGATGGCACAGTGCTTAATAGCGTCAGACACTGGTGGGAGCCAACATCTTTAGTACCCAACCCTTATGAACTCTACAACCAAATTGAACCAATAGAAACAGTCATGCTTGTCTTAATCGGTGTTAATCTCCTTGGATGCACAGACGCCGATTCAATGTGGGTTTATGTTGTGAGGCGCCCCCCTTGCACCGATTCAGCACTGTTCGTCCCCCTTGCCTTCACTCCAAACGGCGACGGTATAAACGATGTCTTCTATGTTTATTCCCATAGCCGTGATTTAGAAGTCAATGTGTTCAGGGTTTATGACCGTTGGGGAACCCTACTGTTTGAAGCAGACCAAGTGCAGTTTGACCCTGCCACCGGGCAAAGCAACGTCGGATGGG
>JAADEI010000035.1 GCA_013153515.1 Chlorobiota bacterium | reverse complement strand
ATGGCACGCAGTGGCAAATAAAATCTTCACCTTTTGATTCGGTATGTGGCACGGCGATGGCAAATTATGTTATGAAGTGGACGGGCACTGAATTGTGCAATTCAATTATTTATGATGATGGCACAAATGTGGGCATAGGGACAGTGACACCTTCGTATAAGTTGCATGTTGCGGGTTCTGGATATGTTCGGGATTCTTTGCGGATAGACGGAGATTTTCGTCCTGGTGGCAATCCAGGGTCGCCGGGTCAGGTGCTTATTTCACAAGGTACTGGCGTTGCTCCACAATGGCAAACACCCCCTCAGTTTCAAAGTTGGTACTTGTGGCATGTGGACTACTGGTGGGCAGGTCCTACCGATCCAGGACCACAAGGATGGACTGGTGCTACAACAACTAACTGCGGGGGTCAATGGCTTCTCGGAGGCTATAGTCAATGTGGAACGGGATGTGTTTTGTCTAAAACGCTAACAGGATTACCCCCTCATTCAGAGGTGATGGTAGAAGTATTTTGGTGGAGTATTGATTCTTGGGATCAACATCGTAGAGATGGATTAGATACAATTATCCTTTATTTGGACAATCAAAAAATATCTATTGCTACCCCGCACACTCCTTATGGATGGAATAATGCATTGGGAACGAGTACTGATAATAGAACCTCTAACAATAGTATATGTGGAAATAATGCTATTGATATAGGACCACAGGTTATGGTTGGTCAGATAGCACATTCGCAAGTTACCTTAACTGTTGATATCAAGAATGGTGCTAATCAACCTTCAAGAGACGAAAGTTTGGGGATTCAAATGGTAAGAATTTGGCTAAAACCATGAATCTTTTTTTCAAACAAAGAACGGAAGTCCTTGGCATAATTCTTCAAATCATCCATAAGCCATATAGTAATAGTGAAGCAGGGCATCATAAAAAGGCTAAGAAAAAAGTAGGGAACAATTTGTTTGCTAATATCTTGCAGATTTAGCATATTTGAACACAACTTTGACAGGTAGTCGTTTTTTCTTTTTTACCACATAATGATAATATGTGAAATTTTTATAATGCGACTTTATGTTTACAATTGACACGTTTCAAATGAGATTCTTGTGCAATTTTGTCACACTAAAAAACTGAATACTAAACCAACTAGCATTGAGATTACATTAGATAGCGAATAAAATACCCCTAATAAATAGTCTTGTGAAAAAGTATAAAATTTTGTCACATTATAAATAGAGAGTTGAGATGTTAATCTAATTAATTTTAAAGTCATAAAATCGGACAGGGTTATGAGCAAAATACTGTTAATTATAGGTTATTTTATATTGTTACGGTATTTAAATGCTCAGAACGTGGGCGTTGGTACAACTTCCCCTTCTGCTAAACTACACATTGAAGTGTCTAAGGGGTTTGCAGAGCCCTTGATGCAAGTTAATGTCAAAGGAACAACCCCTATTTTTATTATTCTTCCTGAGGGCAAAATCGGTATTGGTCTTACCAATCCAACTGAGGCATTAGACATCTCTGGTAATGTCCAGTTTTCAGGAGCCCTTATGCCTGCTGGTAGCGCCGGGACCCCTGGCCAGGTTCTTATATCTCAGGGTCCCGGCACCCCCCCTCTATGGCAGTCTATAGGAGGAACAGGTGGAGTGGTTGGAATATGCTCATCCCCAACAGCTAATTATGTTCAAAAATGGACGGGTTCGGAACTTTGCAATTCAACTATCTACGATAATGGGAGTCGGGTAGGAATTGGAACATCAAATCCGCACCCAAGTGCCGTTCTTGATATTCATGATACCACAAGGGGGGTTTTAATTTCAAGAATGACCACTGCACAAAGAGACGCAATTTCCAATCCTGCTAATGGCTTGATTATATATAATACCGACAAACAATGCTTTGAATTCTGGAATGGCCTTTATTGGCAATCCTTACAAAATTGCTATAGACCATTATTGGATTCTGTATTATGCCCGACAATAAATGACAGTTTGGTAGGTTGGTGGACATTCAATGATAGCACTGCCACCGATTTAAGTGGTAATGGGAACAACGGGACAATACATGGAAACCCAATTGTAACTTGCTACACCTCTTATTTTCAAACAAATTGTTATATTGAATTTGATGGTGTTGATGACTATGTTGAAATCCCAAATTCGCCAACAATTGATATAACAGGAAATGAAATTACAATGGTTGCATGGGTGATGGACAGGGATTCTCTTGGAAGGTCTGCGATAATAAACAAAGAATGGCAATATGAAGTTGAGGTCAGACTTGCGGCAACAGGTAGGTTAACCGCGGCGTTTGATACTGTTGTAAATGGTACAAACTGGGCTTGGGTCCAAACTGGAATAGAATCTCCCCTGAACAGGTGGTTTATGGTGGCAGTTGTCTATGACGGCAGATTTATTTGGTACTATCTGGATGGCGAATTGGTAAGTGTTAAGGAAAACCTCAGTTCTGCCGGACTGGGAAATCCAGTGAGTGGCAATTTGGGGAGTGAATCCCATCCATTGAGATTTGCAGCTCGTGATGTTAATCCTACTGATGGAATTGCAGATTATTTCCGAAAAATTAGCCTTGATGAAGTGAGGATTTATAATCGTGCATTAACCCCAGAGGAAATTAAGTGTCTTTATCTTATGGGTATTACACATAATTAGCCATTTGGATGTAAAGTTTCTCTTGGAATACTGGATTAACTTTTGTCCTGATTCTGTTTTTGATTTGTTGTTAAGTTTGTAGAAAAAGAGGCTTATGGCATTACAAACACATGCTGAGGAAGACCGCATGGTTAATCAATTCATGGAACGACTCCAAGGTAAATACCCTCATCAGAAAGAGTTCCTTCAAGCGGTTCATGAGGTGGCAAGATACGTGTTGCCCTATGAAATGTTCGTTCCTGAATATAGAGACGGGCAGGTTTTATGGCGATTGACGGAGCCTGACAGGGCAATCATGTTCAGAGTGGTGTGGTATGACGACAAAGGACAGGTTCAGGTGAACAGGGGATTCAGGGTCCAGTGGACCAATGCCCTTGGACCATACAAAGGTGGTTTGAGGTTTCACCCTTCTGTTAATGTTGGAATAATCAAGTTCTTGGCGTTTGAACAAACTTTTAAAAATAGCTTGACCGGGCTTCCACTGGGGGCAGCCAAAGGAGGTTCGGACTTTAATCCTCAAGGGAGGTCAGAAGACGAAATAAGAAGATTCTGTCAAGCATTTATGCTGGAATTACATAAACACATAGGGGAGGGATTTGATGTTCCCGCCGGGGACATAGGCGTCGGTTCCAGAGAAATCGGGTTTATGTATGGGACCCTTGTCAAGTTGAGGGGTTATGAGCCCGGGGCATTCACTGGTAAAACCCTTGAGTTAGGTGGAAGCCACTTGCGTCCCGAAGCAACGGGATACGGACTTATTTATTTTGCTCAGGAAATGCTCCGACACAACCTTAACGAAGACCTAAGTGGCAAAACAGCTCTTATCTCTGGTTCAGGTAATGTGGCTCAATTCGCCGCTGAAAAACTCATTGAATTAGGGGTCAAAGTGCTTACCCTTTCTGACTCCACTGGTTTTGTGCATATTCCAGATGGGCTTACTATGGAACAGTTGGAGTTTGTTAAAAAATTGAAGATGAGGCGAGGAGCCAGCCTCCGTGAATTCGCGGAGAAATTTAGATTAACATTCTATGAAGGAAAGAAGCCGTGGAGCGTTCCGGCAGATTTAGCATTCCCATGTGCAACACAAAATGAGATTACAGAAGATGATGCAAAAGAACTTGTTAAGAATGGTTGTAGATTAGTTGCAGAAGGAGCCAACATGCCTTCAACTCCCGGAGCAATATCTATCTTTCTTTCTAATAACGTGTTGTTTGGACCCGGGAAAGCAGCGAATGCAGGAGGTGTTGCAGTATCTGGACTTGAAATGGCACAGAACGCACAGCGAATGCAATGGTCAAGGGAAGAAGTGGACAGAAAACTTCAGGAAATCATGAAAAACATTCACGCTCAAGCTGTCCAATTCGGTGAAGAAAAAAATTCAGTTAATTACATTAAGGGGGCTAACATTGCCGGATATGACCGGGTTGCCAGAGCATTGGTTAACTTAGGCGTAATTTAAAATCAGACAGCTATGTTCCCTGAAACATTGAAAAATTTCCTCACTCGGCAATTGGAGGAGCTGAAGGAATCAGGACTTTATAAAGAAGAACGGATAATTACATCGCCGCAAGGGGCAGAGATAACCCTTCGGGATGGACGCAAAGTCCTTAACTTCTGTGCAAATAATTACTTGGGCTTGGCGTCCAGCCCGGAACTAATTGGGACATCCTGTGAAACCATGGAATACAGGGGCTATGGGATGGCTTCCGTACGGTTTATTTGCGGAACACAAGACATCCATAAAGAACTGGAAAGAAAAATAGCCGAATTCCTTGGAATGGATGATTCCATCCTGTTCGCCGCTGCCTTTGATGCCAATGGTGGAGTCTTTGAACCTTTGTTTGGACCGGATGATGCAATTATCTCAGATGAATTGAATCACGCTTCAATAATTGATGGAATTAGGCTTACTAAGGCAAAAAGGTATATATATAAGCACGCTGATATGAATGATTTAGAAGACAAATTGAAAGAGGCGAAGGATGCCAGATTTAAAGTTGTTGCTACTGACGGAGTCTTCTCTATGGATGGCGACATGGCTCCCTTGAAAGACATCGTTGAACTCGCTGAAAAATATGGTGCCCTTGTGATGGTTGATGACAGCCATGCAACAGGATTTATTGGAGATACTGGCAGGGGAACGCATGAGTATTTCGGTGTTATGGGACGGGTTGATATAATAACCAGTACGCTTGGAAAAGCCCTTGGCGGTGCAATGGGTGGATTTATTGCTTCCCATAAGGAAATAGTTGAAATGTACAGGCAGAAGGCAAGACCTTATCTGTTCTCCAATTCCTTAGCACCGGGGATTGTTGGAGCGGCCATTAGAGTGTTTGACATCATATCCCAATCAACACATCTTAGAGATAAACTAATGGAGAACACTCGCTATTTTAGGGAAAAAATTCAAAAAGCCGGATTTGACATCAAACCGGGAAACACACCAATCGTGCCTATTATGATTTATGATGCCGCAAAAGCAACTAAGTTCGCCGATATGATGCTTGATGAAGGCATTTATGTCGTTGGGTTTTCTTATCCTGTTGTTCCGAAAGGGCAGGCAAGAATAAGGGTTCAACTATCTGCCGCTCATGAGAAACATCACATAGACAGGGCATTGGAAGCATTCGTTAAGGTAGGAAAAAGGCTAAGCATTATTTAAATCTACACATATCTACACGCTTTTAAATCCCGGGACATCTCAGGAATATGAAATAAACACTGAGTTTAGCAACAATCCCCAAACGGTCCACTTAATTGCATCAAAGGTTTAATGGATACCTGTGTAAGAAGAAGATACTATCAACTAGATAATTAAAAAATATAAGTAGACACACAATTGTATGTAGATAACCTCAATCAATATCAATATAGACTATGGTAGTTTAGCCTAATTCAAAGCCGTGCATTATGTGTCCACCGGTGTGTCCGGTAACAGCCATCAATGCAACGACAACCAAGGCTAACACAATGATTCCCAATTTGAAAAGCCTATTCTCAATGCGGAAAAATATAAATGCCAAGGCAATTATTCCTGTAAGCACAGCAAAAATGTTGGCTATCTTTGCTGCTTCTTCATGGGTCTCAATGGCTTCGTGGCTTATGGTTATTCCTTGAGCATGCTCAAGAAACTCTTCGGCTTGTTCGCCACTGAGGAAACTAAAAACACTGGCTATGGCGGTGAAAACAAGGAGGTAAAGCCCAACTTTAAAAAGAAAATCATTTTTCCTGATGTATGCCCACAAAAGGAAAGCGAAGGCCCAGAATGCAGTGATTATGGGAAAATGATTAATTAGCAAGTGAATGTGGGCGCAATTGTCCGGAATCATGCTTAGGAAAATCATCATTACACAATTTGCACACTAAGATAGAGAGTTTTAGGAAATGAGTCAATAGCCCCCTCTCTTAGAGGCTATTCCATTATTTAGATTTTGATGGTTTAAGTGAGTGCTAATCAGGTTATTGTGTATGTTTTAGGGTATGTTTAACTCTTAATATCTGTGACTAATTTGCTTTGAATTGTGGTTTTCCTGAGAATACCTTTATCTATACAATTTTAACTGGTTTAATTGGGACAAAAGATAGAGTAATGCTAAAACGCATTATTGCAATAGCAATTTGGATTTTTCCATTAATGATGGATGCTCAGAAGACGGGGGTTGGCACCAATCAACCACAAGCCAGATTTCATATAGCGGTTCCACAAACATGGACAGATTCAATTTTTATGATTCATCGCGACACTTCAACGGTAATTTTTGTAGTTACTTCCTCAGGTAGGGTAGGAATTCTTCAGGGGAAACCCTTATATCAACTGGATGTTGGAGGAAATTTGGGTTCTTCATCACTGGCTGGTTTTTCTAAGCGCTTAATAATTGTGCGTCCAGATGGAACCTTAGACACCCTTATTGCATCAGGGGACTCAACCCAAGTTTTGTTAGGTAATATGACTTGGGGACCATATCCCGGTGGAACTAATCAGGACACTTTATGGGCAGATGCCGGGCAATATATATATCCTATCGTTGCTTGGCAGGATACAATAGTGATTACTGATAGCGGATGGCTCGGTATTCAAACCACTAATCCAGGTGCCCCCTTGCACATAGACACCGGGTTGTGGTGGTTTACTAATACAAACCAATGCATCTTAATTGGATATGGAACAGGGAAAAACCTTATTACTGGAAGTAGGAATGTAATAATCGGTGACAGTGCCGGATTCTATGTTCAAACCGCCTCTGAAAATGTGTTTGTGGGCAGTAATGCGGGGAAGAATGTTAATACTGGGACGGTGAATACTGTCCTTGGTGCCTCGGCAATGAGAACCGCAGAAGGCAATTATGTTATAGCGATTGGCTGCAAAGCTTTGGGCGGAACAAATGGAGGTGTATTGTTTGCTACCACTGCCATCGGAAACAAAGCGGGATATAACTGTTCATCGTGTAATCAGTCCATTTTGATAGGTGGCGATGCCGGTTATTCCCTTGAGACAGGAAACGGCAATATAGCCATTGGCACCTCAGCGCTCAAAAGCCACACGTCGGTCAGTGGGGCTGTAGCAATCGGTGTTGGTGCCCTTGAAAGTCAACGATCTGGATTGTTTATATCTCCTCAGGTGGCAATAGGGACAGGCGCGTTAAATCAAGACACATCAGGGACAGGCAATACAGTAATAGGTGGGTTCGCTATGACCAATGCACACAACTCAATACTTACTACGGCAGTTGGTTTTGGAAGTGGACGGGAAATAAGTAATCCTCAATATTCCACTTTTGTAGGAACTGAAGCAGGGGGAAGGGTAGCCCCCAATCTGCAGGCTAAACATATTACGGCAGTTGGATTCAGAGCGCTATATGGTGGTGACCACGCTTATTCAACAGCAGTGGGCTCAAACGCAGGAGAAAATTTAGTTTCAGCTGAAAGAGTGACATTAATAGGATCTATGTCCGCCACTCAAGTGGATTCTCTTAGCAGTTCGGTAGTGGCGGGATCTTATGCCGCGCATTCAGCAAATGCCAGCTTTTATGAGAACCTAATAGCAATTGGTGATAGTAGTATGTTCAGAGGAACAGGTGACAATATAGCCATCGGCAAGAACACTCTTATGAAAATTTCCAAGCCAAGGAACATAGCCATTGGGTATGGTGCAATGCAGGATGCTACTAGCGCTACTAAAAGTATTGCCATTGGTAAGGATGTTATGTCTAAAATCCAATTTGGTGAGAATAATGTTGCAGTTGGATTGTCAGTTTTAAAAAATGTTCAATATGCTAAGGAAAATACTTTCGTTGGGCATCAAGCAGGTTGGAAAATAGATTCAGCGGAAGGTAACATAGCCATTGGAGCACAAACCCTGCAAGAACCCTCAACCTTTGTGAAATATAATATAGCCATAGGAAGCAGAGCAATGGAAAAACCCTCTTCCCCCGATTCTCTTCACAGAAACATCGCCATCGGATTCAAAGCCTTAGGAGCCACAACAGGGATTCCAAGGTGGAACATAGCTATTGGTGCTTACGCTATGGAGCAAGCACGTAAGCATCATAACATAGCTTTGGGAGCATACGCTCTTAGAAACTGCAAATGGTGCACATATAATATAGGGTTGGGATATATGACTCTTGCGACAGATACGACAAGCTCTTACAATATAGCCATTGGATATAATGCTATGGGTGGCGGTCAACCTGCTGATTCAAATATAGCAGTTGGATATGGAGCCATGAGCAAGGCCTATGGGAAAAACAATATAGGGATTGGCTATTTAGCAATGGCGGGAACACCCATTAGGGGAAATAACAACATTAGTATGGGTGCTATGTCAATGGCTTTCACAGGTGGAGACATCACAGGTAATAATAATATAGCAATAGGTGTCAAATCACTTGCTTCAGTAACTTCTGGCTCTAATAATATAGCAGTGGGGTATAAGTCGCTTGCTTCTTTAACCACTGGTTCTGAAAACATAGCCTTTGGTGCAACAGCATTGTATAGTATGAAAACAGGGACAGGAAATATAGCTATTGGTGCAGGTGCCCTGTATAATGATACAGTCGGAAGCAACAATATAGCAATTGGATTTGGTGCGATGCATAAAGCGTCGGCAATGGGTAATAGTAACATAGCCCTTGGGTCACCATCTATGTTGGACGGTGGCACAGGCATCGGAAATGTTTTTATGGGAATTCTCTCACCCGATACAGGAATCCAGATTAATGGAGTGTATAATGTGGGAATAGGGTATAAAACTTATACTGCTATTAGAGGAACAGGTTCTTTCTTTGGTTCGTATAATACTGCTGTAGGGTCGGAATCCGGACCGGCGGGGCATTTTGATAACACGGCAGCACTGGGCTATCAAGCACAACCTATAGCATCTAATAGAATACATATTGGCAATAATCAGACAATTTCTATAGGAGTTCCAGTAGCTTGGAGCACATATTCCGACAAACGATGGAAAACAAATGTTAAAGATGATGTGCCCGGACTAGACTTTATCCTGAGATTGCGTCCTGTTACTTACAAGAAAAATCCGATACTCCAAGAACAAATTATGTATTCTCGCAATAATATGGATTCTTCCATGTTCCGTTCTATGGCAATCTTTGACACTTTGAGGTTTTCCGGATTCATAGCTCAAGAAGTTGATTCAATTGCCAGACTGATTGGATATGATTTCAGCGGGGTGCGTGCCCCCGATGACATAGGGGGAGACGGGATTGCTTATTCAATTAGCTATGCAGATTTTGTTGTGCCACTAGTAAAAGCAATTCAGGAACAGCAACAACTGATCGAGCAAAGGAAACAACTGATTGCTGAAAATGAGAAACTACTTAAAGAACTCAGAGCACTAGATAGATACCTTGAAGAAGAACTCAAAAAATTACAAGGGCAATGAACCGGCTTTTAAGCATACTGTTGTTATTAGTAAACACGTCGGTTATTTACGGGCAAAAAACCGGAATAGGTACCACTAATCCAATCGCCAGATTTCATATTCACACGTCTGTTGCCAATACAGACTCAGTGTTCCTAATTACAAAAGGCACCTCCGTTATTATGGTTGTTACCTCCTCAGGAAAAACAGGTCTTAACGTTGCTTCACCAACGGCAACCTTAGATGTTTCCGGACAGGTGCGATTCACCGCATATTCCACACCTCCCCTAACAGGACACTCTTTATTGATTGCTTTGCCCACTGGAACAGTGGATAAACTTCAATCTCCCGGAACAGGAACACAGGTACTTAGAGGGAATTTGACTTGGGGACCTCCGCCAACTGGAGGAACTGGACTATGGGTTGATTATGGTTCCTTTATTAGTCCTTCAACACTTGCTCCAGGCAAAAAGTTTAGTGTTACAGACAGTGGTTGGATAGGTATAGGAACAGATAATCCGGGGAGCCATATCCACGTCGTGGGACCCATCTGGCAAACAGGATTTAACAATTCAACTTTAATAGGTGTTGATGCCGGTGCTAGCCTGGTCAACGCTGGAAAACACGTCTTTGTAGGGGATTCAGCGGGCTTCAGCTCAGCAGAAAATTTTTATAATGTAGCTGTTGGAACATATTCCCTGTTTTATGATACTACACAGAGCTACAATACCGCAGTTGGCTTCGCTGCTATGCTAAATCTCCACTCCGGAGAGAGAAACGTGGCAGTCGGTGCTCGCTCATTAATCGCTTCTCAAAGTAACAGGTCAGTGGGCATAGGCACAAACACTATTGCCTCTTGCGTGTCCTGTGCCGATAATATTGCCATTGGTATGAACGCACTTAATCAATTAGAATATGGTTCAAATAATGTAGCCATGGGGTTAAACGCACTTAGGGACTTAGACTTTGGATGGGGCTCTGTGGCAATAGGTAGTAACGCCCTCTCAGCAACTAAATATGCATTGTTTACCAGCGATAAATCAGTTGCCATCGGTGATTCAGCACTTGCCTCTACGGTATATACAGGCAGAAACACAGCTGTCGGATTTAGAACAATCGCCAGAGATACATTATCATCCGACGTAACAGCCGTGGGATTTGAAGTCATGAAATTAGGGAAAAGCAATTTGGACCGCAATACGGCAATTGGAGCCCAAGCAATGCGTTTAGCAGGTTCAAAAGACAATACGGCAGTAGGGTATGCAGCATTAAAATCTAATGAATCAGGTTCCCGAAACGTGGCTATCGGTTCAGGAGCAATGCAGCATGGAACCTCAGGTAGTGAAAATGTAGCAGTGGGAAGTAAAGCATTGGCTAATAATAAAAGAAATTATAATGTAGCAGTTGGAGCATTTGCCTTAGCCGCAGATTCCCAAGCCACTGTGTCAATAGCCATCGGTGACTCAGCGATGGCTTCCTCTCAATCGTCCGGAATTAATATAGCAATAGGGAACAGAACACTTTTGTCCGCCAAATCAGGATTCACTAAAAATATAGTCATAGGGCATGACGTGGGAACAGACACAACCACTACAACACCATGGGAAATAAACAATAATCTTGTAATAACCAATCGTAGCGGATTTAAAAAACGCTGGCCTGGAACACCTCATTTCACCGAAAATACTGTGCTTGCTTCAGATCAAATACTTTGGGATTCTTTGTATTTTGACACCATCACAGCTTCTGTAGCTATTGGCAGGGCAGATCCCGGAACTGGACATATAACAATTGGTAATGTATATCATTTTGCAATAGGAGAGGAAAATCCGATCTTTATTTCAAATAAGTTTAAAAGTTTTTCTAGTAAGGGAGGAGTAAATATCGTTTTGAGCACTAAAGATACGCTTTTTGTAGAAGATACATCATCAGTAATGATCGGCATTGATTTCGTCAGACAAGATTCTCCTCAACTATTGAAAGTCTTCAATTCAACATTAATTGGTTCGGGATTAGTAGACTCGGCCGAAAATAGGCTGAGAGACATAACAAGTATAGGTTTTGATGTTATATACCCTTCACGTAGCTATTTTTTTAACGCTACATTTATTGGTCACGATGTAAGGATACCGGAAGATTATATAAATGAGCCCGGTCCAAGTGCGGTGGGTGGAATTGGACATGGTTTATATTATAACTCTTATAACTCTGATAGTTCATTAAAAGCAGATTATCGCTATCAAATAGGGCATGGAGCGGGAAAAAACACCTCTGGAAAACACATTTATTCTGTAGGCAACAACTCTTTGTTTAGTGATTCCATTCCTGTATCTTTTGAAAATTCTGTGGCAATAGGAAACAAGTCTCTGTCATTCCTTTACTTAAAGTATGGATTTAGTAAGGTTGAGGATATGTTTGTTATTGGACATAACAGTTTTTTGATAAAAGATAGCTCGGTTACTACTCCACCTAAAGAAATTAAAGCATGCTTTGTAGCGGGAAATAATACGTTCAAGGTAACAAACTTTAGAAGCTTAAGCGGTTGGTTTGCTACAACTAACGTTTTTGTCGGACATAACGTGTTGACGGATGTTTTCGGTGCATATAGAATTGAACGAAATATCATAATTGGACATAATTCATTAAAGGCTATTGGTAAAAACGACACAGTTTCTTGGGTCATAGTGAAAGACAATGTTATAATAGGGAACGACATCCTCTCGCGCAACAATAGATATGAGAATGAGTTTGCTCATAATGTTATTGTTGGGCATGGTGCTCTTAACAGAAATGTCCATAAGCTAAAACAAAATGTTTACATAGGCGAACAGGTTAGAACAGGCAATGGAGATATAGTTCTTGATAGTCTTAATGTGGCGGTGGGGGCTTTTTCAGGACCAACAAACGTGACCACCGCTATATTGACAGGGGCACTTGGATACAGAGCCAATCCCACTGCATCATATAGATTCCATTTCGGAAACACTTCTGTCAATTGGATAGGTGGAAATGTTAACCTAACTGTTGTTTCTGATAGCTCATATAAACATGAAATAAGAGAGGATGTCTCCGGATTAGATTTTATCTTAAAGCTTCGCCCCGTTACCTATAACCTTGACATTGATAAGCAACAGCTAATTATGTATGGCACCGTAGATACAAACACATGGCAAGAGAAATATGATATTGAAAAAATCAGATTTTCTGGCTTCATAGCTCAAGAAGTGGATTCAATCTTGAAAAGCATTGGTGCCCATTTCGGAGGACTATATACTCCTTATGAAGTAGGTGGAGATAGCCTGACCTATTCACTCTCTTATGAAATGTTTGTAGTGCCACTTGTTAAAGCAATTCAGGAGCAGCAGAAGATTTTGAAGGATCAAGAACAGCAATTAGCTAATCAAGAAAGAGAACTCCAAATTCTTAAGGAAAGGATCGGAAAGAGACAGGAAATTTTGGAGAAATTACAAAATAGAGAAATTGTCCAGCAATGAGGAATAACATTATTTCACGGGCTTTACAATTAATCGTATTATTGGGCATGGTCACCGTATTGAAAGCCCAAAAAACAGGTGTGGGGAGCAACCCACATGCCCGACTGGACATCCATGTGCCCTCTTCCTTCTCTGATTCTATATTTCTCATAAGCATCGGTTCAAATTCCCTATTCTTAATAGGCTCTAATGGAAGCGTAGCTATCAACAAATGGGTGCCTACCAGAACCCTTGATGTCAATGGCACGGTGAGATTTCGTAACCTCTCTGGATCCAATAGGGGGCTTGTAGTCGCAGACAACAACGGTGTGTTATACAGATTGTCGGAGACAGGTTCAACAACTCATTTCCTCAATGGGAATTTGCAGTGGTCAGGGGCAACAGCCTCAGGATATTTATGGCAATATGCCCTTGCATACTCATGGTTCGGATTCATTTTCCCCACTACCTTTCAGGGAACCGATACTCCTTATTTCGCCGAAACAGGGGCTTTGGACGTTGGAAACTATTTCACTGGTGTTGGATTGAGTGTCGGAGGGGCAGTGTGGCAGCAGGCAAGCCCAACGCAACTGGGAGTGGTAGTAGGGGTTAATGCCGGCTCATCAAATAATTTTTCTCTGGGGCAAAATGTATATGTTGGTGATGGTTCCGGGCAATACGTGGAAACTGCAGGTTTGAATACGGCAATTGGGTTTGAAGCATTGGGAGGAAATGCAGGCTCAGGCGCTGTATGTAATACTGCAATAGGTGCAAAGTCATTATGGAGTGTGGGCTCCGGCTCTGGAAATGTCGCCCTTGGATATAAAAGTGCAGTACAACTCTACGAAGGAGATGACAATATAGTAATAGGAGACTCAATTATGCAAAATTGCACTATATGTAGTTATAATATTGCCATTGGAACTCAGGCATTAGTGAATCATGACAATTCCTTTAGCAATGTAGCTATTGGCAACAGAGCTTTAGCTTTAGGAACGGAAGTTAATTTAAGTGTTGCGATAGGAACAGATGCTTTGAGCAACCTATCCGGATTGTCGCCTATGGTAACTAATCCAGCAGAGGTAGCAATAGGGGATTCAGCACTGGCTACTATACAAAATCAGGGGGGTAATACTGCAGTTGGGTCAAACGTTTTGAAAAGGTCAGTACATAGCCTTTATACTACAGCTATTGGACACGCCGCTATGGCTCAAACAAAAATTACAGAGGGCTCAACAGCAAGCGGCAGCTATGCAGCTTCTCTATTGGACACTTCACTTAGCAATGTTACAATAGGATATAAAGCACTTTATCAAGGAACCTATGCTTCTGACAATGTAGCAGTGGGTGTTGAAACAGGGTCCTCCGCACAACGATGGGAAAATAATGTTGCTGTAGGGTATAGGACCCTGTCCCTTGATACTCTCGGCAGTAATAATGTAGCAATTGGAACCCGGTCAATGTATTTTTCTCGTGCTGCTAAGAGCAATGTAGCAGTGGGCTATGAAGCACTATACAGCATTACAGGGGCAGTGAGAAATGTGGCAGTGGGAACCGGTGCACTCCGCTCCGTCAAAAATGCCTCTAATAATGTTGCTATTGGTAATGGAGCCTTGGCATCCCTCCAAAACGGGTTCCCCTCTGTCGCCATTGGAGATTCGGCTCTTGCATCCCTTACTGATGCCGGAGCTTTGAATGTCGCCTTGGGCAACAAAGCAATGTCTTCTTGCAGGTCATGCATAGCTTCCACAGCAATAGGATATAAAGCCATGGCAAATGCCGTATCTAATGCTAGCAACAATGTCGCAATAGGAACATACACATTGTATTCCGATACACCGGGAACACAAAGTGTTGCAATAGGCAACTATGCTATGCATAAGGGAAAACATTATAACAGCGTGGCAATAGGATATACAGCACTTTTTAACGCCCGATCAGACACAGAAAGCGTTGTAATAGGTACGGAAGCAGCACAAAATGCATCTGAAATTTATAGAAGTTTGGTTGTGGGATATAAGTCAATGTCTGCAATCGGTGCTAAGCTGAACGAAAGTGTTTACATTGCCAAAACTGACAGCGACGCTCTCCATAACCATAGCAAAAATTTTTATCGTAATGTTGTAGTGGGATACGTGCACGATAGCCTTCTCCATAGCAATGCTCAAGATATGTACAATGTTATGTTAGGAAATTTAATCTATTCGGATCCTCTAGATAGCCCTGTTATTTATAATACTCATATTGGTTTCAATCAGTTGTGGAATATAAGAGAGCAATCTACTGAGAATGTTACATTGGGAGACGAAATAATATTTGGACAAGGCGGATATAATGCAACTAAAAATGTTATTCTGGGACCCAGCAATTGGTTCGCCATAACCAAGGAGGAAACAGATAGGGCAGTAGCGATAGGAAGGTCAATTCGGGAATTAAATGATTTAGATGTACTAATCGGGAATAATTTATTCTTGCAAGCTCCAGATATAGATAGTTTGAGAGTAGCAATTCGCCTTAATTATAATGCACAATGTGATTTAGAGAATCCTAATATAAGTACCTATACTACACTCATAGACTTCAGCGAATGTTACGTTGCCGATTGGGGTTTAAATACAGTAATTGGTTCGTTTGTAGATAATGCTCCATCTCATGACATAAATGCTTCAACTATAGTAGGGATGGATGTTGAGAACAGATATATTTCCCCCATATTCCTTGGTGATATTCGTGTAGGAGGGGAATCAGAAGTAGTTGGTTTTGCAAATGTTAATATATTTTATCCTGTTGCTTTTGGCTATGGAAGTAAGACCTTTATTGGCTCTCCCGGTACTGTTCTATACCCGGTTCATCCTGATTATGCCTATCACTCTGTTTCGTTCGGTGCCTTCGCAACTAATATGAAGTTAGGGACAGGAACACCCACTTATTACGACTATACTATACAACTGGGTGATTCAAATGTAACATGGATAGGGGGGCAAGTGAACTGGAGCACGTACTCTGATCGTAGGTTTAAGACGGACATTCGCGATGACGTGGTCGGTTTGGATTTCATTAATAGGTTAAAGCCCGTTTCCTATATGTTGAAATATGACTCAACAGAAGTACCTGCCAGCCCAGTATGGCGCCGCAGGTGGACAGGATTCATAGCACAGGACGTATATCGTGCAGCAAAGGAAACAAATTATAAATTTAGCGGGGTAATGAAAGGCAAGGTATATACTCTTAGATATGCCGAATTTGTTGTTCCTTTGACTAAGGCAGTTCAGGATCAGCAGACCCAGATAGTCAATATAGGAGAAAAAGCCACTTCGCTTAAATCTGAGCTTCAAGAATTAAGACAACAATTGCATGCTCAAAAAGAGATGTTAGAATCCTTAAAACGAAACAGCTTAGATAAATAAGGTATTGGTTATATACTCAAGTTATAAATTCCTTAATGTGTTGAGGGGTTATTGTATCATTTTCTACAAGAATCATAAGCCTTTCAATGGCATTTCTCAACTCCCTAATGTTTCCGGGCCATGGCAATTTTTGTAATTCTTTAAGGGTTTCCGGAGGGAACTTTTTTTCGGGCAGCCCTTCCTCTTTTAATTGCTTTACGAAATGTTCCACGAGGGGCGGAATGTCCTCAGGACGCTCCCTTAACGGCGGAATATGTATTTCCACTACATTAATCCTGTGATAGAGGTCAAGTCTGAAGTTGCCTTTTTCAACCTCTTTTTTCAAGTCTTTGTTTGTCGCAGAGATGACTCGCACATCAACAGGAATCTTTTTCTCTCCGCCAACCCTCGTAATGGCTTTTTCTTCAAGGGCTCTTAATAGTTTAACTTGTGCAGATAGCGGCATTTCTCCAATCTCATCTAAGAATAATGTTCCTCCATTCGCCCGTTCAAAACTCCCTATGTGTTGCCTAACAGCAGAGGTAAAAGCCCCCTTCTCATGACCAAACAATTCACTTTCAATTAATTCCGAGGGCAGGGCTCCACAGTTAATGCTTACAAACGGACCACCGGCACGTTGGCTCTTTAAATGCAAATGTTTGGCTACCACCTCCTTGCCAACACCACTTTCGCCAGTGATTAATACTCTCACGTCCGTGGGCGCCACCTTCTCTATCAATTCCTTAACTTTTTGCATTGCGGGAGAAACGCCTATTAGTGGGGGAACCTCATCCTTTTTCTGTTTTAGTTTTTTTACTTCTGTTTTAAGGGTTTTATTTTCCAATGCATTTCGTAGGGTTATCAACAGTTTGTTTAAATCAGGGGGTTTGCTTATGTAATCAAAAGCTCCTTTTCTTGCCGCTTCAAAAGCAACCTCTTCATTCCCATGCCCTGTAAGCATTATTATTGGAACGTCAGGATGTATTTTTTGAAACTCTTCAAGGGCTTCCATTCCCGACATCCTCGGCATCTTTACATCAAGGAAAATAACATCTGGCTTATATTTCTTCAGCCATCTGAGTGCATCATGGGCAGTTGGTTGCCCGATGACCTTGTGCCCCTCTTCTTCAAAAATTTGTTTTAGTGCCTCTCTGATCATTTCCTCATCATCAACCACTAAAATCAATGCCATCTTTCTTAATTTTTTCTAAGGCTTTCCTAACACTTCCTTCCGAAAGTAATAATTTTTCAGCAATTTGGGGGTCCACTCCTGTCCATTCAACAATCAGGTTAACCCCTCTGTTGAAAAGCTTTTTATTCACAATTTGCATATCTATCATCCGATTATCAAGTATCTTGCCTAATTTAATCATAGCAGTAGTGCTAATCATATTGAGAACTAACTTCTGGGCAGTGCCTGCTTTCATCCTCGTGCTCCCAGCTATCACCTCAGGACCCACAATCACTTCAACAGGATGTTTACTGTATTTTGCCAAGGGGGTATTTGGATTACACGTTATGCAACCTGTCTCTATGCCGTTTTGAACAGCCCTTTCAACAGCCCCCACCGTGAAAGGGGTTGTTCCAGATGCCGAAATTCCTATTACTAAGTCTTTATCCGAAACGTTATGCTTCAAGAGTTCTAGCCAGCCGGCTTCTGCGTCATCCTCAGCATATTCAACAGGACGCCTCAAAGCTTCATCCCCTCCTGCTATAATGCCAATAACTACACCCTCTGGAATGCCAAAAGTTGGGATCAATTCAGCGGCATCAAGAACGCCAAGCCTCCCACTTGTCCCTGTGCCAATATAGAAAATCCTGCCTCCGGATTCCAAATGCTTTATGTATGCTTTCGTTAAGCGTTCTATTTGAGAAAGAGCTTCCCTAACTCTCTTTGGAACAAGGGAATCCTCGTCGTTTATAATCCTCAGAATGTCTCCTATGCTCCTTCTTTCTAAATTGTGATACTCTGATGGTTGTTCAGTTATCTTCATATTTGCATTTATAACTCAAAGATAGCAAATGCCTATTTCTTGCCCCAGTGGAATTCGGCGAGTCCATCAAGCGGATTTATAACTATCTTGCCTGCCTTGAGTCCTTCTTCACTTAGAACTTCTTTCCATATATCCTGGAAATGATAAGCCACTGAGCCTGAGGCGTGAACTGAGTCTTCCTTCCCAACCTTCTCAATCAATGGCTTCAAATGCCTCGTTACTAAGGTTTTAAACCGAGATTTAGTTAGTTGTCGGCACCATGAATGGTCAATGTGCTCACTGACAAATAACGTTTGTTGAGCGAGGAATCGGGCGGGACGCTTATCCTGATAAACTTTAAAAATCACTTCTGCTTCCGTCATTCCTATGAATTCCTCAAAAGCAGGCACTAAATCGGCAGGCATTTCTTTGTCCAACCAGGCGGCAATCAAGTGCTTACCTATATCTGCACCGCTGCCCTCATCGTTAAGGATATAGCCCAAACCGCCATGACGGGCAACTATCTCCTTCCCATTATAATAACAAGTGTTGCTGCCCGTGCCGATGATCACCACATAACCTGGCTTGTCTTTTAAAATCCCCCGTGCCGCACCCAGAATATCATGATGAACAATTATTCTGGCTCGTGGGAAGACGCTTTGTAAAACTCGGTCCATTAATAAGCATCGTTGTTCAGTGGAACAGCCGGCACCATAAAAGATCACTTCTTCCACTTCATAGTCCTTAAGGAAGGGTGCTTTGAGTTCTAACTCATTCTTTATTATATTAACCGCTTCTTCTTCTGTGTAGAAATAAGGATTGATCCCTTCTGTCTCGATAAGCTGGCTTTTGCCCCTTTTCCTTTTAATCAACCAGCGAGCTTTGGTCGCCCCAGAGTCAACAATTATCCTTACCATACACACAAAAGTATAAAGCTTTTGATTAATAATCCTATGATTGCCTTAAAATCTTGCCACCTCTTCGCATTAATTGGTTTGATAACTTATTTTTGTGTATATTTGCTAATTGAACAGTAGGAAAAAAAGTACCCAATGAAAAAATGGTTATTGCTCCTTATGGGAATAGTTGCCGGGGCTCAGGACGTCCACTACTCACAATACTTCATGCCTAATCTCTGGATTAATCCCGCGATGACAGGATTTATGCCCAGCACATTCAGGGCAGTGTTCGCATACAGAAATCAATGGCGGTCAATAACACCATATCCTTATAAAACCTTCTATGGTTCTATTGATTTGCCGTTGCTTCAGGAAGTCCTATTCCCTGATTACTTGGGTGTAGGCTTAATGGTGCTAGAAGACAGAGCGGGGCACTCACAATTGGGCACCACGGAAGGGCTTGTTAGTGTTGCTTATCATAGATCTTTCAGCTCAAACGAGGAAGCACCAATATATATAGGCGTTGGATTACAACTAGGATATGGGATCCGTTCTTTTGAAACAGATAAATTACTTTTTGGCTCTCAATTTACAATCTTTGGACCTGATCCGACCGTGCCTTCCGGAGAGTATTTCGTTAATACCTCAGTGGGATTCATTGACCTGAACACCGGCATTTGGGGTTTCTTCGCATTTAATCCACATACCTCACTATTCCTCGGGGGGAGCGTATATCACCTTAACAATCCTCAGACTTATTTCTATGAGCCCATTCCCATGTATCCCCGTCTAACATCTTATGTCGGTTTTATTACAGATATTGGTACCCGGTCATCGCTCGTCCTCACCTTCCTTCATTTAAGACAACATGAATACACTGAATATACAGCGGGAGCCGGATGGGTCTATTACCCTTGGCCTAAAGGATATGGTTCAGGTTTTAGAGGTAGAGATAAATCAATTACCTTAGGAATGTGGTATCGTATTGGCGATGCCCTGTATCCCGCCTTCAGATACGATTCTCAATCTTGGGGCTTCGGAATCAGTTATGACATAACCCTTTCTTCGCTTAGAGTAGCGAACTTGATGAGAGGGGGCATTGAGGTTTTTGTCGCTTTCTATGGATTTAAGTTTAAGGAACGTCTTAAAAACAGACAGATCTACTGCCCGAAGATAGCAGGATAAAAATGCTTATTACAGGCATAACTTAACATGATATAATGCCATAGCTATTGCAGTGGCTACATTTAGAGAGTCAATGTGTTGGTTGAATCGTGGGATGCTAACAGAAGAATGACAATTGCTTGCAGTCTTCGGCGAAATGCCCCTGCTCTCATTGCCCGCTATAAGAAATCCATGTCCCGGCAAGCTTGATTCTTTTATTGGGTTTCCAGATGCGGAAAGACAATATGCCTGAAAATCCGGAAAAGTTTTCAAAAGTTCAGAAAGTTCAATAGGTATGAACCTAACAAACCCAATAGAGCCCATTGAAGCCTGAACCACCTTAGGATTATAAACATCAACGCAATCAGGAGTGCCAAATAATATGGATATATTGAACCAATGACATAACCTTATTATAGTACCCATATTTCCAGGGTCTCTTATACTGTCCAAATAGACATACCAATTTGAGGGAAGTGAGTCGGGAAGTTTTGCTTCCGGAATCTGGGCAATACCAACAACTTGATTGGGGTTCGTTAAGGAAGAAATTTTGTGTAATTCCTTTTCAGAAACAACTTTTATGGTAACATCCTTAGGTAAATTAGCGACTTTCAACCATGTCTCCGTAGCATAAATTCTCTCTATTTTTACATCTGAATGGAGAAGGGCAGTAACAATTTTAGGGGTTTCAACAACAAATTTTCTCTCGTTATGTCTAAACTTAGCATTTCGTTGGAGCTTATTAATATACGCAATTTCCCTTCTCGTAAGCATTTCCCATTTTTTGTAATGTTTTCGTTATTAGCAACCCTGCTCAGCCAATCCTGTGGAGTCCCCAAATCACTACAATCAGATAAGCCATTGCTATACGAAGTTAAAATAGAAGGAGTTTCTTCCGCACTCAAGCAAGACCTATATTCACTCGCTAAACCTCTACCCAATACAAAATTTCTTGGTGTTTTCCCTCTCAGGCTAACCATTTGGACACTTTTTAAGGACAAAAAAGGCAAGTTCTATAAATGGTTAGTTAGAAGGATGGGGGAGGAACCCGTTTGGCTTGACACAACACTTGTTGCCAGGTCGGCTTGGCGGATGAAACGATACCTGTTTGTGCAGGGCTATCTACTCGCTCAAGTAGATAAAGACATCTCTCTCAAAAAAAGAAAGAACCTTACACTTGCCAGTGTAACATATCACGTTAATACAGGACCCCAATTCGTTATCTCTAAATTTGTTCCCCCTCGGAAAGGAAAATTATTCAAACTATTCCTGAAACATTTAATGGGACACCCCGCAAAGGTTAAACGCCCCTTCTCTTATGCTCTCCTTGAAGAAGACAGACAATGGTGGACCACTACGCTACGAAACGAAGCATATGTGTTCTTCAATCCATCTCTTATTTATTATGAATTAGATACGAATAATAGAGAACACACGGTGGAAGTATATATGCATGTGAAGGAAGATTCCATTGCCCTGAGACAATACTCCCTCCGAAATATATATGTAATTCCAGACAATGCTTCATGTTTCGTAAAGCCAGGTGCCGACACTATCCCTTTCGTGGATTCCTCCCGAAGCATATACGTTATTACTACCCAGCCTTCCCTTATGCGATGGCAAGTCCTCGTAGATAAAATCCCCTACAAGAAAGGCTTAATGTATGACTATGAAAGGTTAGAGCGCTTGATGAATAATGGATTGCTTTCCCTAGCACTGTTCAGATATGCTAATATCAACCTTGAAAGAATTGATTCTACTATGGTCGACATGTATGTGTGTCTTGACCGCTCACCACAACGCTCACTAATCGTTGATCTGGAAGCCAATACGGGAACAGCCACTATAGCAGGATTCGCCGCCTCCTTAACTTACACCAATAGAAATGTTTTCAAAGGGTCTGAGGAAATGAATCTTGTGGGCAGAGCAAGTATGGAACTGCAGGTGTTGGGCAAAAATCAAATATTCAGATTATGGTCAGTTACAACAAGTGCCAGATTATCTTTCCCCACATTAATGGCTCCATTCGTTAAAACTTCTCTCTTGACTGCAACAACCCAACTGCAAGGAGACCTCTCATATGAACAACGACCTGAACTCACCTTCGGACAGGCACAGGCAGCATACGTATATAGGTGGCGTGAACGTGAAGATTATGTCTATAAAAAACTACCCCTTAAAGAACATTCATTTTCCCCTATGTCAATCTACTGGCTCAAAGTGTTCGCAATATCTGACTTATATTATGAAACGGTGGTCAACAACCCTAGGCTTCAAAAAAGCCTCCAGGACCAACTGATATTTGGCGGTAGCTATAGGTTCCTGTTGGATCAGTTTTATAAGGGGTGGAGCAGATACTGGTTTTTAACGGTTGATTTGGATTTCGCAGGTAATTCGTTATATTTGCTTAACAAATATGCAAATATTTCTTACGGTGACTTGCCTATTTCTCAATACTTTAAGATAACCGTTGACATACGACGATACATACAATTTTTCTGGCCCCCAAAAACAAACCTTGTAATTAGAGGTATCGGTGGTGTGGGAGTTCCTTATGGCTTGAGCACCGTCCTTCCATATTTAAAGCAGTTCTATGCGGGTGGGGCAGTTAGTATGAGGGGTTGGACAGTCCGCTCTTTAGGTCCCGGCTCAACACCCTATGATGTCTCCCCAACAGGACTAATCTTTAGTGATCGAACAGGCGACATCTATATGGAAGGCAATATTGAATATCGCATTGGTGCAGGCAATATGATTGAAGGAGCTTTGTTTGCAGATGCAGGAAACATCTGGTTGCTTAGACCTGACTCAACTATGCCTCAGGGACACTTTGACCTGACCCGTTTCTGGAAAGAAATAGCAATAGATGGTGGGGTGGGATTGAGGATTAATCTTGTGTACTTCATCCTACGGGTAGATGGTGCATTTAAGATATATGACCCTGCTTTGCCTGAGAGCGATAGAATAGTTATTCATAGACTGTTTGATAGGAACTGGAAGCAATGGTTTTATGCCGAATATGGATATGCTTATCCTTTCTTTAACTTTGTTCTTGCCCTTGGCTATCCATTCTAAATCACTAACGGGTAGAGATGGAAATGATTCTATCCAACTGAGTTAAGACAGCTATCGTGGCTTCTATCCCTTTATTGCCTTTACCGAAGGCACGCTCCACAGCCTGCTGTCTATCATATACAGTCAAAATGCCGAAACCAATAGGAACGGAGGGGTGTGTGATAGCAAGGGATTGGAGGGCGTTAGCCACGCTATACGAAATAACCCTGTCATGATAAGTCTCCCCTTGAATAACAATCCCAAGAGCAATGATTACAATATGTTTGTTTGTGTCCTTATGTGTGTTTATTATGTGGCTTATCATTTGAGGAATCTCAAATGTTCCGCTAACGGGAACCACCTCCACTTGAGTAATACTATACATCCTTAATGCGTCAAGTGAACCAGATACCATCTTTTCAATAATGCTTAGATGCCAACTGCTATGCACAATATAGCCAGTAATCTGGTCTGATAATTTAATGACGTTATTGAGCCTGGGGAATTGAACAATGTGTTGCTTAGCCATCAGACCAACCTATATCTTTTCCCTTTTCAAAGCCGCCTTTACTCTACCGATGTATTTCTCTGCATATAGTCCCTCCACGGTGTTGCCATATTCCTCTCTGAGCTTTGTGTAGAATATGAGTGCATCTTCCAGATTGCCCAAGCGCTCATTCATCAATCCCGCTAACCTGTATAGCTCAGGAGTTGTTAAGTCATTTCGGTTTTTGTTAACGGCTTTTGCATACCATTTTAATGCCTTTTTATAATTTCCTTTTTCTGCATAAGCATCTCCCATTGCTTTCAATCTAATGGTTTCAAAAAATGGATCGTCAAAATCACAATCTTTTAAATGCTTTATTGCTTGGTCGTGCATGCCAAGGTTCAAATAAGAAATCCCTGCGTAATAAGAGGCGGTGTTTGCAGTGGAAGTGCCCCCATATCTGTCAATGATTTGCAAAAATCCTGGATATAGCCCATCCCCGTTTAATGCAAGATTGAAAGAATCCATTTGGAAATACTGTATTGCTCGCCAAACCTGCTTTTGAGCATGTTCATTCATTGGTTTGACGTAAAAGTTCTTATAAGCTAAGAACCCAATTATTATAACTAAAATTCCCCCTACTATCATTGCCACCTGCTTGGGATAAGCAAGCACAAATGCTTCAATCCGTGAGAATATGTCCTGTCCTCGTTCCATCCATTCATTTTTTTCACGGTCAAAATTATGGCAAGTGATTCAAACATTGATAGATGAACTATCATTTTTGAAGAAAAAACGCTAACTTTGTAATATGAAAATGCAGAAAGCCATGAGGAAAACATTAGTTCATAGTGTGGCAATGCTGGTTTCCTTAGGGATGGTCGCTCAAACGCAGACCAAAATTCCAAATGCCTCTTTTGAAGAATATGACAGTGTAACTGTGCCAGTACCTGCCAATTGGGAACACTCATCTGAGTCTTTTAAAATCCTTTATGAAGACCAATTCTCTTACGGGGTAATGCCGGAAGAGCCTGGATACTCTGGGAGTTATGCGTTGCGAATTGAAGTTCCTGATGTCGTAACAGATACGTTTTTCGGTGTGCAAATAGTCACCCTCCCCACTAAATACTCACCCGCTTCAATAGAGATGTGGAACGTAACTTTTGCTTATAAATACTTCCCAAAGAATCAAAATGACACAGCTATAATTAGAATTCTGGGGTTTGACGATACCTTAGGAGTCTCAGCAGTAGCAAATATCTTGATTCTGGGGAATACTCCTTCATTTGTTGGGGACACGGCTGCTCTTATTGTTAATCTTACATCTGTTGGTAAAGGAAGGGAAGTCAAACATTGGGCATTTGTGTTTAGCCAAGTTAATCCGGGATGCACATTAGTCGTTGATGATATTAAAATCTATGATGCTTCTCATAACATTTACACTACTTTTCCATTAAACCCTGACTTTGAAGATTGGTATTATGTTACTGTGGATACCTTTAATAAGTGGACCGTGGATGCTGCATTTGACCATGAATTAATTAGGCATCCCTTCGGAAAGATTATTTCCAAGATAAAGGGGAAAGTAAGAGCCACTTCAAGCAAGGTAGCAGATGGTAGGGTGAGCCTCGAGCTTGCACCAGCTTATAGACCCTTCATTAGCGACACACCTTATAATGCATTGTATCAACGATTTGATATAGATAGCCTGTTTGACTTCCAATTTGCTTATCAATATATATCTCCAACTGCCGAGGATAGCGCTTCAATCCTAGTGCAGCTTTTTGATTCAACTAATAACACAACATATTTTTCACTTAAATATCTACCACAAACAGGCGATGTTTGGGACACTATTGATGTGCCGCTCACAACATTGTGTTCCGGATGCGACGCTAAGACAATGCTTATTGCCTTCTTGCCTCAACGGGTCTATCTTGATACTAGCAATAACAAACTAATTAACTTGCCTGTGGACACAGCAGCCCGGCTCTATCTGGACGTTTTCGGCACTGTTATATCTGCATTACAACCAAGCAGTGAGGTAGATATACAAGTTATTACTATGGGTAATACATATCAGCTTGTGTCTAGCTCAGACATTCAACACTTGGAAGTGATTAACACCGCCGGGCAGGTAATGAAACGTGAGAAATTGGCTCAATCTACAAGGACATATAAGCTTGACCTTAACAACCTAAGCAAAGGAATATATTTCATCAAAGTAACCACAATGGAGGGAACCAACCTCTTAAAGGTTCAAGTGAAGTAAGAGACGCTTAAGTGAACATTCTGCTTGCAATTCATGAGGGGGAGGCATCACCGCCTCCCCTTTTTTATTTTGCCATAAATTAGCATTTGAGAAAAGTTGGACGTAATGACCGCAGAAACACAAGAATTTACAGATATAAAACCTATTATAGACATTCCTGATGAACCACCTGAAATAGAAGTTGACAATATAAATGCCTACTACGGCAACAAACACGTCCTGAAAAACATATCCATGAAGATCTTGCCCCGTCGGGTCACCGCACTGATTGGACCCTCTGGATGTGGTAAATCAACTTTCCTGCGGGTCCTCAATAGGATGAATGATTATATTGAAGGGTTCCGCCTTGAAGGAAAGGTATATTTCAAAGGAATTGACATCTATAGCGACGAGATTCCCATTGAAGAGCTCAGAAGCCGTATAGGAATGGTTTTCCAAAAACCAAACCCCTTTCCTCAATCTATTTATGACAATGTAGCATTCGGCTTGCGTATCAGAGGAATAAAGAAAAAAAGCATTTTGGACGAAACAGTTGAGTGGGCATTGCAACAAGCAGCCCTATGGGACGAAGTCAAAGACCGCCTCAAAG
>JAADEI010000104.1 GCA_013153515.1 Chlorobiota bacterium | reverse complement strand
TCTTGTCAAAATTGTCCAAAGCCTCTTCAAAACGTCTATCCGTTACTTCAAACCTTTCTTTAATGCTATCTAAGGTCTCTTCAAATCGCTTGTCCATCATTTGCATAAACATCTTCATATCTTCCCTAAGCGACTTCACTTCTTCCCTTACTAACACCACGTCTTTTTTTGTTGCCACGTCGGACATATAACTGTGGTATATGTCATCAAACACCAAGGCGAGGACGTCCGCCTGTTCCCTATCAAATCCGTTTTCTATCAATAATTTCCTAACCTTTATAGCGATACTTCCCTTTTCCATCGGCAAAGAATTTGGTTTGGCTTTCTGTCAAATATACGCAAAAAATCCTTGATAAGTTTCTGTTTTAGAGGAGTTCTAATAACACCATTGAGATTATTGGCTATTTCTGGCAGATTGCGAGGATGCTTCCGCCGAAAGCCATTGGCAGAATTCCAACTTTCCTGAATCCCGCATTCCTGCATGCTTTCTCAAACCCTTCCCGAGTGAAGAAACTATCAACACTTCCTGCAAAATACACATACGGAGTTATGTTCCCTGAAAGGATCCCGCCTGCAATTGCTGAAACAGTGCCAACATGCATCTCAAAAAGCCTTTGCAGGAGAGGGTTGGGATATGGAACCACTTCCAGAACAAGGAAATACCCGCCCGACCTCAGAACCCTATACGCTTCGCTTATTGCCTTTGCAGGGTCTTCCATATTGCGAAGCCCGAATGTCACAGTAGCCACGTCAAAAGAGTTGTCGTCAAAAGGCAGATTGAGAGCATCGCCAACAATGAATTTCCAATCAGGCATTCTGTGTCGTGCTATTTTAAGCATGCCTTCCGTGAGGTCAATCCCTGTCACAGAGACTTTATTCCGCCAGTGTTTCCATATCCAAAGGGGAATAAGTCCTGTTCCAGTGGCTATGTCCAGATGCTCAATACGTTTGCCATCTCTGGATTTGATACGATAGATTCTGTCAAGAGTTTTGAAAAGCAGGTCATACCAATGAAGAATCATGCCACCAGATATAGCAACAGAAACCTTCTCATAGACAGGGGCTAACTGACTAAAAAGTTTCTCAACGAATTCAGGAGATGCAGGCATATGTCGGCATTTAATATGGCAAAAGTATGGAAATAGTCACTTCAGGTATGATAAATTACGGTTATTTGAGCGGGCTTAAAGAGAGAAAAATTGTTTTATAATAAGTCACTATTTATTAGACTGTTATGGACAAAAATATATAGCCATACGATAGATTATAAGCGTTCAATATAAGCGACAGGCATACAACAATAATATGCTTTAATGCAGGCAGTTATGGTCATAAATCTTATGCCACATATAATAAAAACGGACGAAAGATGGCGGGAGAGATAATGGGCTAATACTCAGGGACAATTAAGCAAAAACTGATTTTATAGCGTGAGGATTTGTTCCGCCATTTCTTTGTCGCATAATTTATATTATGTAAACTAAAATAAGTCCGTGTGCACAAGACAACCCACACAACACAACTTGAATTAATCGGCTTCGGGAAAAACACTAAATGCCCGCACGAAATAAAGGCTGTTCTCTTCCCAATTACCTTTTAGACCTATCCCGAAACCCGCTATGTTTGTGGCTTTACGCAAAATGCCGTATATTTATCAAAGCAAATGCAACCAATTAACATCAAAATGCATCTAATAAGCATAAGAAAACACTAAGTAAGGGACGCTGGATGTGGCAACTACTGAAAAATTTGGCTACACGAAAGGGAAAATTTAAGAATGAAAAAGAACTGGCGAGGGCGTGTGCCAGTGGCAACCGAGAAGCCCAAGAAGAACTCTACAATAAGTATGCGTCCAAGATGTATGCCCTCTGTCTGCGATATGCCCGTGAACACGCCGAGGCGGAAGATTTCCTTCACGAAGGGTTCATAAAGGTTTTGTCCACTATCCATCAATGGAGAGGCACTGGGTCGCTGGAAAGTTGGATGCGACGAGTGTTTATTAATGTTATTTTGGAGAAACTTCGCTCTAACAAGCATCGGGTATACAGTTTTTCGTCTCTGCATCCAGAAGATGAAGACGGCGAACAAAACTGGAACAGTTCTGAATTAAATGTTCCGGCACCAGATCCAGACATAATATCTCAACTTTCAGAGAAAGAAATAATTAGTTTGATTCAGAGGTTACCAGAAGGATACCGCACTGTTTTTAATCTCTACGTCATTGAAGGGTTTTCACATAAGGAAATAGCCCAAATGCTGGGCATTAGCGAAGGAACCGCTAAGTCTCAACTTTCAAGGGCAAAAAACCTTCTTAGGAAATGGATAGAAGAACACTTTTACTTTAAAAAAAAGGTAACTAAGGATGCATAGGAATCAAAAAGGTTGGGAAGAACTCAGGAGGAAACTGCAAAATGCGGACATCCCACCGCCCTATTCTTCGTGGGAACAATTCCATCAAAGCATGCAGAATAAAGATTTATGGCAAAATATAGGCAGGAAAATAAGGGCTTATGAACACACACCACCCAACTATGTCAAACAACGCATTTTTTATAGTGGAACAGTAGCGAGATATTCACCCATGCCTGTTTTGCTTGTTGGCTTAATTATTGGCTTGATTGCTGGACTGCTTATGACTAATAAAAATAATCTGTATGCCTTATTTAATTACAACGCTGACTACATTACTCATCTGGAAAGAGACCATGCATCTTCAAGCCATAAAGGACAATACGCAAACTACACATCACAAGAATCTGATCTGCCCACACAATATCAATACATCCAGAATCAATCTGCACCATCTACATTTAAGCCCACAAATCAAATCGTTAAAAACAAAGACAACTACCCTGCTCTGCTTACACAAGTCCCTTCTTCTGGAACAAACACGCACAACACAAATCTCTTCACACAAGAGGGAAGCCCGATGGACGAAAGCGATTCGGAGGCAAGATCTATTATGAACCACTTGCCCTTATTGTCTTTAAGCCTTGATATTGACGCTAATGAAATGGCGGAGCGGGTTGGCAAGATAGAGAGAGTTGAAGGAAAGGATATTGCCAATACTTATAATTCTTCCCTGTCGCTTATTGCCGAAGTGCATGGAGGGGTCAATCTGTCAAGGTTAGCTGCCATGTCCGGAAATGGTTTTTCTAATAAAGTGTTGCCGGGATTTCAAGCTTCTTTATTGATTGGAGTCCCTGTGTATAAAGGCAATGTATTATACATGGCGTTAAGTAAGCACCACTCAAGAGTAAGCATAAGCGTTGAAGGAAGGGAATACTATAACCACATTAATGGAACATCTCTTGAAATAGGCGGAATTTCCCCGACTGGTTTTGTGCTTAATGGGAAACCATTCTACGTGAGGTATGGTCTTATGTGGACACAATTCCATGGCAAAGGGCTGGATGGGGTTGTTGAAGCGGGCTATTCACCCGGAGGCATCATAGCTATCAGACGGTTTAATGGATCTTTAAGCAGAAGACTTATATGGGGTTGGGAAAGTGGAATGTCAATGCTTTTCAAGGACGTGGCTGGCATAGATGGAATTCAGGTTCCGGTTAATTTTTATATATCAACAATTGTGAGTTTCAAAATGTAAATCCACGAATCTTTTATTTTTGTAAGAAAAAAATGCCTTTTGAAGTTGTTGAGACATATTTTGATGGGGTTGTTAAAGTGATAAAGCCTGTTGTTTTTGAAGATCACAGGGGATATTTTATGGAAGCCTATAGGGCGGATCTGTTCAAAGAAATTGGAATTGACCAACCCTTTGTTCAGGACAATCAGTCTCTTTCAAAGAAAGGCGTTATCAGAGGACTTCATTTCCAATGGGATCCACCAATGGGCAAGTTAATGCGAGTTATTCGGGGCGAGGCTTTCCTTGTTGCTGTTGATTTGCGATATGATTCACCCACCTTAGGCAAATGGGTTGGTATCACTGCCTCAGAAGACAATAAGCTAATGATGTGGGCACCGGCATCCTTCGCCAGAGGATTCGCTGCACTGACCGACAACACAGAAGTTCATTACAAATGCACAGGGATTTACAATCCTAAAGGAGAAGGGGCAATCAGATGGGACGATCCAGATATTGGAATAGAATGGCCCATTGAAAACCCAATACTTTCAGAAAAAGATGCAAATGCAATGTCATTAAAAGATTGGCTCAAAAAGCCACAATCAAAACTGTTCCACCTGGGACAATAGTTATATGTTAGCATTAAAGAATTTGTTTTCATTTTAAGGAGATTTGTCGTATTTTTGTTGTAAGAAGACAAATAGCAAAAAGTAGGGCAGATATGAGGGCACTCACTTTGTTGATTGTAAGCACTGCATTTTGGGGTTTGAATGCCCAGAATGTCGGCGTTGGAACAACTAATCCAACGGAAAAACTACACGTTCAGGGCAATCTGCGACTGGACAGTGCGTTTATGCCAGGGAATAATCCCGGGAAAGCAGGGCAGATTCTTATTAGTCAAGGTCCAAACATCCCTCCTAAATGGGATTCTTTGAGCAACATTATTCCACCGCCACCGCCAGACAAAGGAGATACAGTCTGTTCCTCTGTAACTATTAATATGTTACAAAAATGGACAGGGCTTGCTTTGTGTAATTCAATAATTTTTGATAATGGCACACAAATAGGGATTAACACCACTTCTCCGGCTGCAACGGTAGACATTAATGGCAACTTGAGAGTCCGGACCCTGCCAACCTCTGTCCTTCCCAATAATCTTGTTATTGCTGACAACACCGGGATGATAGGTAGCATCGCTTTCTCTGGAAATGCCAATGATGTCTTGCGGGGGGATGGGACTTGGGCTCCTGTCACTGCCAGTGGCGGCGTGTCCACTTGTGGAACAGTGACTGCAAACTATATCCAGAAATGGACAGGCACAGACCTATGCAATTCAATCATTTATGAAGATAATACCACATTCAAGATAGGTATTGGAACTTCAACACCACAGGCTAAGCTGGACATAGCCGGAGACCTAAGAATTCAAACTTTGTCTACCTCACTAACCAAAAACTCTGTCCTGATCGCTGATAACACAGGAGTTGTGGGAGCCCTCCCATTCTCAGGTAACTCAACAGATGTTTTAAGGGGAGACGGGACGTGGGCTCCTGTTTCCACTGCCTCCACCGATGCAGATTGGTATAAAAAGGGAACCACTACACCGCCCTCTTCAATAAACGATTCCATTTACACAAACGGTTGGGTAGGAATAAATAGCAATCCTCCAAGGGGAATACTTGACATTTATGGCGATGGGGTTTGGATAGAGGGCACTAACACAAATAGTAGCTTTAATGCTATCAACACCTCTGCTGACCTGATGGCTATTACAGACGACAATAAATACCTGTTGAATCTATATGTTACAAGCCACAACAACCACGGAGGTCTATACGTCCGTGCTATGCAAAATTCAGTTCCTTCTCCCGGGCCCTTTTTGCCTTCCAATAATACCGCTGCAATTGTTGAGATTGACAACTATGCCTCGGGACCTGCTCTGCTCGTAACTTCTTACCACGGTCCAAATGCTTATCCAATAAGGGCTCAAACAGATTCTTCTAAATACACGATTTTTGCTACAAATGCAAGGGAAGTCAATCAGTCCAGAACAATATATGCTGGTTATGTGGGTGCTACGTGCACAAGCGGTTGTGCTGGAATCCTTACGGAGGCTTATAATTCAGGCGTTGGAAACGGCTCTGGGATAATAGGTATTGGCGGATGGGCTGGCGTATGGGGCCGAAGCTTGGACCTTAACAACTCACCTGTGGGCACGTGGGCAGGCTACTTCACTGGAAATGTTAAAATAACGGATAGCCTGCATGTTGTTAATGGGTTTGCTGCCGGCGTTAAACATTTCTTAATTGACCATCCTCTTGACCCTGAAAACAAATATTTAAAGTTTGCAACAGTGGAAGCACCTGAATATCTAAATATCTTCAGAGGTTCGGTAGTTACAGACACTAACGGATATGCCACCGTGGAATTGCCGGATTATTTCTGGGCAGCCAACACAGAACCAACTGTTCACTTGACTGTTGAAGGCACTTTTGCACAGGCAGTTGTTTGGGAACCTCTTCAGGAAAATTCTAATAAGTTCGTTGTTCGCACCGATAAGCCAAACGTTAAAGTTAATTGGGTTGTCTATGCCCGAAGAAACGACCCATACGTCCAAAAGCATCCTCTTATCGTTGAAATGGAAAAGGGTCCTGCAGAAAAAGGGTATTATCTCCATCCCGAAGCTTATGGTAAGCCTCATTATTTAAGAATTGGGTATGCTCAAGAAACGAAGCAATTGGGTTTGCCAGTGCCCGCTAAGGAAAAAGAAATGGTTACAGGTAGAGAGTAGAAATAGCGTGCCATGGAAGCTAAAACATATTTATGTTTATATGTATATTTGCCTTAAAATCCCTACGGGGAAATAAAAAGACCTGATTTTATGAAAAGGAAAGGGAAAAAGGAGTGGCCACCTCTTGAATGTGAGACATGTCCGTGGTATCCATACAGCATGTTTCAGGATCTTTCCAGAGCTCAATTAGAACAGCTTTCAATGGAAAAAGAACCGCGTTTTTTTAAGAGAGGCGATATAATTTTTGAGGCGGGGCATCCTCCAAGAGGAATGTATTGCATTTATAAAGGAAAAGCCAAATTAGTAAAGAGAGAGCACACAGATCATGAGATGATAGTCAGAATAGCCAGGGAAGGCGATGTTTTGGGATACAGATCAATCTTGGGCAACACGCCCTACTCCGCCACAGCCATTGCCTTAACAGATATGGTAACGTGTTATATTCCCTTGAGCCTCGTTAACAAGCTGATTGAAAGCAATCATAAAACAGCTCTCAGATTCCTAAGGCGACTGGCTAAGGACCTCGGCGAAGCGGAAAGCAGAATGGTATCTATCGCATATTCACCGGTGAAAGAACGAATTGCCAGAATCTTGCTCATGCTTCAAAAAGTATACGGCACAGACGAACAAGGATACATTAACCTGGAACTGAGTAGGGAGGAACTAGCAAGCCTCACTGGAACAGTCGTGGAAACAGCCATTCGAAACCTCTCAGCCCTTGAAAAAGAAGGATATATTGATGTGAATAAGCGAAAAATAAAAATACTTAACAAAAACAAACTTGCTTTTCTGGGCAACATTTCAGATTGATTCTCAAAAGGCCGAAAACAGGAAAATGATCCACTGAAAGCAGGAGTTGTTTAGATCCAATGTTCGAAGTACAGTGAAAAATAAGATAAAGAACAAACAACAATAATGAGTTCCAAGCCCATCATTTCACAATTCATTCTGTGAATTTGCTTGTTGTAAGATCCATGCTACTTCTCATAGTAGAAAATTTTAATCTTGAGCCTATGCAAAGAATATATTGGCTTTTTGTATTTTAATAAC
>JAADEI010000005.1 GCA_013153515.1 Chlorobiota bacterium | reverse complement strand
AGATGTGAAAGTAGAGTTTTATGATAGGTTAACCGAAGGAGACGAATTGAAAGGAAAGCCAGAGTATTCCTTAATTTGGCGTGGCACGGGAGACATAACGGCAGTGATAAGGGATTTAGAAAACAAACCAGACTCAATTTTCTATGCTGGCGAAAACCCATCAAAATTGATTGAATATATCCGCAAAGTAAAGACGCCATATGTGGTTATTGCAGACGACAGACTTCAAGACAAAGACCTGAGGAAACTTGTTTCTATAGAAGGGTTTGACGTTGTTTCCGTAAGGAAACTTCCCATCAATGATGAACTTATTCCGTCGCTTGGGGGAGTGATGATAAAAACTGATTATTTGAAAAATATAAATCCCAAACCGTGGTATGTGGGCATTGAGTCGCCATTATTATTTGTTTTGCTGTCTCTTCAAGGAGGACGATGGCTTTTTCTGACCGATGAGGACGCCGATGTGGATTCCGAAAAGTTGGCTTATCTCATAGGGATTTCCAATTTGCTTGCCCTTGACGACCACTATTATCATTTGTATGGCTGGGGGAGGTGGCAGGACATAGCACGGACATTAAAGCGATATTACAAAAATCCTGCCAAGTTATTGTATTCAAAGCGGGTTAATCCAACGCTTAGGAGATCGTATTCACGACGGGTTAAGATAGTTAAGGATAATGAATCGCCACGGGGTGTTGTCCTGATGCTAAGCGGGGTTCCCGCTACGGACAGTGGGGGGGGTCAGAGACCCGCTCAACTCGCTCTCGCTTTCGCTAAAAAGGGATATTTGGTTCATTTCGTTAATAGGTTTGATTCTACTGAGGAGAACAAGAAGATATTCCTTGAGCATAACCCTGCATTTATTGAGCATCAACAACTGTTCAGGTTCTCAGGAGATGAGTTCATTAGTCGCTATGGCGATTTCAAGGGCAGAGTAGTCGCTATTTCTGAATTTCCAATGCCTGAATACAGAGATATTTTCGTGGAACTGAGGCAAAAAATGCCAGATGTGAAACTGGTTTATGATTGCATAGACAATTGGGATAGCGACTTGGGATGGTTTGGCTACACGCCACAGTTGGAAAAGGAATTTGTTGAACTTTCTGATTTGGTTGTGGCATCGGCAAAAGTGCTTGTGGACAAAATGAAGGAGTTAGCAGGGGATAAAGAAGTTATTTATGTTCCACAGGGCATCCCATCGCATTTATTGAAGTTTTATGGAATGAAAGGAGAGAGACCTTCCGATTTGCCTGAAAATGATAAAATTGTTTTATATTTTGGAGCCTTGTGGGGCTCGTGGCTCTGGTGGGACTTGATAGAGGAGAGTGCAAGGAGGTTGCCAGATGTGGAGTTCGTGTTCATTGGACACAGAGTTCCAGAGGTGGAAAGGCGCTTTGAGCAGTTTAAGAACGTTCACTTCCTTGGCTTGAAGCCACAGAGGGACTTGCCCGCATATCTGAACAACGCTTCCGTTACTATAATCCCGTTCTACGTCAATGAAATCACTATTGCCACAAACCCATTGAAAGTGTATGAATACCTTGCAGGGGGAAAGCCTGTTGTGGCGACGCCAATGCCTGAACTGGAAGGCTTGCCATACGTTCTCTTCGCTAACTCGCCTGAAGAATTTGCCACTCAGATTAAAAAAGCCTTTGACATAAAGCCTGATTTAAAAGAGATTCAGAATTTTATCTCTCAAAACACATGGGAGAAAAGAGTTGAAAAAATCCTTAATTCTCTAAATATGCCAACATGACAAAAAAAGTAATGCTAATTTTTGGTACTCGTCCAGAGGCTATTAAGATGGCTCCCATCGTAATGCGGTTGCAGGAAGAAAAGGACTTTGAACCTATCGTGTGCCTAACTGCCCAACACAGGCAAATGCTTGACCAAGTAATAAACTTTTTTAATCTGCCCGTGCACTATGATTTGAACATAATGAAGCCGAATCAGAGCCTGTATCACGTTACCGCTCGGGTCTTGGAAGGCTTGGAAGAGGTGCTTTCAAAGGAAAAACCTGATGTGGTTCTTGTTCAGGGGGACACAACTTCCACGTTCGCTGGCGCTCTCGCCGCATTCTATCAAAAAATTCCTGTTGGGCACGTGGAGGCAGGGCTCAGAAGCCATAATAAGTTCTCGCCTTACCCAGAGGAAATGAATAGGAAACTCACGGGACACATAGCCGATTTCCATTTTGCGCCCACGGAGAAAGCCGCACGAAACCTATTCAATGAAGGAATTAAAGACCATGTTTACATAACGGGGAACACGGTTATTGATGCCTTGTTGTGGACTTCCGAACAGGTAAAAAAACAAAATGATTATTACAAACAAAAGTTTTCATTCATTTCAGAAAACAATCCAGTCATCTTGGTCACTGGGCATCGCCGTGAGAGTTTTGGGGAACCTTTCAGACAGTTCGCCCTTGCCTTGAAAGACCTTGCTTTGAAATATCCGCATTTCCATATTGTTTATCCTGTTCATCTTAATCCAAACGTGCAGAAACCAGTTAAGGAAATCCTTTCTGGACTGGAAAATGTCCATCTCATTGAGCCCGTTGACTATCCATCGTTAGTGTGGTTACTTAACAGGAGTTATTTGGTTATTACTGATTCTGGAGGCATTCAGGAGGAGGCGCCATCGCTTGGCAAACCAGTGCTTGTTACTCGGGAAGTCACGGAGCGGACGGAGGGAGTGGAAGCAGGAACCGCTAAACTCGTCGGGACAGACAGAAAACGCATAGTGGAAGAAGCAACCCGATTAATTGAAGACGAAGGAGAATATCAACGGATGGCAAAGGCAGTGAACCCATATGGGGACGGCACTGCATCAATTAAGATGGTAAACATTCTTAAAGAAGTTTTGTAATTTGCCTTTTATGAAAGTTTTATTTATACGAACTGTTCCGCCAGATAAGGAGCCACGACTTCTCGCTATAATAAATTTCGTTAAAAATCTTGGACACACTGTTGAATTATTACTTTGGGACAGAACGGGGGAATATGCGAACATTAAGCAGTGGCAAGGGTTCCCTTTGCATGCAATATATGTCCCGTCGGGGTTTGGTAAAGGCGTTTTTTCCGCAAAAGAAAGGATACAGTTTGTTAGGAAGGCTAAACAATTCCTGCAAAAGGAAAAATTTGATATTGTTCACGGTTGCGACCTTGATGGGGTTCTGCCCGCCGTTTTAGTTAAAAACAGAAAATTTAAAGTTTATTATGACATTTTTGATTTTGTTTATTTATATCCTTCCAGAGGCTTGGGACTCATCAGAAAAGCCTTGAAACTGCTGGATTATTGGGTTTATAAGCAGGTTGATTCTATTATATTGCCCGATGAAAACAGGAAATTGCTTATTCCGTCCCGATTCCACAAGAAAGTAATTGTTGTGCCAAACGTTCCTATATGGAATCCACAAAAACCCGATGAGCCACTGCTTTCCAAACTTCCAGACAACAGAGTTAAAATATACTATGCAGGAGTTTTGTTTCCAGACAGAGGAATTGATATGTTGTTGGAACTGGGCAGGGTGCGTCCAGACGTGGGGATAGTCATTGCAGGCTCGGGTTCCCTTGAACAAAAGGTTCTTGAATATGCCAACAAATTTGATAATATAGTTTTTCTTGGAAAGTTGCCACTACCCATCGCCCAAGGGCTTTATTACCACATTACGCATGTTTGGAGTGTCTATGACCCGTCAAACCCAATTAATAAACTCTCGTCGCCAAACAAACTCTTTGAATCAATCATAGCGGAGCGGATTCCAATTATGGCAAAGGGAACCTATTGGGACATTGTCGTGGCACGGCATAACGCAGGGATTGTGATTGACTATCCAAGAGGAGTTGAACAACTGCGAAACCACGATTTTGAAGGGACTTTGCCGACTCTGCAAAAGCAAATAACAACGCTGAAACCGTTGATTGACCAGAGGAAAAGAATGTTTGAAGAGGGGTTGGTGGAGGTTTATGGAGATGCTTTTGAGTTGTAGTGTAGCCTTATCAAAACTTGTATATGTATAATTTGTTGCCTTTTGGTGTTGCTGTAAACATGAAGAGTTTTCTGTTGGGAAGGTCAATAGCGGTTTTCCCAAAGAAACACAATACTTTATTGTTGTCTTTAAGTGTGTTGAGGCATGTTTTGTATGCTTCAAGGGAGTCAAGGGGAAGGGTTACTCTTGTTCGCCACTGGTTGTCATAGATTTGCAGGTAATGGTTGCCAAATCGGAAATAAAGGATTGCCGTGTTGTCATTGACAGATTCAACATTAATCAGGAATGCGGGGATTTTATTGAGTTTGTTACCCACAAAAAGTATTCCTAAAATGCCTATGTGTTTCTTTTTCTTATTGTTAACAACGTCCAGTTCTTGCTTGATTTTTTTGTTGCCCACTTTGTCGTATTCAAAGGCTACTTTTGTTGGGAATATGTAAGTTTTTCCTGCGACTTGCGTAAGGATGCTTCCTGTTTCAGACCCGATGAGGTATTGCCTAAAGTTGCGATATGGTGGCAGAACTGTGTCGTGTCGTAGAAATCCTTCTTTAGCAGTATTGAACGTGTATGAGACGACCGATGGGGTGAATTTTTTCTTGAAGGTGTAGCGAATTTGACAGAAGAAGGGCAATATGTAACAGATTGTTCGGTCAAATTTCCAGTCGTAGTTTACTGTTGGAAAGGCTATTGTCGTGTCGTTTAACAAGACAAAACTTTCGGGGTCGCTGACAAGATATTTATCATAGGGCTTGGGTAGTTCTTGGAGAGGGGTAGCCTGCCATCGCCAGTTTGTGATAACTATACTGTCTGTGAAGTTTTGGAAATGTGCTATTCCAAACATTCCAAAGTCACAATAGCCTCATGTGTTTGCTGTTTCCATTGTTTTCTGTTCGCCTTCTGCATTGATGTATGTTATGTCTTTGTCAAGGGGGCAAGGTGCTTCAAAAGTGGCAGTTACAAACAGTTTATCTTTTGTTGCTTTGACGCTGACCAAACGGAATGATTCCCTGTTCCAATCAGGGGGATATAGTCCCATTTCTTGGGCTTTCTGCCGTGCTTCTTCGTCCCAAGCCATTACATTAATGAAGAAATCAAGGGCTTTATCGTAATCATATTCCCATAAAACCTGTGTTTTTCCTGTATGGTAATTAATGTAATAAAGTTTATTATCTGCCCTTTCTACCCTTATAAGATTGCCATCTGGCAAAACAGTTGTTTGTGAAAGGGGCGAAAACGCTAAACTATCAGGCAGGTCAGTGATTTTCTCTAAACGCAGTCCAGAACTATGTAGGGGAATATATAAATTTTCTATTTTCTCTGTTTTGAGTCTTATAGCATCATATACATTGCTATTCATGACAGAGAAAGCGTCAATCTTTAAGGAACTCTTGTGTTTGCATTTTTTCTCAATCTGTTGCCAGAGATTGTTAAACAGGTCGTCGTTGAATAGGTAAACGCTGTTTGTGTCTTCAAGGGGCAATCTCATTACATTCCTGAGCATGTATTCCTGTGCTTTTTTGTTTGGGGTGAGAATTTCGTTAAAGACCCATGTGATTGGAATGTGTCCAAATTTTCTTCTGATTCTGACGTAAGAATAGTGGACAAGGTGAGCCATTGTGTGCTTATCAACGCCAGTGTTAACAAGTATTAATATATACTCTCTGTTTAAGATTTTATAATGATTTTTCTTTAATGCTGTGTGCAAGGAATCTAAGTCCACTTCGCACATAGGTTCGGGGTATATTGCTTGGGCAAATGATGGAAGTGTGGAATTTAATAGCGAAAAGATAAGTAAGGCGAAAATTCGGTTCATAGCCAAGTTTTTCCCGCCAAATTTACGGATTAGTTTACAAACCTTAGTGCAGTTAGACGTCTTTCTTCGTCGGCACTTTGAAATAAATGACCCAAAGCCCTATTAAGACGGCAATTATAACTATTGCTTGAACAACTATGTTTTCAATGGCAAGGAGGCTCAATGACACTGAAAGAACCATAATGATTGTTGCGGCAATCTTGGCTTTTAGAGGGATTCCTTTGCCTTCCTTGAAATCACGGATTGATTCGCCTATTTTGGGTAGATTGAGAACCCATTGTTCCAATTTCTTATTGCTTCGGGCGAAGAAATATGCGGCGAGCAGGAAAAAAGGAGTGGCGGGCAGTCCGGGCAGGAGGATTCCAACGAAGCCAAGCCCAGTGGTGACGAACCCTGCTAATAAGAAGGCTATTCGCATTTTGGTTGTTTAAATCAAGTCTAAATTAGATAACGTCCTTGTTATAACGCAAGTTCCGTGATTAGCATCATAAAACCCTTTCGTCGCATATATCTAACTTTGCTTCAAAATGCAACGCTATGGACTACAGGATTGAAAGGGACACTCTTGGAGAAGTGAAGGTTCCTGCAGATAAGTATTGGGGTGCTGTTACGCAACGGTCTCTCAACAACTTCCCCATTGGTGATGACAGGTTCAGGATGCCAATGGAGGTGATTTATGCCTATGCATACATTAAAAAGGCTGCTGCTTATGCCAATAATAAACTTGGAGTGTTGGATGATGAAAGGGCTGAACTGATTATGCGTGTGGCTGATGAGATTCTGGAAGGTAAACTTGACGAACATTTCCCGTTGAAGGTGTGGCAAACAGGGTCGGGAACCCAAACAAATATGAACGTTAACGAAGTGATTGCCAACAGAGGGCATGTTCTCAGAGGAGGGAAGTTGACCGATAAAGAAAAGTTTTTGCATCCCAATGACCATGTTAACAGGTCTCAATCTTCCAATGACACGTTCCCAACGGCTATGCACATTGCTGCATACATCAAAACAGTGGAGTATTTCTTGCCCAGAGTGCAATTCCTTTATGATACGCTGAAACAAAAAAGTGATGAGTATATGAAAATCGTTAAGATCGGAAGAACTCACTTTATGGATGCCGTTCCATTGACGTTGGGTCAGGAGATTTCGGGCTATGTGGCTCAATTGGAATATGGCATTGAGGCTGTGCGTAGTGCCCTTGACCACGTGCTGGAACTTCCTTTGGGAGGCACTGCCGTGGGAACAGGCTTGAATGCCCCAGATGGCTTTGATAAACTGGCTATTTCAAAGATTGCTGAATGGACAGGGTATCCTTTCCGTCCTACCAGAAACAAGTTTGCGGGCTTGGCAGGACACGAACCACTGGTTAATTTGCATAATGCTATAAAAACCCTTGCTGTCGCTTTCTTCAAAATTGCTAATGATATAAGAATCCTATCATCTGGACCACGCTGTGCCATCGGCGAAATCGTACTTCCCGCTAACGAACCCGGCTCTTCAATTATGCCCGGGAAGGTCAATCCAACACAATCAGAGATGGCAACTATGGTGTGCAGTCAAGTCTTCGGGAATGATGTAGCCCTTACGGTGGGTGCCAAGACCGGACATATGGAACTCAATGTCTTCAAGCCAATGATTATATACAATGTTTTAACCAGTTTGCGGTTGCTTGCCGACGCTATGGATTCCTTTGCCAGAAGGGCAATCCTTGGAATGAATCCCAATGACTACCGAATAAAGATGCATCTTGAACAGTCCCTTATGTTAGTAACTGTCCTTGTTCCCTACATTGGTTATGAGAAAGCGGCTGAGATAGCCAAAAAAGCCTATGCAGAAAACAAAACTCTTAAAGAGGCTGCTGTTGAATTGGGCTACCTAACCCCTGAGGAGTTTGACAAAATTGTTAGACCGGAGAAGATGGTGAAGTTCTAAACCCAATTTAGCGATAAGATTCTTAATTTGACCATTAAGGCAGGAATCTCTAACTTTACTATCTGATAAGTGGGAGTCTTATGCCTGTGAGCAGTGTGGAGGAGTTGTGGATGCTGGTGAATCAATTGAGGCATAAAACGGCATTTCCCCATCCAGTGAAGTATTTTAAAACCATTGAAACACACATTTCAATTGTGGTTCTCACGGGTGAATATGCCTACAAGTTCAAAAAACCAGTTAATTACGGATTTCTGGACTTTTCAACGTTCTCAAAACGGGAGTATTATTGCAATCAGGAAGTGTCTTTTAACAAACGCCTTGCCCCTGATGTGTATATAGACGTTCGGTATGTCGGTGGAATGCCCCCGAAAATAGGCGGAGAACCTGTGATTGAGCCAGTAGTATTCATGCATGAATTCCCACAGGAAGAAATTTTTATTAACAAGATTCAGAGAGGAGACCTTGCACTTGACGATTTCGCCCGAATAGGTAGGCATGCCGGTGCTTTCCATCTTCGGTCGGAGAGTGCCCCCGTGGAATCCAGATTCGGCAGTCCAGAAACAGTTAAACACTATGTAGTTCAAAATTTTGAACAGATAAAAGCACACTGGGATAAAGAAGAATCCTTGCCAGATCACTTTTTCTTCCTTGAGTCGTGGTCATTAGAGAGACATGCTATTTTGGAAGAATTCATTGCTCGTAGGAAAAATGAAGGGTATGTTAAGCACTGCCACGGAGATATGCATCTAAAAAACATTGTTGATTTTAAAGGAAGAATACAAATTTTTGACTGCATTGAGTTCAATGAGGAGTTGTCGTGGATAGACGTGATTAATGAAATCGCTTTCCTTCTCATGGACACTGCCTATCACAACTCAGAACACTTGGGATGGAACTTTCTCAATTGGTGGCTTGCTTGGACAGGAGATTATGAAGGCTTGAAATTGCTACGATATTATATGACATATAGGGCTATGGTAAGGGCGAAAGTGAGCTTGTTCCAAAATGATGTTAATTCAATGGTTAATTATGTTAACCTTGCCTATGAATTCGCTACCAGACGAATGGAGCCTGTGTTAATCCTAATGGTTGGAGTGTCTGGGTCCGGCAAAAGCACTATTGCAGAGCATCTCTCTGCTTATGGGAAATACATTTGGATTCGTTCCGATGTGGAAAGGAAGCGGCTGGCTGGACTATTGCCCCACCAGCCAAGCGATGGATCAATCTATTCGCCAGAATTCAGTTATAAGACCTATCAACGCTTGTATTCCCTTGCTAAACACAATTTGCTAAATGGTTTCGGAGTCGTGGTGGATGCCACATTCCTAAGACGTGACCACAGGGCTTCTTTCGTAAATATGGCAAGGCAACTTGACGTTCCTTTATTTATTATTTATGCTTATGCGGACGAATCGGTATATGAAGCACGAATAGAATCAAGGAAATCCAAAGAAGGAGAGCCTTCAGAGGCAACCTTTGAAGTTATGCGTAAACAACTGGCAACTCTTGAACCACCTTCTTCAGATGAGGGAATAGTGATAGCAGTGAACACTACTTATAAATCGCCATCTGACCAGGCAATTGAAGTGCTTAGAGAAATCTCACAAGTTCCAAAGTCAGTGCAAGCTCAAATATAGCAGTAAAGAGAAAACCCAAGACAATACGCCGGGTTGTTTTTATATATATTTTTTCTTTTGTTAGGTGCCATGGTTCCCCATTTTTAGCCCATTGCAATTCCAATGCTTTAAAGGAACTCTATGTTGACTTTAGATTAAGCCCTGTATAATGCTGTAGTTATAAGAGGAAGTATGCAATTTTATTTAATAGCGTTTAATCAAAAGCCTCAAACTTAATTTGAGTTTTGTCAAAGCCCATATCGGTAAGGTTTTTTCTCGCCTCGTCAATCATATTCCTCAGCCCGCACAGGTAGAACAAAACATTATCGCCTGCTTTGAACATGTCTTTGTAAACTTGGTGTACATATCCTTTGTGCCCATTCCAATTAGGAGGTGTTTCCCGTGACAGAACAGGCAAGTATTGGAAGTTTTCCATCTTGTTTTCTAATTCGGCAAAATCTTGATAATAAAGCAATTCATTAATATTTCTGGCGCCTTGAATTAGATAGAGTTTTTTGTGTGGGATATTCTTATTATAGATATGCCAAATCATGGATCTGAAAGGTGCTATTCCCGTTCCCGTTGCAATAAGGCAAATGTCAACATTTGAGATGTCTTCTGGTAGAGTGAACTTCCCCACTGGTCCACGCAAGGGAACCCTGTCGCCAACCTTGGCTTCCTCAAACAAATATGTGGTCCCCTTTCCCCCTGGCACACGAACAATAATCAGTTCAATGGTGTTTCCGTTGGGTGGTGAGGCAATTGAATAATGTCGCCATCGTTTGGGTCTCTTGGGTTCATCAATCGGCAGTTCAAGCGTTATGAACTGACCCGGAGTGAACTCAAAATTCTCTACTTCCTCAATGGTCAACCAGAACCGCTTGTGGCGGTCCGTTACGTCTTCTATCCTTGAAAAGGTTGCCGTGTACCATTGCATAGCAGTAGTAAAAGTAAACAAAAATTTTAATTTGAGCTATGATATGAAAAAGTCTACTTTTGCAATTATGAAAAAAAAATAGTACAATGAACAGATTTACTATTATATTATGGGTCATAGTTTTTGGAACTTATTCCCAGAATGTAGGCATTGGGGTTGCAGTGCCCCATCCCTCTGCCAAGTTGGAGGTTCAAGACACTTCCAGAGGGGTTCTTATCCCACGCCTATCTACCGCACAACGGGACGCTAACATCACAAGTCCCGCTACAGGACTGATTATTTATAACACCACGTGCAACGTGTTCCAATTTTGGAATGGTGTAGAGTGGGTTTCATTGCTTGGCTCTGCACCTAATTTATACTCTCAATGGTGCTCAAACCTCAGGCAATGGAGCTATCGGATTCCCATCACTTTGACAAACATTTCAGGAAACACAATTGCAGATGTGGAAATACCTGTTACTATTAATACGGCGGCGTTTATAGGGGCGGGCAAGATGCAAAGCACTGGTGCTGATATCAGATTTACAGACTCCTCGTGTAATCCATTGCCATATTACATAGAAAAAGGGATAAATACAACGGCTACCAAGATTTGGGTTCGGGTGCCACTGATCCCTCCCAACTCATCAATTACTATCTATATGTACTATGGTAATCAGATTGCCTTGCCGGGCTCGGACGCCAGTAGCACATTCCATTTCTGGGAAGATTTCAATAACACAGCACAATGGAGTTCCACAAACGGAACCATATTTACTTTGTCAGGGGGTATATTGAATATTGCCGGGAACGGATATTTCTACTTAAATTCCTCTCTGCCTTTCAATATCAATGACGGCTATATAGTGGAAGCAAGGGTTAGATACCATCCTGTCTCAACAGGTCCCAACTCTTATTCAGGGGTTCTACAGGCTAATTCCGCGCAGCAGGGTGGATGTAGCTCTAATTTATGTGGAGAAGCAGTGATTCATTACACTCGTGAAAATAATTCCACTACTGTTGGATGGTGGGCAGGGAATGGTTCGACCAATTCTTATAACATCGGTGTAAATCCAAACTGTTGGAACAGTGCTGATAACACGTGGTATGAGATAGGGTATGAAGTAACTGCTACGCAAATAACCTTTTTTAGAGACGGGGTTCAGGTTTGTGCATCATCACCGTTTTCAGGATGGGCAAAGAATTTAAGATGGCTCATTATCGGACATTTTTGTTGTAATCGGAACATCCAAGACACCGACTATGATTGGATTAGAATTAGGAGGAGTGGAGCCAATGCAGTAACCATATCTCAAGGCACAGAAGACCTTAATGTCTGCAACTAATCAACTGTGTGCTATTTGGTGTGATGGATGGATTGTGCTAAGTTTGTAAATGAAAAAAGCATAGTACGATGAAGAAATTTACTATTATATTATGGTGTATCATAGCTTTTGGGGCTTACTCTCAGAATGTAGGCATTGGGGTTGCTGTGCCCCATCCCTCCGCTAAGTTGGAGGTTCAAGACACTTCCAGAGGGGTTCTCATCCCCCGGCTATCCACCACACAACGGGATGCTAACATTACCAGTCCCGCAACAGGACTGATTATCTACAACACCACGTGCAACGTATTGCAGTATTGGGATGGAACACAATGGGTGTCCCTCATACCTTCAACTCAAAACTTATCATCAGGATGGTGTTCCGCATTAACACAATGGGACTACAGGGTTCCCATCACTTTGACAAACCCTACCACCAACACATTATCTGACGTGGAAGTCCCTCTTATTATAAACACCTCAGCACTTATAGGGGCGGGCAAGATGCAAAGCACAGGGGCAGATATTAGATTTGTTGACAACTCTTGCGGATTGCTCTCTTATTACATAGAGTCGGGACTCAATACTACTACAACTAAGATCTGGGTTCGTGTGCCCTCTATTCCAGCCAATTCATCAGTTACTATATACATGTATTATGGCAATCCAACTGCTGCACCTACATCTGACCCAAACGCTACATTTCATTTCTGGGAAGACTTTAACGACTTGGCTCAGTGGAGCGTCCTCCCAGGAACAGTCTATTCCCTTGCAGGAGGTATCTTAACCATTACGACAAATGGATATTTTTACTTGAATTCCGCGGTGCCTTTCAACATTAACGATGGATATATAGTGGAAGCAAAAGTGAAATATCATCCTGTCTCAACAGGGAACAACTATTCCGGTGTCTTAGAGGTCAATTCCGCCCAACAAGGAGGATGTGGCTCAAACACTTGCGGTAAAGCAGTGATTCACTATATGCGGCAAAATTCATCTCAGACAGTAGGGTGGTGGGCTGGAAACGGTGCTGCAACATCATATAACATTGGAACATCTAACTGTTGGGTTAGTGCTGACAACACATGGTATGAAATAGGATATAAAGTAACGCCCACACAGATAATATTTTATAGAGATGGAACCCAAACCTGCTCTTCTCCAACGTTCTCCGGATGGGCAAAAAACTTGAATTGGATAATCATCGGGCATTTCTGTTGTACTAATGACATTCAAGACACAGACTATGATTGGATTAGAATCAGGAAGGCTGACCCATCCGTACTATCAACGTCAATTGGAACCGAAGAGAGGAATGTATGTAATTGATAGTATTTTTGCTTGAATTTAATTATAATCGCGGTCTTCTCATTACTAAGCTTTGTTCTTGCCCATGGTTAAAGCCATCCATGAAGGGTTCGATTAAAAGATGATGATTTGAATCAACTGGTCTGTCTTATTCACCTTATCTTTGCAAAAAAGCGAGTGCTATGAGTAAATTTAAGGTTGCAGTTATTGGAGGAGGGACTATGGGGAATGGTATTGCTCACGTCTTTGCTCTAAATGGTTATAATGTGGTCCTTGTTGACGTGAGTGAGGAAGCCCTTCAACGTGCCCTCGCTACTATTGAGAAAAACCTTCGCAGACAAGCTAAAAAGGGAATCATTCAAGAGGCGGACATTCAAGCGGCTCTTAATAGGATAACAACATTCACTTCCATTGAAGACGCCGTTAAGGATGTCAAACTTGTAGTGGAAGCCGTGCCAGAAAACAAACAATTGAAACTCAACATTTTCAAGAAACTAGACCAGAATGCCCCAGTAGATGCAATACTTGCTTCCAACACATCCTCAATTCCCATCACTGAATTAGCCAGTGCAACAAGCCGACCGGCGAAAGTCATCGGAATGCACTTCATGAACCCTGTTCCTGTTATGAAATTGGTGGAGGTTATTCGGGCATACCAAACCGACGATGAAACAACCAAATTCGTTTTTGAAACAGCGAAGGACTTAGGCAAGGTCCCAGTGGAAGTAAATGACTACCCGGGATTTATTTCCAACAGAGTGCTTATCCCCATGATTAATGAGGCTATTTATGCCCTTTGGGAAGGAGTAGCTGGAGTGGAGGAGATAGACACAGTGATGAAACTGGGAATGAACCATCCGATGGGTCCTTTGCACCTGGCAGATTTTATAGGATTGGATGTTGTCCTTGCCATACTGGAAGTTCTTTACGAAGGCTTCAAGCAGGACAAATATGCTCCTTGCCCATTGCTGGTTAATATGGTTAGGGCAGGTAAATTGGGCATCAAGACAGGAGAGGGGTTCTATGTATATAATGGCAAGGAGAAGGAAGTGTCCCCCGCTTTTCGGAAATAGAAAAAAATTTATAATTTTGAAAGTGGACATTAAAACAAGCAAAATTGTTTAGGCTATGAGGAAAATAATGTTGTTTTGGGGCACGATTACAGGAATAACAACAATGGCACAAATAACCGTGTTACCTGATAACATGCCTGTTCCAGGCACAGCTACTGTATATCAAGTTGACACGCTTGCTAACCAGTCGCTTTGGACAGCACCCTCAAACACTGCGCAGTCCTGGGATTTCACCACTATTACTATCCATTTTTTTGATACCACGGAAATCTATGACCCTGCCACAACAGGTTTTGATACAGCCTTTCCAACTGCTTACTACGCCCTTCCCCAAACTTTCGCCGTGGCAGAGATGTTCGTCTTCTTCCAAAGAGACACTATATCTGGAACTGTTATCGACTCTTCGGTGGGTATAGCGGGCTACTTGGATATGCCACCCATCTTTAGCGGATTTATTGCTGAGCAAGCAATAGATGGCGAACAGTTCATTCACACCCCACTTACATATAATGACTTCATTATTACAAATGGGCACTATGCTATCAATCTTGGGGATGGCATCGGAATGGATACTATAATCCATGTCTATACTGAGAGGAGAGATTCAGTGGATGCATTCGGAACACTAACAACACCCCTAGGAACATTCAACGTTATTAGGCTGAGCGGATACCAAATTTTCCGATTGGAAGCCGAAGTAACAGGTTTCGGAACATTTCCGTTCATTACGGACACAGTGTTCAGACAAACATTCTTAACTGATTCAGTGGGATTCACAATGCCTGTCGCAATTCTTGAAATAAATAACCAAAATGGTGTTCCCGTCCGTGTGGCTCGGGTGTTAACCAATTTTAATAATGTATTGCCTGTTGCCAGGTTCACCGCCAGTGATACTGATGTGCTTGTTGGTGAACCAGTGGTGTTTATAAATAACAGTTCAGGTGCCACTTCCTTTAAATGGTTTTTCGGCGACGGGGACTCAAGCACAGTGTCCACACCACAGAAGACTTACAATACCCCAGGTACTTACACCGTTACACTCATCGCCTATAATAATTTCGGTTCCGATACGCTCACTAAGGTGAATTACATAGAGGTGTGGGAAGCGCCTGTGGCGGACTTTACTTATTCGCCAGACACACCAAAAGCAACTGTCGATACCGTTAGCTTCATAAACCTCTCCGTTAATGCAACTGACTATCTTTGGAAGTTTGGCGATGGAACAACATCAACAGAAACGAACCCTAAGCATGTGTATCCATTGGGAGGCAACTATAAGGTTTGGCTATATGCCAGCAACCCTGGAGGAACTGATTCAATCATGAAAACAATTGTCGTGGCATCAATAAACGACGTTGTTTCAATAGAAGATGTAGGCATTAAAATATGGCGGGAAGCACCGGATAAGATGCTTGTCTCGTCCTCATCTACCAAAGCCATTGAAATGAAGATATATTCCCTTGAAGGGAAGGAGCTAACAACCATAGTTATTAAAGGAGAGGCACGCCATGAGATTTCAGTGCCCCCAGCTCCCGTGGTTATCGTGTTGTTTGGGTCAGATTCCATAATAGAAAAGATAGTTCGTTGACTGAACATCTGAGATTATTATTGGTTTCTTTTGCCCCTTTCGGAGGTCTAAATTTAGAGTCCAGTTGTTATTTTTTTAAATCCAGCAATTATGATAAAGAAAATTTTGAGTTTCATTACGAAAATGAAGATTACCCCAAAGGTCAATCGCCTCGCGGAAAACATTAATGAAATAGCAGAGAAAACGCCTGCTATAGAGGAGTTGGTTGAGAAAATAATGGATCTTTCAGAGAAAAGCTCAGAATTGGGCAAGATTCAATACGTCAAATCAGAACTGGCAGGTGTCCTCAAAGATTTTAGAATAGGCGACTTCAGACCATCTGTCGTGGTTGTCCTTGGAGATGTCCCCATTTCAGAACTATTCCTTATTAGTCATGTGGCATCCAACAACGCCCTCATAATAAATGTTCGGGATGGGCAACTGTCCGCCCGAGACCTCGCTTTCTATGAGGCATTAATAGACAGGATTTTGTATGGGAAGCAGGAGTTTGCTATAATTGAGGGAGGCACTTGCACAAATGAAAACTGTAAGAAAGTTAGCAAAACACTGAGAAAGTTTGGCAGAAAATATATTGACTTATTATGGTTCTCTTCTCTGGGTAGTTATAAGGATTTTACTAGATGTCTCAAATGCTATGCAGGATCGCTCAGGAAAAACTCACGAATAGTTCTTTCGGGAATAAGGGCGGATAGGCCTAGGGAAGGAAAGGAAGGATCCAGAATCTGGCAAACTGTAAAGAAATTGTTTAAATATCAAGAGTATCTTGAACGGAATCCGGGAGAAGTCAGGAAATATATCGGTTCTGCCTTGGGAGGAGGCATAGGAGTTATAATCTGGGACCCCAAGGAAAATGTATTGAAAACACTTGGAATTGATACTGACACGAAATCAAGGAAGAAAACAGGCAAAGGCTCAAAATCTCAGAAAAATCAAAGAACTCAGAAGGGAACGACGAGGAGGTCCAAGCCATCTGGACAATCTCAAAGAAACAAACGAAAGTAGGTTCAGGCAATCATTAGCGACGAAGCAATGTGGTCAGTGAGCAATTTGCCCGATTCAGTGACCCTAAGATAACCATTTTCTAGAAGAAGCAAACCAGAATCCAGGAACTCGCCAGCCTGTTCTAATAAGTTCAAAACAAATTTCTCGGGAAATGTTTTCTTTAACTGAATGATGTTGATTCCCCACATTGTCCGCAAACCATTTAGTACCATTTCATTGAAGAATTCTTTTGTTGAAAGAGGGAATTCATAGGAAACAGTTGCATTGGGAATTCGCTTATGTAAGTATGCTTCAAGCCACAAGTATATGTTCCTTCGGTTAATCCGTCGCCACCTCATTACCCTCTTATAATGGCGTGTCCACGACCCATGAGCCCCAGCACCGACATTTAAAACATTGTCATTAAGCCAATATAACAAATTATGCTTACTAAAAAATTTCTCATCTAATGCAAAGTTTGAAATCTCATATTGCATATAGCCTCTGTTTTTAGATTCTTCCCTGAGTACCATAAACAATTCAGCCTGTTTATCTTCATTGATGGATAAGCTGCCTTGGGTAGCCATAACGCCAAATAGAGTTCGTTCCTCAATCGTCAACAGATATGCCGAAAAATGAGGAATTTCAAGGGTTTTTAATGTTTCTAATGTTTGAACTATATCGTTGGGACTTTGTTCTGGCAATCCATATATGATGTCCACTGAAATGTTAGGAATTATTGGTTTCAGCCGTTCAACTGTTAAAAATGCTTGCTTGGAAGTGTGTGCCCTACCTAAGAAACGAAGGTCCCTGTCCCGAAAGGATTGAATGCCTAAACTAATGCGATTTATAGGCGAATTTTTAAGAAAACTAATTAATTCTGCATTGACGTCTTCTGGGTTCACCTCAATAGTCCATTCTGCACTATCATTTATGGCAAATGTTTTGGTGATGAAAGAGAACAGGGTTTCCAAGCATGATATAGGCAGGAAAGAAGGTGTGCCACCACCTAAATAAATTGTTTTGAAAACGGGGTTGAACCGATGTCTTAAATAAGCAAGTTCATTCAATAGGGCAGAACAGTATTGGACAATCCATTTAGTGTTTGTTGTTATGTAGAAATCGCAGTAGGGACATTTCCGCCGACAGAAAGGAATATGGATATATAGCCCTGTCTCAAAGTTGCTCATTAATCAATTGAGTTATTTTATCAACACGGCGTTGATGCCTGCCACCTTCAAATTCTGTCTCTAAAAACACCTTCACTATTTTGTGGGCAGTGTAAACAGGGACGAACCATCCAGAGAGACACAAAACATTGGCGTTGTTGTGAGCGCGAGCCAGCAGTGCCAGTTCCTCATTCCAACACAAAGCACCTCTAATGTGTGGGAATTTATTCATGGAGATGCAGATACCATTTCCTGAACCACATATCGCTATTCCCAACCCGGAAGGGTCATCCTTCAAGGCAAGAGCCAGTTTGCGAGCATAATCAGGATAGTCAACAGAGTCAATTCCATCTGTTCCCAAGTCTTCAAACTCAATGTTGTTGCGCTTCAAATAGTCAATGATTCCCATTTTGAGGGGGAAGCCGGCGTGGTCAGAGGCTAAATAGACTTTTGAAATTTTCATGACTATCTTCATTTGATATGCGAAAGATAAACACTATTAAATAATTTGTAAGGAGATTGAGGGAACGCGGGAATTCCCTTGCCCCTATGTTCAGTCCAAACCTTTACTATGGCCGCTATCCCATCTTCCAATTTAACCAATGGTCTTCTTAGTATTGACAACATTTTAGATATATCTGGTTTTCGACGCAATATCTCACCTTCTTCACGGGGCGGAATAATTTCAATTCTTGATTTTGAGCCCGTTATTGCTTTAGTCATTTCCGCTAATTTTAACATTGATACTTCTTCATTATTTCCAATGTTTATTGTCGTGTTAAGCCTAAGGTCATTATACAGAATTTTTAAGATTGTTTCAACAGTGTCTGAAATAAAGCAGAATGTCCTAGTCTGGGTCCCAGGACCATGAACGGTTATTGGTTTCCCTGAGAGGGCTTGCTTGATAAACCGACTAATTACAAAGTCGCTGCTCTGACGAGGTCCGTATGTATTGAAGAACCTGAAAATAGTATATGGAAGCCCAAATTCTTGACCATAGGTTTTTAAAATGACTTCTGAGATATTTTTCACTGCGGCATAGGGCAGTCGGGCATTAATTGGCGTTGTCTCTTCTTTTTGTGGCACCTCAAATGGGTTGCCATACACCTCAGAGGAAGAAGCAAAAAAAATCCTCTTTACTTTATGAGAAACACTTAGCTTAGCTATGTTCTTGGAACCTTCAATGTCTTCAAGCACCATTAATGGATTGTTTAAAGTTCTCTCAACACCCACCACAGCAGCAAAGTGAAAAACGTATTCTGGTTCATACTTGTTGAAAATTTTCTCTATGCTTTTGAAATCATTCACATCCACTTGCTCAAAAACCCAATTGTTTAAATCCGGAGAAGGCAGGTTTTCTAACTTGCCGGTAAGTAAATTATCAACAATGATAACGAAATTGCTCTGGTCAGCCACAAGGGCTTCCGCCAAAGAACTTCCTATAAAGCCTGCCCCACCGGTTATTAATATCCTTGCCATGTCTAAGCGTTGTACTTTGTAAAAGTAAGGCTAAAACGTATATTTACCAAAATACTTATTCCTTCATTCATTTTCTAATTCAATAAGAGACAAGAGGTAATCACCATATCCACTCTTGCTCAGAAATTCGGCTAATTTTTTCAATTGGCTATCATCTATCCACCCCTGTCTATAAGCCACTTCCTCAACACAACCAATCTTGAAGCCCTGTCTCTGCTCAATTATTTGCACAAATTGTGATGCTTGCATCAATGCATCAAATGTTCCTGTGTCTAACCATGCAGTTCCACGTGGCAAAATCTCTACTTTCAGCTTGCCCCTTTTCAAGTATTCCCTATTAACGTCTGTGATTTCCAGTTCGCCACGGGCAGAAGGCTTTATCCCTTTGGCTATTTCCACCACTTCATTGTCATAGAAATACAATCCTGGAATGGCATAATAAGACACAGGTTCTTCCGGTTTCTCTATTAAATCAACCGGATTGCCCTGTTCATCAAAAACTACGACGCCATAGGGACGAGGGTCCTTAACCCTATATGCGAAAATGATTGCCCCATCTGGATTATAGCATCTTTTAAGTTGCCTACCCATCCCAGTGCCATAAAAGATATTATCGCCCAGAATGAGAGCCACACTGTCATCGCCTATGAAATCTTCACCCAAAATGAATGCATCTGCGATGCCCCGAGGCTTGTCCTGAACCTTGTATTGAATGGAGATTCCCCATTGAGACCCGTCGCCCAACAACCTTTTGAAAGCGGGAGTGTGTTCAGGAGTGCTAATGACAAGGAAATCCCTGATTCCCGCAAGCATTAATGTTGAAAGAGGATAGTAAATCATCGGTTTGTCATAAACAGGCATTAGTTGCTTGCTCATCGCCAGCGTTAATGGATAGAGCCGGGTTCCAAGACCGCCCGCTAATATAATTCCTTTCATCGTTTTGATTAATTTCTAAGCAAAATTAAAAGTTATTTTTTGCGGGTGATAAAATATGTGGTGAGAGCAGAAGTTATAAGACCTATAAGTAGAGAAGCAAAGCCTATGTGTACATCCCAGACAGTAGCCCCACTTTCCTTGAAAATTATTATAAACCTAATCAATAAGGCAATGTAGAAAAACATAATAAGAAAAACAATTGACCTGAGGAAACGCCCCGGAGCTATTATCGTAGCGGCATACAGGAACATAAGGATTGCCCACATTAAAGTCCCAGCCGGGTCTTCCCCCAAGGAATAATCTTTCAACAAAGGAAAGTAGTATAGCCCTATTGTTGCGGCAAGCGAAATGCCCCAGATGAGAGAGATAAGACGTGGCTTCATAAACTTCTTAATTTTATTGTTTAATGACAAATCTACACACAACAGAACATAACGGACAGAACTTTAATCGCTCGTTGAACGTTGCTATTAGTAGGATAAAACTGACTTTATGGCAGTGACCCCGAAAACAATAGAAGACTCAGGCATTTTGCCTAAGGGAAAGGTTTATATTGAGACCTATGGATGTCAGATGAACTTTAATGATAGTGAGATTATTGCAGCAGTCCTGAAACATCATAAATATGAAATAACCGATAATCCAGAAGATGCAGATGTGGTCTTATTAAACACGTGTGCCATTAGAGACAAAGCGGAGGAACGAGTTCTGCAAAGAATAAAGGAACTGTCGGCATATAAGCGGAGGAAGAAGCCACACATGCTACTTGGCGTGTTGGGTTGTATGGCGGAACGGATGAGGGACCAACTCTTTGAAAAGGAAAAATTAGTAGATATAGTCTGCGGTCCCGATGCATATCGTTCTTTGCCTGTTTTGATAGACGAAGCAGCCACTGGGCAGAAGGCAGTCAACGTATTGCTTTCCAGAGAAGAGACCTATGAAGACATAATGCCCGTCAGATTGCACTCAAACGGCGTGACAGCATTCGTATCCATAATGCGTGGTTGCAATAATATGTGCACGTTCTGTGTAGTCCCGTTCACAAGAGGGAGGGAAAGGAGCCGAAACCCCTATTCCATCATCAAAGAGGTTGACCAATTGATAGAACAGGGTTTCAAAGAAGTTACTTTGCTCGGGCAAAATGTTGATTCATATAGATGGACGGACCCCAACACGGGAGAAGTGGTAACCTTCGCTATGCTTCTTGAAATGGTTGCGAAACGTTCGCCGTGGCTCAGAGTCCGATTCTCAACTTCCCATCCAAAAGATATGACCGATGATGTCCTTGATGTTATGGCAAGATATCCCAATATCTGTAAGCATATTCACTTGCCTGTTCAATCAGGAAGCACACGAATCCTTAAGTTAATGCGACGTGGGTATTCCCGAGAGTGGTATCTAAACCTTGTTAGTAAAATCAGGGAGGCTATTCCGGATGTCGCTCTATCAACGGATATAATCGCAGGATTCTGCACCGAAACGGAAGAAGACCACAAGCAGACCCTGTCGCTAATGGAAGAAGTGAAGTTTGACCAAGCATTTATGTTTAGATATTCAGAACGCCCCAACACCTATGCAGCACGGAAACTTAAAGATGATGTCCCACATGAAGTTAAAATCCGAAGGCTTAACGAGATAATTGACTTGCAAAGGAAACACAGCCTTGAACGGAACAAAGCGGAAATAGGGAAGGTTAGAAGAATCCTTGTTGAAGGGAAGGCACGCCGTTCCGAAAACCAATTATTCGGCAGGACCACGCAAAACAAAGTGGTTGTCTTCCCTGCAAGAGATGATATTAAACCCGGAGACTACGTGGATGTTCTCATTGAAAACGCCACATCTGCTACACTCTTCGCAAGCAAATTCCGAAAAGTTCAGGATATTAACGAACCAGAAGCAGTTAACTGATGAAGCCACAACGCATCACCACGGACCTGTTGCAAGAAGTAAAACGCCGCTTTGGAATAGTCGGGAATTCCCCCGCTATCAATGGAGCATTGGCAAAGGCTATTCAGGTAGCACCAACCGACCTGACTGTCCTTTTACAAGGCGAGAGTGGAGTTGGTAAGGAAGTCTTCGCCAGATTGATTCATAACCTTAGCAAACGGAGGCATAAGCCCTATGTGGCAGTGAACTGCGCCGCTATCCCCGAAGGAACAATGGATTCCGAACTGTTCGGGCATGAGAAGGGAGCATTCACTGGAGCCTATGAATCCAGAAAAGGTTATTTTGAATATGCCGATGGAGGAACCATCTTCTTAGACGAAGTGTCCGAGATGCCCCCGGAAACACAAGCCAAATTACTCAGGGTCTTGGAGACAGGCGAGTTTATGCGGGTCGGCTCATCACAAACCAGACATACCGATGTTAGAGTAATAGCCGCTTCTAACAAAGACCTTCAAAAACTTGTTGAAGAAGGGAAATTCCGAGAAGACCTGTATTACAGGCTTAGCGTGGTCCCAATACATATCCCACCCCTTAGAGAAAGAGGAGAGGACATAATCATGCTTTTTAGAAAGTTTGCAGCCGACTTCGCTTCAAAATATGGAACTGAACCGCTTGAACTAACGCCTGATGCAGAGGAATTCCTGCTTCAATACCCGTGGCCCGGAAACGTCAGGCAACTCAAGCATCTGGTTGAACAACTCACTGTTCTTCTTCCTGACAGGATTGTGACCAGAAAGGTTCTTGAGGAAAATCTTCCACGGAGAAATGATATTTTGCCTGCTTTAAGAACAGATGGTTTACTGCCCACGGTCTCAGAACACCCATCAACGGCAATGGCAGGTATCGCTGGAAACTCAGTTGACATATTGCCCATATTATTCAGGATGTATAATGACATTCAGGAAATTAAAGGTCTTGTTGTTGACCTGTGGGACCAAGAGAGACAAAGAACACAGTTGCCACCTTCTGAGAATGTAGAGAAGAAAGAAGATGATGAAGTGATTCCAATTGACGAAATGGAAAAACGCCTTATTATCAAAGCATTGAAGAAGTTCAACGGGCGACGGAGGGACGCCGCTAAAGCACTGGGAATATCGGAAAGAACCCTGTATCGCAAAATAAAAGAATATAACATTGAAGTTTAGAACTGCATTCGGAGGATTAATGTTTGTTCTCTGGACTTGTGGAGTGTATTCCTTCACTGGCGTTACCTTTCCACCCGAGGTCAAAAGCGTGTATGTTGCACCTATAGAAAACACGGCAGCCAATTCGCCATCTCAAGTGGATTTTCTGCTCAATGATGCTATAAAGGATAATTTCCTTAAGTTTTCTGAGTTGAACCTTAGCAATTCGCCAGCAGACTTGAACTTGTATGTGAAAATAATTTCCTATAACGTATCATCCGTTGCACCTTCTCAAGACCAAGCCTATCAAACCCGTGTAACAATGCGTGTTTCGGTTAGATATGTCCAAAAGGTTCCAGAGGAAAAGGAATGGACCCGTTCATTTAGCCGATTCGTGGACATCCCGGCGGATAAGGAACTTGCCCAAGTGGAGCAGGAGGTCGTTGAAGAATTAGTTCGTCAATTAGCAAATGATATATTTTATGGATCAGGACAAGACTGGTAAAAGAGGATTTCTGCCCGAACCATATTCTAAGGAATATGCCTATCAGTGGCTTGAAAAGTGCCCGTATGATTCAATTGTCCATCTGGTAATCTGCTTAAATGCTTTAAACGAAGGCAAGGAACCCCCCGAAGAACACGTTATCTTCCTTAGCCCTTTCCTGAGAAAGATGTTAGCCGAGAAATGGTATGAAAGCACCATAGAGCGTCAATTGAAAATATACTTTCCTGAGGTTTTTGAAGCCTCAAAACAAGAAGAACAAAAGGAACTGCAGGGAGAAGAAACGGCTAATATTGAAAGTTATGAGGAGGACAAAAGTTCTGTAGAGGAGGAATTTGAGCAGGTCGACTTGACCGCCGAAGATATAGAACCTAAGGTAACTCAAGAGGAACTAGTAATTGAAAAATCCACACAAGAGGAGATGTTGGAAACCAAAGAATCTGCCCAATCCGAGACAGAAGACGAGGAGGGTTGTGAGGATGTGGAGCGTGAGACAGCAGAAGATTCGAGGTCGTTTGAAACAACAGAGGAGCAGCGAGCTCGGGAAGCAACCCAGACAGAACAAGACCCGTTTGCCCAAGAAAGAACCTTCCTTGAATGGATAGAATTTTTACTTTCAAGGCATCCAGTGAAGGAAAACACGGAGGAAAAACAAAAGCAAGAACCTGAAGACCAAATCAGTCAAATTAAACAAATGCTTGACCAACTATCACCCAAGAAACAAACACCCAAAACACAGAAAACAGTCATTGTCAGCGAACGACTGGCTCAAATCTATGAGCAACAAGGAGAGTGGAAAGAAGCACTGGAAATTTATAAAGCCCTAACTTTGCAAAAACCAGAAAAGAAAGACTACTTTGAAAAGAAAATTGAAGAACTTAAACGCAAAATAAGGGAGTGATGTACACATTCTTGGCAATTTTGGTAGTGATAGCAAGTATCCTTTTAATTGCAGTGGTATTAATTCAAAATCCCAAGGAAGGAGGTTTGTCCGCTGGATTTGGAGCCGGATTCTCTCAGCAAGTCTTTGGAATTCAGCAAACAGCCGATGTTCTTGAGAAAGCCACTTGGTCAATAATGGGATTCATTGCCGCAATGGCAATAGTTATGTATTTCGTCTTACCCAATCAATCTCAACAGACGCTTCCGGAACCAGTAGTCCCAACAACAACTCAAATGCCAGCAACTAATATCCCTTTGCAGGGTCCAGCAACCAATCAACAAGGGCAACAGCCCACACAACAATCCGTTCAACAAGGCAAAGGACAGCAACCCTTACCACAGCAAGGACAATAATTTTGAGTCTTGATAAAACAACAGGGAATTTATGTCCGGGAGGAAGAGAGTTGTTAGTGGCATTAGACCGACCGGAGACCTACATTTAGGTAATTATTTCGGAGCCATTAAGAACTTCGTTGAATTGCAGGACAAACACGAATGCTACTTTTTCGTCGCAGACCTGCACGCTCTAACTACTCACCCTAATCCAGACAACCTTGCACAAAACGTTAAACACACACTGGTTGTTTATTTAGCCAGTGGAGTGGACCCTGACAAGGCAACCCTGTATGTCCAGAGCGATGTGCCCGAAATACCTGAACTATACGTGTATCTTAATATGATTGCTTATAAAGGCGAACTGGAAAGATGCCCTACATTTAAGGAAAAAATCAGGCAACACCCGGATAATGTAAATGCCGGATTGCTTACATATCCCGTTCTAATGTCTGCGGATATTCTCATTCACAGAGCCCATTACGTGCCTGTTGGGAAAGACCAACTTCCACACCTTGAACTTACCCGAACCTATGCACGCAGGTTCAATAATCTATATGGAGTTTCTGTGTTTCCAGAGCCGGAACCCTATCATTTCTTAGGAGAGCCTATAAAAGTTCCCGGATTGGACGGAACACCCAAGATGTCTAAGACAGGTTCGTCAGAAAAGGGAGTAATTTTTCTCACTGACCCACCAGAGGTAGTGCAACGGAAAATAATGCGGGCAGTAACAGATAGCGGTCCACAACAACCCAACATGCCCATTTCAGAACCTATACAGAACCTTTTGACCTTGCTGAGGCTTGTTGGAGGAGAGGAAGAAGCAGACTTCTTCGTAGAACAATACAAAAAAGCCACCATTAGATATGTTGACCTTAAAAAGACACTTGCCCAGAAAACAATTGAATTCCTTAAGCCAATTCAGGAGAGAATTAAGGAGTATGAAAACAATCCACAATTGTTAAAGCAGGTTGTGGAGAAAGGCATTGAGAAAGCCCGGGAAAGTGCCCAGCAAACAATGGAACTGGTAAGAGATGCTATTGGAATCCGTAAACTGTATTAGATGGCTGCCGTGGAGAAAAGAGGAAAATTAATAGCGATAGCCGGAAATATAGGCAGTGGAAAAACATCGCTTGCTAAACTGGTTGAAAGATATTTCAAATGGAATGTTTTTTACGAACTGCCCGATGACAACCCTTATATCTTTGACTTTTATAAAGACATGAAAAGATGGTCCTTCCACCTGCAAATCTTTTTCCTGCAACAACGATTTAATCACGTTATGCAAATCATCAAACAACCCGGAATCTCAGTGATTGACAGAACCATCTATGAAGATGCTTACGTCTTTGCTAAAACATTATACGAAAAAGGACTTATGGACCCACGGGACTACACCACCTATACACGCCTTTTCTCTGCAATGGTTGAACTAATCCCGTATCCCGATGTAGTGGTTTATTTAAAGGCATCGGTCCCAACAATCGTGGACCAAATCTACAAACGAGGCAGACCCTATGAGCGATTCATAGATATTGATTACCTTGGAACCCTTAACGAAAATTATGAACAGTGGATTAAAGACTTTATGAAAAACCAGAAAACCAAAGTGATTATAGTTGATATGGACAGGACGAATTTTGTGGATAATGAAGAACACAGGAATCAGGTTCTAGAACGCCTAAGAACAGCCGTTCAAGGACTGTTTGATAAGGTAGTCTGAATCTGGGTTCTACCGTTTGGCACGGATTTTGAACCTCACATCAGCAAATTCAGAATTATGAGAAAAATAAAAGTTCTGGCTTTAATGGTCTTGTTAATAGCCGGTTTGATTAGTGCCAGAGGACAGCACGTACAATGCGGAACACCACCTTATCCTGTGTCAGTAGGTCCTTATCAGGTTAACCAATATGCAGACAACTACTATGTTATCACCGAGCCGTTGCCCGACCCACACGTTAGCCTGATTATGATTGCTGAGCCACACCAGTCCTTCGTCCAAATTTTCCATGTAGGAAGACTAGTTGTTCAAGGAACAGTACCATTGTCCATAAAAATCGCCCGACCGGGACACTACAAAGTTATAATTAGGTTGCCTGATGGGTCTGTGTGGAGCAAGACAATCTTTATACAACCCGGATTCAGATACCTGATTGGAGTAACTGGATATAGCACACCACAGCCAGAACCAGTATATTACCCGGAACCAGTGTCCGACGCTGAATTTGCAAGAATGCTACGCCAACTCAAGAAAACGCCCTTCTCTTCCACAAGACTCAGATTGCTCAGGTCAATGGCTGCCGGACACTATTTCACCATCCATCAAGCGAAACTGTTAGCCAAGATCTTTGATTTTGATTCCGACAGACTTGAAGCATGCAAAATACTGTTCTATTCCCTTGTGTATCCAGAAGACGCATACATGCTTGCTTCTGTGTTCACTTTTGATAGCACAAGGGAAGAATGGTTTGAATGGCTCAGGGAACAGGGGTATTAAGGCAACCCTATCGCTTGTTGTTATAACTTTGACTTATGAAGCGAGTTACGTTCTTGCATGTTGTGGAGCCTTATAACGAACTTGAGCCTATTGACGAGGGTTCATTGCCTGACGAACCGTTTGACCTGTTTGCATTGTGGGCTAAGGAAGCCCTGATGAGTGTTGACATGCCGCATGCCGTGAGCCTTGCCACCGCAGACCCAGACACCGCAAGACCATCTTGCAG
>JAADEI010000119.1 GCA_013153515.1 Chlorobiota bacterium | reverse complement strand
TGCTTAGCAAGGAGATAAGGGAACCATCCGTGTCCACTGGAATATCGCAGTTCAATTGGTTCTGAGACTGTTAGTCTTATCGCTTTACTGGTTGTTGATTGTGGCAGAGCAGCTAAATGCAGATAGCTATTAGATGGCTTATTTCCCTTGGTTGTCCACGCTATGTGCCATACGCCTTGCCATTTAGTAAACGCAGCAATATCGCTATTAATGTTGTGCGTAATCGTTCTTTTTCTGGTCCATCCACCGCCGTCAAATTCGTAGAGATAAAGGTAGTTCCCAATAACTCTAAGAACCAACAATTGTGGTGTCTGTCCTCCTACTGATTCTCTCCATAGCCACAAGGCATCAGCCACATTGCCAGAAAGATTGAGTTTCCACACGCCCAGTTTACTGAAGGGTGATAGGGAATGGGCACCGACCAGATGACTGTTGCTATTGGCTTTTTTGATGACCCACGTGGCTACTCCTTCATTAATCCTAAATGCCTGAACGTTCCAATTATAGCCTTCCAGTCGGGATGTCCATAGCAGATCAATTGAGTCATTCATTTTCCAAAGGGCAACTATTTCTGTGCTATCCACTTGTTGTAAGGAAGCTGGTTGGACAACCAGTGTTTTCTTCGGAACATTTATCATGCAGTTGCCTCTGTTCCTGCACTCGCCTAAATAGTCTTGCAACACTGCTTCCAGCCATCTAACCGTGTCTTCTCTGGTTTCCAATCTTGGAATATCAATTTCTCCCAACAACCGGTCAATCTCCTTAATAAAGTCTTGCAAGCATATTGAGTCTTTGAGAACCCAATCTTTAAGAACTTGAAGGACATATTGCACATCATAAGTCTGATAGGAACATCTCCATTGAGTGTCGGCAGGTGAATATATAGAGTCGTATATAGTTCCAGTAGTGAGAACATAAGTTCCATAATTGGAGTGAGAGATTTGTGCATCTTGCCATGTTATTCCATTAGAAAAAACTCGCTGACGGCTTATCGTGCCACTATTGAAATTGGCATTGGCAACAGTCATGAAAGCCGAACCAATCGTTATCATTTTTATTGCTGAATCTGAAGGCATAAGCAGTGAATGTGCCCTTGGTCCGCTGTTGATTGAGTTTTCCACGCCCCATATTGAGAGTCTGTTTGTTGTTGTAGCGGCATAAAACGAATTATCATAAATGAGATGTTCTGGATTGTGATAGCCATAAATTTTCAATCCACCGGCTGTCCACTGCCATTTAAGTTTGACCGTGTCTAATGGATTTATTGCCGAGGAGCACTGCCTTGTGCAGGGCATCTGCCACCTGTCGCTATATGTAGTGAGTGAGACAGAAAGCAATGAATCACTGGGGACCTCTAAAAATTGACCGTTGGAAATGCTCAAAGACTGGATGTTTGCCACTGTTAGTGAAAGCAAATTCTTCCTGCCGGATTTAATCCTGATTGCTTCTTTGCCTCCGACCACTACGGGGTTTCCGTTCCTGTCCACTAGCGCTAGCTTATTGAGGGTTTCGTCTTTCACCACCCACGCCTTCTTGTATAAATCAGGGAAATATAGGATGTCGCCTTCCACAAGAGGTCTCGGTTCAAAATACCACACGTCGGAAATGGGATTAACTATATAGAATGTATTTATCACACCGTTGTTGTTCGTAGCTATTGTGAATTCTGTGCCTTCAGACCCGTGGGCTGGACCCAACTCAGGATAGAACCAATATGCTGGATATTTGACTGTATAGGTTGGTTGCCCCATGCCCAAAGTGAAAGTCTTGCTAACTAAAGGTTCTCCGGTGATAAGGTCATATACATAGGATTTCTGTTGTCCCCGTTGAGTGTATTTCCGCACTATCACTTTGTCAACATAATAGTGGTAGTATAGTCGTTTAGTTGTTGTTATCAGATACAGTTTTTGTTTTTGGATATTAATTTTTCCTAAAATGAAGGGTATTAGGAGCAATGGCGTCAATGTTGTCCCTGCATTTAGATTTAGTCTTATGTGGGTCGTGTTACTGCTGAAATAGTCCACATATATAAGGAAGTCCATGTCTGTTCCGCTGGCTAATGTTGTTTTTTGTCCTGTTGGCAGGGCGAAGGTTGTTCCGTCGGCACCCCGCTTGTAGGAATAAATTTCTTCTGCTATGAGGCGTCCTGTCCCATCAAAGACTTGTTTCCGTTTCATTTTGCCATGCATATTGTGAGTTTCAAAGACAAATCCTTGGCTCACTCCAACCACTTGCCCACCCTTCCAATATGGTGTTGGGATCAAAGGGAGAGGGACGTGGTATAAATAGAATGTTGGTTCTCTTACTGTGGAGCCAACTATAGCTGCCAGGAAATCTCCTGTTTGTCCACCATAATTAATGGAAGAGAACTTTTCTTTTACTGGGAATTCTTTATATGTGAAGTATTCGTATTTTGTCCATCCCGTTGAAGGGACTCCTTGAGGGGTAACGTGCTTAACGATTGTCCACTGGTATCCCACTGAGGGAGCTGGGAAAGTGGATATTCCCACTGGTTCCAAAATAAAGAGGTCTGGATTAGCCACGATTCCCCAATTATCAAGCACTGATGACAAGCCTCCTTTTTTATATCGCTCGTAGAATGTTGGTAAGGCAAATGGATTTTCTTCGTGTCCGGTAGTGGGTTCAAAGGATGCTACGCCGGGACCATAGGTATATCTAAGTTCATGGGTTATAGCATTTCCTTCCCAAATGTCTCTGTAAATGATTCTTTTGACTCGTGCTCCGCCGCCCAGTCGCTCGCCGATGGCTCCCAGTCTAACCACTGCATCTTGTGTGATCAAATATCTCTTCCCTACTCCCCATTGGGCTAGATACTTTACAAAGCCATTATTGCCCAGAACAACAGCGACAAAATCCCAAATAGTTTGGGCGAATAACCTTAGGGAGCTCATGAAGCTATTCTTCAACACGCTGAAAGGGTTATCAGCAGTTATCAACATATTGACTTCTTCACTAATCCCGCCATAAATAACATCTGGGGCTGAGTTCATAGCGAATTGTATTGCGGCATATTGGACTGGATTGACTCCGGTGACCCCATCGTCAATGCCCGCATACTCAATCTCTATCAATGCTTCATATAAGCCATCATTGTCAACATCTTTCCATGAATGACTAACATATCTAACGAAGACCTCTATCATTTCATAGACTGGGAACGGCAAGTTTCTATCAATGCGGACAGGAAGACGGAGATAAATCAAATTGTTTGCTTGCTTTATTGGATTAAACAACTCGTTTTCCAATTCATTTTTTTGAGAGGCAGTAAAGTTAATGTCTGCCACTACTGTATCGGTAGTTCGGTTGATAAGTTTTTTCCCATCGTAAAATCCAATTATCTTATACATTTGCAATGCTCTTCTGTTTTGGACCCAGCGATACCGGTCCGATTCATATTCAATTTCAATGGTTACTCCTGCGGGTTGCTCAATTGATTTGAGTTTCCATCTTCTCACCGCTTGGTCTCGTTTTGTTTCAGAGGAGTCTGCATAGCGGGAGAACCAAGTGGTGTGGTCATTCCATATGCCCCATCTGTCCGTACTGTTAGGTTCATAGGTTTCTTCTGTGTCATAATAAGTAAATCTATAGGTTTGTTTTCCTGTTTGCCAGGACCCATAGACATCGGACTCTATAATGGTAATGCTATCAAGGGTTAGGCGTCCTTTCGCGGAATCGATGCTATTGGGTGTTCCCTTAGCTAGTTTATAGGATGTGTGGAAGACAATTTTCCTGTACTTGTAAATTCCACTGTCCTCTCCTTTTCTGTATAAGACTATTGAGTCCAATTTCTGGAGTTTATTATTCTGATATGTTCCACCGTGTTCTTCTATGACGCCCAAGGCATCCTGTCGGTCTGAAGTGAAGAATCTCGCTATGGTATAGGGAGTTTCTATTTTTTCTAAGTAGGCAACTTCTTTTTCCCCATAAATGTAATTAGCTGTTCCGTCTAGTCGTGAGGACAGTTTGCCGGGGCTATAATTAGCGAAGAAGTTTTCATACGGGTTTCTCCATTTATACATTTGTGGTAATTGATGATATGAGAGTTTAGCCCACCATCCTCTATCGGCATCATCTGGTCCATTGCCGTTCACGTCAACATAATCGGCAGAGGCTATTTGAGTGGGGAGATAAGCGTAAGCGAAAGGGGGTTGTTCCCGTCTTATGTATAAATGATCTCGTCCTTGCTTATTCTTTTCAGCGGCGTGATTGATGGCATAATGAATTTGAAATGGGATGGCGTATGGATCATCAGAATTTTCTTTTCTGAAGGTTACTTCCACGGTTCGTTGATAAAGCGTTTTATCAAAGGTGAATCTTAATCCTGTGGGGGAGACAATATCTATTCTTGCGATATGATGGGGTTGTGCGGAGGGATTCACTGTGTTACTGGGAAATAATTTTTCGCATTGTTCGGCAGTATATGTTGTAATGCTATATGGTTGCTCTAATTCATACTTGTAGTATGGTCTTGCTTCAAATGGTTTTTTGAGCCAAACATCCCAATCAGATCCATTTATTGGCATAACAACTTTATTGGATCCGTCATAATCTTGTCCTAAAACGGTCATGTCTATGAGGGAACCTCCCCTGAGGGGTTTCCAGAACACGTCGTTTTCTTTGAATTGCGGTAGTTTGCTTAATGCGTCCTTCCACGGTCCTTTTTGGGAGGAGGAAATAGTGACACCTATATTAGCGCCCAGCTTAGCTAGATTACCACCGCCTATTTCAATGTTCACGTCTGCATCAACACTTGCGTCGCCACCGCGTTTGATAAACACGTTTTTAATAGCCTTCTTAATCTGTTTCCATAAGTTATCTTCATCTTCTTCTGGACTTTTGTCTTCAAACCAATTGAAATTAGTGGATGGATACACTGTTCCGGGATGTCTTCTCTGTGCCCTGAATTGAAGATTAAGCCCGAAGCCGCTTGCGGAAAACATGTCTGGAGTTAAATAAGTTGGTGATAATACTGGGGTTCCAGAAACGAAATCCCTTGAATTGTCTTGGGTGAAGTCAAGCTTCGCGGTTGAATTATTCTGTGCCCGATGGAGGTATAAGTATCCATAGGCGTGTCTGATGGTGGGGTAATCATAAAAATCCTTAACGGCGAGGAAAACATCTCCGGACACTAAGCTTTCCAGACCTTGAATCTCGGTACCGAAGCTCAAGCCAATCCCCATTCCGGAACGGGTGGACATCACGTCCGAGGAATTCACAGCGAAGGGTCCGATACCCTCAAGGGAGGAGCTAAGCAAAGGCAAAGAAATCGGTTGATTCTTATTTTCTATTAATGCGGCGAACGAAGAATTAAAGCTATAGTGTCCTGGGGCAATAGCCACTCCGAAAGTGGTCATGTAGCGCCCCTTTGAAGATTTCCCCTTGCCGAAAGGAATAGCTACGTTTAATCCTAACTGAGCCCCCTGGCCGGTGGTGTAGCTAGCACTAATTGGACCTATTCCACCGCCGAAACCAAAACTTATTCCCCTATAGTTGCTTGCCATAAGCGAAATGAAAAAATTAGGTTTTATTGGTGAGGCACTGCTGGTTTGGGAGGAATTAGAGTTGTTTGTAGAAGTCTGATTATTTTGTCCTGACGGGGTATTTGAAGACTGGTTTTGTGTTGACGCTCCTGAATTTTTACCTTCAACTCCAAAAAATTCAATTCTTAAACCTAAGGTCATTTTAAAGTCCACCTCTGGAGCCAGATACATTTTTTCCATGAAGGGGTCTCCGTTAGCATCATCAGGGATTCCATTGACTGTTCTTTGAATTCCGCCTGTGTTGAGGTTCCAGCCCCAGCCCACCCAGCTGGCTTCGCTTTCCGGGGTGACTGATTCTGCTGAATATGACAGGGTCAGAGGGAACATTCCGTCTATGTCCGCAAGGGTTATGGAATAGGAAAAATCTCCTGTGAAAGGGTCTACATGCTCGCCCACTTCAACGGCTTGGAACCCTTGATATTCAGGCTGGTCGGGACCTGTGGTTAAAGCGTTAAGGGGTAGAGAGACAATTGCCGTAATGCCTGCGGTAACGAACTTAAACCAAGCCTTTTTCCTTAAATTAATGATAAAGCCTGTCATGTTTATTTGATTTTGTAGAGGATGAGTTCAACTTCTTGTTTTTGCTCACATTGTTCAATTCTAAGTTTATGGCGTCCTTCTGGGAGGGACATGCTAATGAACCACCAAGGTTTGATGAACTGTGCTTCCACTTCAACTTTCTTGGTTCCTTTTTTGTCTGATATTTGATATATTTCGGGTTTTTGGGAACAGGTGCTTCTCCATCGCAGATGGATTGTGTCTTCGTGTGGAATGAAGTACTCCTTCAAGCCTGGAACAAAAAGATTATATTTACCTTGTGGCAATGAGGATGCAGAGTCGGTTTCCTCTTCTGTACAGGTTTCTTTGTAGAAGAATCGTGCTGGATTGCTTTGTCCGACAACCTCATTGTTTAGATAAGCGGTTACTGTCCAAGCGTACCACCCGGTGGTCATAGGGGGATTTATCCATATTGGATGCCAATGCAGAGCAGTAATTTTTTCAGACTGCCAAAGGGGGTTTGTTCCGTTCCACATCATTGCGTCCTGAGGCGTGGCTATCGGTGCTATGCTAACCTTATAAGCCACTCCCTCATAAGGATGGTTTGTGGTCCAGGAGAACAGGGGTGGGGTTCCACAAACGGTGTCATCCATTAATGGGAAAGTAATGAGTGGATGGAGTTGATGGACTATGGAGAGAGGGAATGTTTTTTGAACCACGACCGGTCCTGTCCATATACATTCCTTGTCTGTTTTAATGATTGTGTAGATGACTGTGTATTGCCCTGGGGGAAGTTGCATTCCCCACTTGGTGATTACGTTTTCCCACTCTGGAGAAATGCTCATTTCCACTGGACCCCATGTTCTAACAATCCCTTCATTAAGCATCCATTCTGGGGTGTGCATTTGAAAAGCCCAAGATTGAAGAGAAAGAATTTCTTCTCCGTGTCTTAATAGTGTTATGGATATTCTGTAGTAGTCCTTTGAGGGGGTGCCGGAAAGCAGGGCATTCCAGAGGTCTCCCACTAGCAGATGCATTGTTGGAGAAGTCCATAGCGGTGATATATGGCTTGGTTGGGCAGTTAAAGACAAGCAAAGTCCCCAAGGTGCTATCCACTTCATTACTTCCCGTGATATAATGCTAATTCCCATTGGTGCCTGATTTGTAAGGTTAGCTGTAGTATTGGCTTAATGGTGTTTGTTGCTATGTGCACACCGGGTTCCACCGACCCAACAATGGTTATGTTACGAAAATGCTTTTTAGCCTGTAAGGGAATCCAGATGCGATGTCCCCTGAGCGAATAGAATTCCCACTTTGTTCCGATTGTCCACCATGCCATTCCCCCAAATGCCCATAAGGACCAAGAAGTTAGATAATTGCTTTGTAAATATGATGCATTCAAGCCGTAGGAAAATATCCCCTTTCTATGTATAGATAAGGCGTATTGTTGATATTTGAGCATTCCGGTGCTTACCGTTGATGTGGCAGCTAAGGTCCATCTCTTCAAATTGCTTAACGCTGTCCCGCTAAGCAGATATTGGTTTTC
>JAADEI010000131.1 GCA_013153515.1 Chlorobiota bacterium | reverse complement strand
TCTATAAGTTTAAACTATCGCATAACAGGAAAATTTTTGTTGCAACCCATTCGGATTATTTGCTTGAAAGTTTTAATAAGCTCATGAACAAACACAATTTCAAAATAGACGTATGGGTAGGTAATTTGGATGAAAACGGAGCAACATATACATCTTATCAAGCAGACAAGGACAACCTCATAGATACAACGCCATTAACAAAAGTCTTTTTAGATATCTTAAAAGAAGGTTTTGGACATGAAGAAGCTTGACTTTGAAGCTATAAGCGAAATGTTTCGGGAATTTTATAAAATAAGCACAATTAGCCATTGTGATTTTTTAGAAATAGATAACGATGAGCTTAAACTTATAGAAGAAACTCTGTATATAAATAAAGACCTGCTTGACAAAAATGTTTACGACAATGAACTTGCGGAATTAGTGAAGAAAATGTGGGGTGCTTTTTCCATTTTAGTGTGGTATTTAGAGCCTAATATGTTCAGAAAAAGAAAAGTTTTTATTCTTAGGGTCAAGATAAATCCCAAATTTTCCAGAGTTTTAGCCCAATTAAACAGAGAAATCAGAAGGTTTAAAAATGGGGCATATGCAGATATATTGTTTGATGTTTGTGAGCAAGAGTAATTCCTTAGTGATTGGTGAATAGTGGCAAGACAAATCGCACAAATTGTGAGGGAGTTATAGAGCATGAAATCCTATCACACTTAGCCTACTCTGACCTTAACACAAAGGAAAAAATCGGTTAAAGAGCCGTCAAAAAGCTTAGCAGCACAGGAAACCCTGATGAAAAAACACGTCCCAATCTGGAAAAAAGAACTTTTTGATGACGAGTCACAGCGGTGGGTGTGATATTGCGTCATTACTCTTCCAATGCAAGGTCAACAAAGCATTTGCAACCAATATGATGTGGTGGCAAATTTGCGGAAGTTATTCTAATTTTCTTGTTATGATATTTTTTCTGGCAATCTCTACAACAATGTTGTGCGTCTATCTCTAAGAATCGAATCTTGGTATTTAGCTCCTTAGAAAATATGCGTTTCTTTTCTATTGTTTCTAATGTGTAATAAGCAGTGGAATAAGTGTCATAAATTAAAATTGCGGTTGCATAAGCATAATCATGTCTTTTCTTCAAATAGTTTATGTCAATACCTTCGGGAACAATAAGTTGAAAGAATTCTCGCAGCGCTATGTGTTGTGATAATACTTCTACGGCATCTGGTTGCGAAAGAACAAATTCTATGGCTTTTTGTTTGCGATAGAAATTTTTATTGATTCTGTCAGAAAAAAATTGATTTATATCTTTTAGTCGCAAACTATTTAAGATTATTTCAAAGGGAATGTCTTTACCCTGCCTAGCTAATCCTATTTTTATTAAGGACTCCCAATGTTTCCGGTGATAATGGTCAGGAGAGATTCTTCGGGCTTTGGATATTGTCCCTAACAATATGTTTTCTATATAGAAGTTATATAATTCTTCGTCGCCTGCGAACAGATTCAACAATTGAGTTATGCGAACATCAAGTTTCAGATTATTTGGTGGTGGATCAACGTCAAAAAGAAGTATTTCTATTGCGACAGTATTCGTTGTTTTACCGTAAACGTGTTCTATTGCTTCATTTCTGAATTCAGCTAATAAATCTTCTTTATCCTTTTCAGAAGCTGTATGCCATTCCGGGTTAGATTTTTTCCTTTCTTCAATGTATTTTTCTATTCGTGGTCTTAGATTGTCTATAAAGTCTTCTACTTCAATACATTTAGCATTGTACCAATTTAATAAGTAGGTTAACTTGTTTGTTGTCCTATATGAAGACTCGCTATAGTTTTGTACTTTATCAAGAGTTTCTCTTATCTTCTGGGCTTGTTCTAGCGTAATACCTTTAAATGTTAAGCGAAACGGCGATTTGGGATTAATACAGAATATATTGTCGGCAATTTTTTCAATGTGCCCACTATTAATTGTATTATGATTATTTGCAGTATTAGTAGTATTGCTAGTATTGAATAATTCTTTTCCAACCTTACGTTTATCTTGCTTTTCATCCGATTTTTTGCTTTTAAGAAAGAAACGCCAAACTAACCAGATTAAGCCCAAAATCAACAGCCATTTTAGCATATGATAAAACTCTTTATCACGGAAATAGCAAAAATATTGTAATGAAGGAAAACTATTTAATTATTGTCTACTCCACACCAAATACTCCGGCTTAAGGTTTATCATTATCCAAACCCAGTGTCCTGGAACAGCTATTCCGCCTTTGATTGCTTCCATTGTTTTTGTTGGCAACATGAGGGAATAACCTGATTTGAGAGTTAGGGCTTGTGATATTTTATAAGTGATGCCAAGGTCTGCTTCGGTGCCAAGCGGTCCGGAGACAAATCCAGAGGAGGTGGCTACTGCCCCCGGCAGGAGGAAGTAGTGTCCGTGTAGGTATGATGAGAATTTTTCTGAGAACTTATAAGAGATTTTTAAGTATGAGTCATGGAGTCCTCCTCGTCGTGTGTCAACGGGAATGTTTAGGAAATAGTCCATGTGTCCGTAGAATTTATGGTTTGTGGCGTATAGCGTGTGGAATGTTCTGAGCTCTGAGTTGAAGCGGGTTGTGTCGCGGGCATCATCTCCACTCAAGTAGTCCGAACCTATTGATAATGTGAGTTTAGCGATTTTTAAGCCTATTTGGACAGATGCCAAGAAGGCATTGATGTTTTGTCCTGATGTAGTGGTGCCCAGTTGATGGTAGTAGCTTAATGTTCCAAAGATGTTGTCGTGCTTAAAAGAGATGTGTGGTCCTGTGGTGTATCTAAAAATAACTTTTCCAAGAGGGGTTTCAAAGCCGTCAGAAATTCCATATAGCGAAACTTTTACATCATTTATTGATTTGTGAATCCATATGAAAGCAAGAGCTTTATATCCGGGAATTCTATATAGCGTTCCCCATATGGATGGGGAGGAGTTATTGTATGCAAATCCCAAATCAATCTTTGCGAACTGTGGTCTGAGTTGAATGAGTAGGGCGTCGTGTTGCCGAGCCATTTGGGTCCAGTTAACACTTCCAAGGAGACGTTGGTCGTCATAGGCAAGTTCCTGCCGCCCAGTTTTTATTATCACTTTTGGGCTTAGCCATATTTTAAGCCATGCCTCATGCAGTGCTAAGGATGCCACATCGCCCAATTGGGGAGTTTCGCCCCACACCCGAACATCTTGAATGGACACCTTGGCTTCAAACTTGTTTTTTTCATCTTTCACTCGCAGCCACACTCGTGAACGTTGAGAGACGAAGATGGACGGCTTGATAGTGTCAATGGGCAGGGATTTTTCGGGCACAAGGGTTCTGTATCCGTTTCTGAATTCTGCCCGTGGTCGTATCTGCGTCCCCACATAAACCTCTTGGGCATTTAGGCTTCCAAACAATAATGTGCTTATTAAAACGCCGATGAATTGTTTTTGTTTCTTCATAGCTTTTTGTTTTGCTTGCAAAGTATGTTACTAAATTGTTTTAAATACTGACCTAAATCAGTTTACAATGCTTAGTGTTTATAAAATTTATCTCTGACTTTGATGACGTGGAGGATGTGAGGCATTAGTGCTTTAATGCTCTCTTTCGCCCCCTTCGTTGACCCGGGAAGGACGAGAATTAAGCTTCTGCCACTGAGCCCGCCGGTAGCTCTCGACAAATATGCATAAGGGGAATACTGTTGTCCATAGGACCTGACCAGCTCACCAACCCCTTCCAACTCTTTATCAAAAAGTTGCCTGATTGTTTCAGGAGTTTGGTCCCGTGGACCTATTCCAGTGCCTCCTGTAGTGATGATTATGTCCGTGCCTTTATCTACATGTTCCTTCACTTTCCTCAGGATTTGTTCTGGTTCGTCAGGCACGATGTCGTAGTCAACAATTTGTATGTTCTCGTATTGAGAAAGTTCTTTCTGTATGGCTTTTCCAGCTTTGTCTTCCTTCTTTCCAGCATGTACAGAATCGGAAATAACGATTATAGCTGTTGAGACGGCTTCATCAGGCAACCCTTTCCTTAAGGAAGATTTGCCACCTTCCTTGAGCAGTAGGCGTATTGACTCAATGCTAATATCTGATACCACGGGTTTAAGCATGTCATAGATAATTAATGCAGCGGTTGCTACGCCATTCAACGCTTCCATCTCACAGCCAGTCCTCGCAATGCTTTTAACCTCTGCAACTATGCGGATTCGGTCCTTCAAGATTTCAAAGGAGACTTCTGCGTAGTCCACAGGGATAGGATGGCAATCAGGAATTGTCTCCCATGTCTTCTTTATTGCCAGTAATGCCCCTGCTCGGGCGGTAGCTAACACGTCCTTCTTAGGAGTTTGATCAAGCAATGTGGGGTCAACAACCACGAACCCCTCGGCAATGGCTCTCCTGAGTGTTACCGGTTTCTCTGAAACATCTCTCATTCCTAAGGGTTTTTATCCACCTAATTCAGTCATTGCAAATGAAGTGATTTCCGGATTCAGTTCTTTCCCTGCTCTCATCAATGGTTTCCTCCTTACGTATGCTCCCACGGTTCTCTTAAAGCGTTCAAAATCATTTGTTCTGATGAAGGGCAGGAGGTCAATGCCCACATCGTCAAAAAGACAATAAAGCAGTTTGCCCGTTGAACTAATCCTTAATCTGTTACATGTGTGGCAAAACGGCTCTGAGACACTCGTAATAACAGCGAAGGTCCCCGCAAACCCACTAACTCGGTAGGAACGTGCAACGGAATGAGGTTCGTCATTGAGTTTTTCAATAGGAAAGTGTTTCCTAATAATATCCAGAATTTCGCTCCCTTTCATACAATAATTCCAACCCCATCTATTGCCATTAAAGGGCATGAATTCAATAAACCGAACATGAATTTTCCAGTCTCTTGTAAGGTTAACAAAGTTTATGATTTCATCATCATTAATGCCCTTCATCACAACTACGTTCAACTTGAGTGGATAGTCTTGGTCCATAAACCTGTTTATGCTTTCCCACACCCTATCAAAGCCATTAACACCAGATATTTTCTTAAACTTTTTCCTGTCCAAAGTGTCAAGGCTTATGTTGACTTTAATCCTAAGTCGCATAATATCATTAATATATTTATATAGGAAAAATCCATTTGTTGTAATAGCCGTTTCAACACCTTGAGATACACTAAATTCTAAAACATTGACTATGTTTGGAAACAAAAGGGGCTCACCGCCTGTGAAACGTATCTTCTCAACACCTAAACTAATCATCCAGCGACACAAGGTTAACACATCTTTTATGTTCATATTGTGGTTGCGATAAGGACGATATTTCAATGGCTTGCAATATAGACAATTAAAATTGCAATATGGAGTTAGCGAAATCCTTAAATATGTATTAACCCTATTGTGTTTATCGCATAGATAATGCTTGGAAAAGAAAGAATTTGTTTTTGTTTTATGCATCGTGCAAAACTTATTGTTTGTTACTTGCTTTCAAAGATAATATATATCGGCTTTTTGAAAACATTGACTTATGTCAATAAAATGTAATTTTTTAAGTCCTATGTTAGCATCCAAACAACACGTAAACCTGTTAAACACTAACAACTAAAACAGTGGAAGCCATGAAATCAAAAGAAAACAATAACAAAACAGAAAAGAAGAGAACACTATCCAGACGCAGTTTTTTAAAACTATTAGCCTATTCCACTGGGGGAGTCGCCATTAGCAGCTACGTAAACGCTAATTTCCTATCTCTCTACTCATTCTTCAAACCTTTTGATGTTGAGAACCCCCTTGCCGAATATCCCAATCGCGACTGGGAAAAGGTCTATCGCGAAATATGGGATTATGACTATGAATACACCTTTGTATGTGCCCCTAACGACACACACGAATGCCTCCTGAAAGCACATGTTAAGAATAATGTTGTTATAAGAGTGGCTCCCACTTATGGATACGGTGAGGGAACAGACCTGTATGGAAACAAGGCTTCTGCACGATGGGAACCACGGTGTTGCCAGAAAGGACTCGCCCTCATGAGACGATTTTACGGCGACAGAAGGGTCAAATACCCAATGATAAGAGAAGGGTTCTTGAAGTGGGTGAAAGATGGGTTTCCTCGTAATGAGGACGGTTCAGTCCCAGAAAAGTATGTAAAAGGTCGTGGAAGAGAACCATTTATAAAGGTTTCATGGGAAGAAGCATTTGATATCGTCGCTCGAGCAATGGAAAACATCGCCAGGACATATAGTGGGAACGACGGAATGGAAAAATTAAAAAAACAGGGATATGACCCGTTGATGGTTGAAAGGACTGGTGGAGCTGGAACCCAAGTGCTTAAGTTTAGGGGGGGCATGCCACCTCTGGGGGCAACGCGAATCTTTGCACAATACAGGTTTGCCAACATGCTCGCACTATTAGATGCACACATCAGGGGAGTGGGTCCGGAAAATGCTAAAGGTGCCAGAGGATGGGACAACTATTCGTGGCACACCGACCTGCCCCCAGGACACCCAATGGTCACAGGACAGCAAACCGTTGACTTTGACCTTGTATGCGTGGAACGAGCCGACCACGTCGTCGTTTGGGGAATGAACTGGATTACAACTAAGATGCCTGATGCCCACTGGCTCACAGAAGCCCGAATTAAAGGAGCAAAAATAACTGTTATAACATGTGAGTATTCAGCAACTGCCAATAAGGCAGACCAAGTCTTAATTATCAGACCTGGGACAGACCCAGCCCTTGCCCTTGGCTTCGCTCACGTCATCATTAAAGAAAAACTCTATGATGATAGATATATTAAAAAGTTCACCGACCTGCCCGTCCTCGTCAGAATGGACAACCTGAAATACTTGCGTCCCTCCGACTTAGACCCTAATTACACCCCCAAACCACTCTCAAACTATATAAAAGTTATTAAGGAAGGTGAGAAAGTGGGTCCCCCAACGGAACATCCAACACCAATAGTCACTGAGTCAATGCGAAATGAATGGGGGGACTTCATGGTTTGGGACTCCAGAACCAACTCATTAAAGGTGCTCACACGAGACGACTACGGAGAACGAATCTTCCAAAAAGGAATTGACCCTGCCCTTGAGGGAACATTCAAAGTGAAGCTTGCAGATGGCAAGGAAGTGGAAGTTCGCCCCGTGTTCGACCTGCTCAAACAATATGTTTTTGAAAACTTTGATCCAGACACGGTTTCTGAAATAACATGGGCGCCCAAAGAGGGAATTATACAAATTGCGAGGGATTTAGCTAAGCATTCTGGAAAAACACTTATTGCAGTAGGAATGGGTCCAAACCAGTTCTTTAATAATGACAACAAGGACAGAACAATGTTCTTCCTTGCAGCACTGACGAAGAACATAGGAACCGTAACAGGAAACATAGGTAGTTATGCAGGTAATTACAGGGCAGCTTTGTTCTCTGGATTGCCGACATACATAGCCGAAGACCCATTCAATATCCAACTGGAGCATGGCAACCCAGTAAAAGTCAAAAAGTATTTCAGTGCCGAATCAGTCCACTTCTTTAACGAAGGCGAGAAATATCAGAAAGTAGGCAAGAAGAAAATAACTGGTGATACACACATACCCACCCCAACTAAAATGATTTGGGTGACCAATTCTAACTCGCTTATAGGTAACGCTAAATGGCACTACGACACTATCTTTAATGTGTTGCCAAAAGTGGAAATGGTTGTCATCAATGAGTGGTGGTGGACAGCCAGTTGCGAGTACTCAGACGTCATATTCGCCGTTGATTCCTGGGCAGATATGAAAAACATGGACGCCACCATATCAGTAACTAA
>JAADEI010000074.1 GCA_013153515.1 Chlorobiota bacterium | reverse complement strand
CCAGAGGGGAGGTTCAGGAATGGATTGACATGTGCGATTTCGCCGTCGGACTGTCAAGACAATTATATGGTTTAACTATTGCCAGTGAGAGATATAAACATAGACTATATGAGCAATGGCATCCCTTGGGTCCAGTGGGAATAATCACTGCATTCAACTTCCCGATGGCAGTGTGGTCTTGGAACGCTATGATAGCCCTTGTTTGCGGGGACACCACTATTTGGAAGCCTGCGTCGGCAACACCATTCTGCACAATAGCAGTGCAAAAAGTGGTTGGAAAGGTTTTAGAGAGGAGAGGCTTGCCGGAAGGATTAGTCAATGTGTTAGTTGGGTCAAGCAGATATGTGGGCGATAACTTCCTTGCAGATAGCCGAGTTCCGTTGATCTCATTCACCGGTTCCGTTGCAGCGGGCAGGCACGCTTATGAGATAGTGGCAAAGCGATTGGGCAGGACGATCCTTGAACTTGGGGGTAATAACGCAGCCATTGTAACGCCTTCGGCAGACCTCGGACTGGCTCTCAGGGCCGTTACCTTCGGGGCAGTGGGTACCGCCGGGCAACGCTGCACCACATTGCGACGACTCATCTTGCACGAGTCCATCTATGACCAATTCCTTGAAAGCCTTGTTAATGTCTATAAGCAATTGAGGATAGGCAATCCACTGGATGAGAATGTCCACGTTGGTCCATTGGTAAGCGAAGAATCAATCAACACATTCTTTGATGCCATTAAGCGAGGAAAGGAAGAAGGCGGAAAATTGATATATGGCGGAGAACATCACACCGACATGCCTTCAAACCTTTACGTCCGCCCAGCAATTATGGAGATTGACCACGTGTGCCCGGTTACGTGCGAGGAGACCTTCGCACCACTTCTCTACGTGCATAAATACAGAGAAATTGAGGAGGCTATTGCATTGAACAACGCCGTTCCGCAAGGCTTGTCCTCCGCTATCTTCACTAACCATCTCAAGGAAGCCGAGTTGTTCCTGTCGCCCATCGGGTCAGATTGCGGAATTGCTAATGTGAACACGAGCACCTCAGGAGCGGAAATAGGAGGTGCTTTCGGTGGAGAGAAAGAGACAGGAGGGGGCAGGGAAGCCGGCTCTGATGCATGGAAGGCATACATGCGTCGCCAAACAGTTACAATCAACTGGGCTGATGACTTGCCCTTGGCTCAAGGCATAAAATTTGAGATCTGAAGAGGGTTTCGCACTGGTTGTGGTTCCTCTGGGCACGATGGAGATATGTTCGTCGCCGAAAAAAACAGGTAGATATTGCCTTTCAGGATGGAGCGGTTGGTAGCCCGTTGAAGATTGTTGTTGTTTCTGAAAATGGAGAAGTTTCAGAGACTATAAAAAATATGTCAGAAGCATTGATTTATTTCCCTAAAAAACAGGAAGGGCACAAGCAGGATAGTGATGGCAAAGAAATAATCATTACACGAAAGGATATGAAATGGTTCAAACCTTTAAGGGGAGATGCTAATAGTAAGTTTAGCAAGGTGCAAGGCGATGTGCTTGTGATTGGATGCAAAAAGATGACGCCTGAGATATTGAATTTGATAATGAACTTCTCTGATTTGCTTGTTGTGAGTTGTGCCGAGCCACATTGGTTGAAATGGGCAGACATGTTCGTGAAATCCAGAGGAGAATCACAAAATTTCTGGAATTCTGTTGAAAAGATTTTCTTTGAGAAACTTAACTTAGCCGAAAAATAAAATTTGTATGGCTGAAATCAAGGGGAACGGGGTTGCAATAGTTACGCCCTTCTCAGAAAACGGTTCCATAAATTGGGAATCCTTGGAGGCATTGCTGGACCATGTTCTTAAAGGAGGTGTTGATTTCATCGTTGTTTTAGGCACTACTGGGGAGAGCCCGACGCTGTCCAAGTCCGAAAAATCCGAATTCTTTGACTTTGTGGATAGATGGGTAGCAGGCAGAGTCCCATTAGTGGCTGGCATTGGCGGAAACAACACTATTAGTGTGGCGGAACAAATGGTAGCATTTAAAAACAAAGGGTATTCAGCCATTCTATCCGTTACGCCATACTATAACAAACCATCACAGAAAGGTTTGATAGAACACTATAAATATCTTGCCGACAGAAGCCCACTGCCTATCATACTATACAACGTTCCCGGAAGAACAGGGGTGAATATGCTACCCGAAACCGTTCGGGAACTGGCTGAACACAGAAACATTATCGGTATTAAAGAAGCGGCTGGGAGTGTTGAACAGGTGATGAAACTAAAAAGGATTTTGCCTGATGACTTCTTGATTTTCAGCGGTGATGACATGCTTAACCTTCCCTACACGATGTTGGGAATTGACGGATACATTAGTGTCTTAAGCAATGTGGTTCCCAATGCAGTGTCCAGAATCTTCACTCTTGTTAACGAAGGCAAGTTGTCCGAAGCATCAAAAATTCACTATGACCTAATGCCACTGATTAGGCTATTGTTTGCAGAGGGCAACCCAGCAGGTGGTAAATGTGCCCTTAGTCATCTGGGAATAGTTAAAAATGTTCTGAGGTTACCATTGGTACCCGTTTCACAGGAGTTGAGCGATAAACTAAAACAAGAATTGGATTCCTTGCGGGAGAAAGGCTACCTGAAATAACCCAATTAACTTGCTATATGGGCAGGCACAGAACAGGAAAGATAAAAACAGAGCATCATTTATTGGAAGGGGCGGAGGAATATCTGGAGGTTCTGGAGCAGTGGGACGTAGTCAAAAGCATTATTCCCGGGAGGATTTCCAGACAAAACAAAGGCAGGGGCAACAAAGGACTATTCTTAAAATATCAGACCAGAAGCGGGTATAAGTTGCTATATAAATTCGGGACTTCGGTGCAGGAAATCTTTGTTGTGTGCTCTGATTATGACGAATTCAAGCGGATATTTAACGAAAAGTTCAAGAAATCCTAATATGCACGTAGCCCTAATAATACCTTAATAACAGAGCTACCATAAGGCGTGGTGTTCAGGTCCATGACTAACATGTTGCCATATGCCTGTGGCATTATCAGAGTCTGTTGCCTCATCTTTTGAAATAGAAACTTGTGTTAGTTTAAAATCTTCTCTTTCAGTGGGCTTGCATTTAACAGAGACTTCTATTATTTCAATACCGTCTTCAAATTTGCCCACTACATAATTATAGACATATTTTTTACTGGGGTCAAGCTTAACAATAAAAGGGCTTCCGCAACAACCACATCCAGAAATCCCAAAACCATACTTGTTGGATATTCGCTCTAACTCTTCCATAAATTTTAGGAAATCTTCTTCGTGTTTCCTACTAATTTTCATTGCATCATTATTTGGTAAGAGGACTAACAAAAATTCGCTTTGTTACGTTCCAGATGTACTCTATTTAATTATGTTTAATTCGTTTGATTATATTTCAAAAAAGTTATATATTTGTTATAAAATGAGTCAGTTATGAAAAGAGTAAAGGTTTTATGCTTGTTTTGTGGGGCATTTTTCTCTTTAGTTTCCCTTGCTCAAAATGTTGGTATTGGCACGTCCAATCCTACCGCTTTTTTACATGTGAACGCACTTGGGAGCAACACGAAGCCTGTTTTGTTAATAAATCAGGGTTCAGACACTCTTGTCGTTGTCCTGCCTTCTGGAAGGATAGGCTTTTTGACGTCTAATCCCACTCATTCTGTTCACATAAAGGGGGCAGTAAGGCTTGAATCCTTAAGTGTCCCATCGGGAGGGGTTGTCGCTACTGACAATGCAGGGGTTTTGTTAGCAATACCTTTTTCTGGTGATAGTACTGATTATTTATCAGGTAGTGGTTCATGGAAACCAGTGCCTTCAGGAGACAACTGGGGTTCTCAAGTCGTGGTCGTTGATTCCCCATTAACTGGAGATGGGACAACAACCAATCCGTTAGGAATTATAGGTTCTTCCATTGCAAATGTTGTATTATTTTGGGACGGGACAAAATGGCAGTTGGTTCCTATTGACTCAGTGTTTTGGACGGTTCGTGGCAACACAGGATTGCCTTCCTATTTTCTGGGGACAATAAACCCCATTCCTTTGAGATTGTTTGTTGATAGTCAAATCACTATAGTGTTTAACCCCAATATGTCTGTTCAACGAAGCGATTCGGGGTCATTAAGAGGTTCAGGTGCACTGGACCTTCAAGTATGGCTAAATAGTTTAGGTGGAGCGTTAGGGGACACTTCTACCATTAGCGGAGGAGCATTCAATACGGTGTTTGATTCCGCTTATTCATCTGTTATTTCAGGAGGAACCCATAATTATGTGGCTTCTCCTTATAGTTTCATTGGTTCAGGATATGACAACAAGATTTTAAAGTATGACAGCGGGTTTTCTTTTAACTCTATTATTTCTGGAAGGTCCAATGTAATTGATTCCCTAACTCAATTCAGTTCCATTCATAGTGGCGATAGTAATTATATAAATTATGCTACCCATTCTCATATCATAGGTGGTAGGAAGGATACTATATTGGGTGGCTATTACGGGAGGTTTCTTTTTATTGGGGTTGGTGAAAACTTAGTAATAAAATACTCACGGAATTCTGCTATTTTGAGTGGTACTAATAACATGATGCGAGCAACTTCGTATAGTTTAATTGCTTCTGGCTTTAACAACAGGATTCTATCAATTAGTCCAATATATTCTTACTATAACGTTATAAACGGAGGGGCGAATAACACTATTTCGGTTCGTGGAACAGGGTTGATAATTGGTGGGGGTTCTAATAATACCATAGAGTTCGGCACGGTATATTATGGCTCTATTCTTGGAGGCACAGGTAATAAAATAAGAGGATCTGGGTTTATGAGGGGTCCTGTCATAGTTGGTGGATATAATAATACTCTTAATAGATGCGAATTTGCATTTATAGGAACTGGCTATGGTAATAATACAGTCTTTTCTTGCCGATATGGGTTCATTGGAACGGGGTCACGAAATGTTGTTAGAGGCGAATATGGAGTTGTGTTGTCCGGGGATACGAATACGGCAGATAAGCAGTCATTAGTAGGGTCGGGAACCTTCAACAGAATTTTCAGACCCTTTTCTTCTATAATAACTGGGGATAGTAACTATGTAATTGCATCATATTCAGTCATAGGTTCAGGAAAGCAAAATGCTATTGGGGGATGGTATAATTTTATAGGGACTGGAAGCAGGGATACTATTTATTTGGGAATGCATAATGTAATTGCAACGGGGGATAGCAACGCTATAAGGGGTGATAACAATGCAATAGTTTCAGGAAAGAAACAAAAAATCATGGGCAATTATTCTTTTATTGCTACTGGCTATGAGAATCTTTTGGACTTGGGCTCTGATTTTTCAGTAATCTTAACTGGCTTAAATAATTATGTTAAAGGCGACCATAGTATTTTAATAGGTGGAAGGGAGGATACCATTATAGGTTCGTATAGTGCAATTTTAGGCGGGTATAATAATGTTGTTGTTGGTAGTGGGAGCATAGCGGCGGGCATGGGTGCCAGAGCTGCCCATTCCAATACATTTGTATGGTCAGATGACCTGTTAAATAAGTTTTCCTCAACTGCGTCCAGACAGTTTTTAATAAAGGCAAGAAGAGGTGTTGGTGTAAATACAGACTCCCCACGGGCATCTATGGAAGTGTCTTATTTCAGCAGTTTCTCCTTCCCTCAATTGAGGATTCATTCAACCACTCCCAATGGCTTTGCCAGAATACGTTTTTCTTCTCTTAGGAATAGCGGAGGCAATGAGCGGTTGTGGGACATAGCAGCTTTAGCTTGGGATAGCACATTGCGATTCTATGCCTTCGGAACAACAAGTAATGTAATGATACTTAGCCAAGTAGGCAATCGCATCGTTATGAACAATGGTGCATATCTATCCGCAGGAGGCGTATGGACAAATGCCTCATCCAGACAATTTAAAGAAAACATTGAACCCCTCAACCCAGATAGCATATTGAAGAAATTTATGCTAATACCTGTTTATTCTTGGACATATAGAAATACTAACGAGAGACACATTGGACCAATGGCAGAAGACTTTAATCATTACTTTTTAGTTGGAAATCCAGATGATTCTTTGCATAACAAGTCACTTGCTGCGTTAGACATAGCAGGTGTCACCATGGCAGTTACACAACAACTATATCAACAAATTGAAAACCTTAAAGAAGAAAACTACATGCTAAAGAAACAATACGAAGAACTATTAAAAAGAATAAATGCTCTTGAACAAGAAATGCAACAGATTAAAAACAAAACAAAATAATAATTTATTGTTTGTTGCACATAAAATTATACGTACCTTTGAACCATAACTTGATTAATAATGGTGCTATGAAGACATTAATTCTGTTTGTTTTTGCTGTTTTAACGACTCACTTACTTGCCTCACAACCAGTGCGAAAGGATTCAACGATAGAGTATTTGTCCGATGTTATAACAGGTGATTGGTACCCGTCCAGCAAAGATATATTTAACTATAATTCCCGAGGTCTTGTTAGGGAGCAAATTAGGTTTTCTTGGAATGTTTCTGTTTCTTCCCTTGAATTTTATAGCCGAATGACCTATGCTTATGATGGTAGAGACACTTTGATTGTTAAAGAGACTGAATTATGGGATGGGGCAACAATGCAGTGGATAAAGAACAGATTGGATTCGTTTTCCCACAATTCAAATGGGCAAAAAACTTTGCATTTTGTTAAGCAGTGGGATGCAACCTCCTCTCAATGGATTAATTCTTTTAGGGAAACGTGGGTATATAACAATGATGGGAAAGAAGCTGAGAACATAGAAGAGAGCTGGCAAACCTCAACTAATTCGTGGAGAATAGATAAAAAGATTCTACGTTCGTATGATGCCTCTGGAAACATTACTTCCTATGAACTACACAGGTGGGATAACGCATCTTCTTCATTGATGCCACGTCGTAAATATACTTATTCTTATGATGCTTCCAACAACTTAATTGAAGAAACAGAGTATCAATGGGATGCAACTGCAACGCTATGGGAACCAGCCTCTCGCAGGCTATATGGATATAACGTTTCAGGGCAGAAAATGGAAACAGTGTTTCAAAATTGGGATGCCGCAACGACTTCGTGGGTAAACAGTGTTATGTGGACGTATACTTATGACCCGGCAGGCAGAATAATTGAGTTCATCGTATGGGATTGGGATATCGCTTCAAATTCTTGGGTTTATGTTGAACGTTCGCTTACAACCTACAACACAGATGGCTTGAAAGAAAAAGTTTTATATCAAAGATGGAACACTGGGTCTTCTACTTGGATAAATTTTGTGCAGTCAACATTTGTCTACATGGATTCACTCTTAATTCATTATTTATATGAGCGATGGGACATAGGCACTTCATCATGGAAAAATAGTTCTCAAAGTTATTATCAATATGACAATAGGAACAACAAGATTTTTGAACTTTCTCAATGGTGGGACACAACGCAAGACCAGTGGGAAAACGATTATCGTAGCTATTACTACTTTGATTCGCTTAATAACCTTATTAAAGAGACCCATCAAATTTGGGCTTCAACGCAATGGGAAAACAATTATCAATCAGAATACTTCTATTCCCTTGCCAACGTTTCGTCATCTGAAATGGCGGACATGACTGGAATTTTGATATATCCCAACCCCATCATTCATGGCAAAGTGTGGATAGAGAACGATTTTTCACAAAGAGTATATATGTTTCTTTACACTGCGAATGGGAAACTGGTAAAGCAATTCACTCTCTTGACCGGAATTAATGTTGTTAATGTATCCATGCTTGCTAGAGGATTATATTGGGTTGCAGTAACAGATAATGAAGGGAATGTTGTGTATCGGAGTAAGTTTCTTATTAAATAGGTCCGTTATTTGGCTATTATGCCATGAAGAAACCGCTTCATTATATCTTAGGACGATATAAATTTTTGCTATCTGAAACCTAAAAAGCGATAATATAGGTAGAGCTGCAACATGTCTGCCCGCTCGTTAAGATCTCAAAAAATGTTTATTTATAATATAAATTTACAAGAAAATCTAAAAGACATAGCTACAAAGAGAACAAGGCATTGATGTTTTTGCTTCGTCATAAAATTCACTTCCTGAATTTAGGGAAATCAGATAGCTAGCAAGGATAAAAGCAAATATGGTTGTAGAGTTTGAGAGTTATTATTTATTTGATCAGGTGAAAGTATAAACATTAAATCCATCTCGCATAAAATCGGCTAATTTGTAGTATGTTTTAAAGAAGATGATGGTGTTATATATTTTAACTATTATGCTTGCTTTTGTTTTTCGTGCAATAATTACGTATGTAAGTTAGGCATAATAACAATAAAACCCTTAAACCCCGAAATTATGAGAGATGGGAAAGGATTTATTGTGGCATTTGTGTTCATATACCTTTTTCAGCATACGTCCAGCGCTCAAAATGTGGGCATAGGAGCTCCTGTCCCGAAAGCAAAGCTTCACATTGCAGTTCCCACCTCTTACTCAGACTCTGTTTTTCTCGTGACCTCAGGAAGCTCTGTATTTGTGATAGTTACATCAAGCGGAAAAGTGGGCATTGGGGTTGCCAATCCATCCGCTCCATTAACGGTTAGTAAGCATATTTATCAAGTAAACACAGGTAAGTCACTCTTTATAGGAGAATTTGCTGGCGAAAAGGATGACTTGTCTAATAGAGAAAACACAGCAGTAGGGTATTCCGCATTACGTAACAATACTACGGCTTACCAAAATGTTGCCATTGGAGCCTTCGCTTTATCTAAAGCAAATAATAGTAGATGGAACGTTGCCATTGGATATTTGACAATGGATTCATTTGGAGGAAGTATGCATAGTAATGTTGCAATAGGGTATAAAGCAGGACATAAAATAACTTCATTTGGTAATGTGGCAATTGGTGCAAATGCCATGTCAAATGTTGTGGCAAATTATGCAGATAATAATATTGCTATTGGAAAAAACGCTTTGAAAGGGTATAATAAGGGTGCATACGGTTCCGAAAATGTGGCTATAGGAAATAATGCTATGAGCAATTGCAGAGGTTGCAGATATAATGTGGCTATTGGCTCATATGCGTATCGGAATGATACAGCAGTAGGAGGGCTATCTTCAACAGGCGAAAGCAATGTTGCAATTGGATATTATGCCATGAGCATAATACAAAATGCTACAGGAAATATAGCCATTGGGAATTCTGCCATGTATGGAAGAGTAAATAGTAATGATATATACTGGAACATTGCCATAGGAACCGATGCTATGAAAAACAACTTTTCCGGTGACAGAAATGTTGCAATAGGAACAAACGCTCTGGAGAGCGATTCAATAGGCGACAATAACGTGGCTATAGGAATGTATTCCCTATGGAGAGTGAAAACAGGAAGTTTTAATACGGCAGTTGGATATGGTTCTGGCTCAACTGTCACTACAGGTAGCTATAATACGTTTGTCGGATACAACACAGATGTCAGCGGTGCTTCGGTGCAAAATTGTGTTGCTATAGGGGGTAATGGAAACTTGCCGATTAATAGCAGCAATACAATTAGAATAGGTAACTCTTCAATTGTTAGTATCGGTGGACAAGTTAATTGGACTACCGTATCTGACGGGAGGTTTAAATCTAATATAAAAGAAGATGTTCCGGGATTAAATTTTATTCTCAAGTTGCGTCCAGTAACCTATAACATAGGTATAAAACATCAAAATCAAATTTTAGGTATTAAACAAACAGAAGAAAACAACAGTGCAAATTACATAGAAACCATTAAGTTCTCTGGATTTATAGCACAGGAAGTAGATAGTATTGCTAAACTTATCGGATATGATTTTAGTGGTGTCGACAAAAGCCAGTTGAGAGGAGATGGAACCGGCTATTATGGTCTTAGATATGCTGATTTTATCCCTGCCATAGTGAAAGCCATTCAGGAACTGCATACAGAAATAGATTCCTTAAGGAGAGAAAATCAGTGGTTGAAAAAACAGCTTAACGATATTATGACAAACCAAAGTATCAATTCTAAGTAACCTATTGAAGAAGCAGTTCGGATTTCATGCTCTACAGGGTCTAACTATATGTCTTACTCTTAGCACTTTGATTACTAAAGCTTATTGATAGCAAGGTCCGAGTTTTTGTGGGGGGATAAGATGCAATGTCTGCTTAGAGAAGGTATTTTATGATTATTAAGCCTGCAATAAGAATTCATTTGGTTGAGGGGGATACGTAGATGTATGTTCGAAAAAATGAGTATTATTAGGGTGAGGAAGGCAATTGCAGTTGGGTTTTTGTTTCTGTTTTTCTGCATATACACAAAAGACAGGTATAGGCAAATACTCCCCAAGCCCACTTTCATATATATGCTCCAAGTTCTTTTAGTGATTCATTATTTATGATTTTGCAAGGTGGTGTTATAAAGTTAGTGTTAACCCAGAGTAGGAAGTTGGGCATAGGGACGGGAGTTCCGAGTGCCGAGTTGCATGTAGTAGGCAGCGTGAGGATAAGTGGTTTAGGATGCAGTGATAATGCGTTGGTGTTAAGTGATAATCAGGGGGACTTGTATGTTTTGGCGTTTCCGAATGACACCACGAAGTTTTTGCGAGGGGATGGTACGTGGAGTAGCATAAATGTTTTAAGAGGAGATAATTGGTGTAGTCAGGTAGCATTGACGAGTGGGGCATTGACAGGCAGCGGAGTAGTAGGGGATTCAATAAGGTTGAAGTCCGGCACGGCAGCAGGACAGGTATGAAAGCAGGATGGAAGCAAGTGGATGTTGGTTAGGGATACAGCTTTGGTTGGTGGTAATACTTGAGTTCCGAATCAGAACTCGCGTCAACCCCAGTAGTATCAAGGGAAAGAGCAACATTTTTGCATACTAATATCCCCCAAGATATAAAATTTTCCTTATCCTTGCAACACAATTAGGTACTAAATTTGTGACATAAAAATTGCTGATATTTGTAGAGGGTCTATTAAATTCAATGATTTCATGGTAATAAAATTTGCATTCTCATAAAATTCATGCCCTAATTTCAGGGAGGTCCGATAGTTACTGGGATTGGTGCGTTTTGTGTTCCGTAACTTGAGTGGTAGGATGGAAATTTATAACCCGTTTACGACCAGTTTCATACATGCTCAAATATAATGACACTGTTAGAGAAGACCCGAGCAGCCCTTGTTTCCATAGACGATGGACAGGATTTATTGCACAAGAACAGGCAGCTCAAGATGCAGGATATGCGTTTAGTGGCGTTATAAAGAGACCGATTTATGGACTGAATTACGCTGAATTTGTCGTGCTATTAGTTAAAGCAGTATAAGAACAACAACAAATTCAACAACTACACGAAGATATAACAACCGAACGAAAAGAACTACAAGGAATCAACGAGCGACTGCTAAAATAGCAGATTGTTATAGACTGAACATTGGACAGGTATTAATGATTGGTACTGAGGAAAGCCTTGATTTTTCTTGCGTTTTACCGATTAAATCTCCTAGTATCAACTTTAACAAATAGCAGATAATTGGTTTGATATTATTGTTCAAGTTCAGGTAGCTTCACAACAAAAAGGTATTATGAGAAAAATTTGGCTTATCATTGCAGTTTTTGCTTTAGGCAATTGGGCATATTCCCAAAAGACTGGCATAGGCACATCCACGCCGCAAGCCCGCTTTCATATAAGCGTTCCGAGTGCGTTTAATGATTCTTTGTTTATGATTTCGCAAGGCAGTGCTATAAAATTAGTACTGACGCAAAGTGGGAAGTTAGGCATAGGCACGGGAGTTCCGAATGCTGAGTTGCATGTGGTAGGTAGTGCGAGGATAACGGGTTTGGGAGGCAGTGGAAATGCGTTGGTGTTGAGTGATAATCAAGGGAACTTGTATGTTTTAGCGTTGCCTAATGATACTACGAAGTTTTTGCGTGGAGATGGGACGTGGAAGGCAATAAGTGTTTCAGGAGGAGACAACTGGGGCAGTCAGGTGGCGTTGACCAGTGGGGCGTTGACAGGTAGTGGGGTAGTAGGAGATTCCATACGATTTAAGAACGGCACGGCAGCAGGTCAAGTGTGGAAGTGGGATGGCAGCAAGTGGGTGTTAGCGAAGGACAGTGTTGGGGACAATTGGGGTGGTCAGGTTGCACAGACTCAGAATCCTGTAGTAGGTGATGGGACGAGTGGTAGTCCTATAACATTTGCCAATGGTAGTGCAGTTGGTCAAGTGTGGAAATGGGATGGTACAAAATGGGTATTGGCGAAGGACAGTGTTGGAGACAACTGGGGCAGTCAGGTAGCATTGACCAGCGGAGCATTGACAGGAAGTGGAGTAGTAGGAGATTCCATACGATTTAAGAACGGCACGGCAGCGGGTCAAGTGTGGAAGTGGGATGGCAGCAAGTGGGTGTTAGCGAAGGATAGCGTAGGCGATAACTGGGGCAGTCAAGTGGCATTGACCAGTGGAGCGTTGACAGGAAGTGGAATACCCGGGGATTCCATACGGTTTAAAAACGGTACGACGACAGGGCAAGTATGGTATTGGGATGGAAACAAATGGGTTTTACTAAAGGACACGGCATTTAAAGACCATGATTGGTATAAAGCAGGCACTACCATCCATCCATTAAGCATCTCTGATAACATTTATACCCGTGGGAAAGTTGGTATTGACATTGCACAGCCCAAATATGCATTGCACATAGCAGGGGACGGGATGATTTTTGCCACTGGAACATTGGGTTCTGGAGACACAACGCCAACTTTAAACAACAATGTTGTTTTCTTCTGGAATCCAAGGAAGGCGGCTCTGTGGGCTGGGAAAATAACTGCCGTACAGGGGCAAGTAGCACCCTATTCAGTGGGCTTCGGTGCTTTGCCACAACCCTTTGATACAGCATCAACCGTTAGCGGAGGATATAACAACAAAGCATGGAATAAGTATTCTACAATAGGTGGCGGCAGGGACAACCTTATTGATAATGGAGGAAATTATGGTGCTATTGCAGGAGGAAGCAATAACTCAGTTAATGGCAGCCCGTGGGGATTCGTAGGTGGCGGATATAAAAATTCGCTTATTGAATTAAGTTTATATAGTGTTGTTGCAGGCGGCAGGTTTAATTCTGTCCAGTTTGGTAGTCAGTACTCTGGAATCCTAAGCGGTGATAGCAATATCGTTAATGGGGCGTCTTATTCAGTGGTTGTAGGTGGTGACCGCAACTATGTTGATAAAAATTATGCATTCATTGGCGGCGGAAAGGCAAACACGGTTAAAGGAATCCACGGAGTTGTGTTGGGGGGTAGTAATAATAAAGTTCTTGGTGATTACGGAATTATTGTAGGAGGTAATTATCACAGTGTTAGGGCTAATTACGGGCTTGTTGTCGGTGGTGGAACCAATCAGGCAGCAGATTCAAACACGGTAACAGCCGAAGGTGGGGTTATAGTCGGTGGTAGACGCAACGTTTCAAGTGGTTTGCTATCATTTATAGGTGGCGGATTCCTAAATCTTGCAAGGGACACGCTTGCTATAGTCGTCGGAGGCAGTGGAAACGCTTCAGACGGTAGTTATTCTTTTGTTGGTGGCGGTAATAATAACCACTCAGTTGCTAAATATGGGTTTGTTGGCGGTGGCAGATTCAACAAGGCTCAGGGCATCGCAAGTGTTGTAACGGGTGGTGATAGCAATCGTGTTCTTTGCACTTCCTGTGGAATAGTTAGTGGCTATAATAATGCGATGGCGGAAGCACATTACGGCTTTATTGGTGCGGGATTTAACAATATGGTAGGTAAAGAATTTGGGGCTATCGCAGGCGGATATAAGAACTGGGTTGAGGGATATGCAGGAGCCATAGTCGGCGGGTCTAACAATTTCGTTTCTGACACGGGAGCATTCGTTGGTGGGGGATATAATTCAAGAGCCCTTGGGAAATGGAGCGTAGTAGTGGGCGGCGGCTCTAAGAAAGATACGAACATTGCTTACGATAACTGGGCAACGATAGTTGGTGGATATAACAATCGTGCAAAAGGAAAAAATTCGTTTATAGGAGGAGGTTTTAGTAATCGCACTAATGGAGATGGTGCTTTCGTGGGGGGAGGTTCAAGCAATACAGCCGACAGTCTGGAAACGGTCGTCGTAGGAGGGTCTGAAAACACTGCCAGAATGCATTATTCCTTTGTCGGCGGGGGTAATGGCAATTCGGCTCTTAAGACTGCTTCCGTAGTTGCAGGAGGCGTTTTCAACACGGCACAGGGATTCTATTCTGTTATAACGGGTGGATATTCAAATCTTGTTAGCGATACTGGGTCATTCGTGGGAGCAGGCGGAAACCTGAAAGTAACTGGCAAATGGTCTGTTATAGCAGGTGGAGGCGGAACAAAAGATTCCAACATAGTTGAAGGTAATTGGAGCGGTATTTTAGGTGGTAGTAGTAATATAATCAAAACAAAAGGGCATTATGCATTTATTGGAGGAGGCTTCAGTAATGTGATAGATTCGTCTAATGGTGTCATAGGCGGTGGCGAAGGTAACACGGCAGGCAACTCTCACGCAGTTGTTGTTGGCGGAATGGAGAACAGTGCACTTGGGAAATATTCTTTCATTGGTGGAGGGTCTTCAAATTTCGCTAAACAACTATATTCATCTATTTCAGGGGGATATTTTAATAATGTAGATAGTGCTTATGGTGCTATATCAGGCGGTAGTTCCAATACGGTAAAAGGTATTTATGGATTTATTGGTGGTGGAAAATTAAATGTGGTTAAAGACACTGCTGCTTTAGTGGTTGGCGGTTGGGGCAATAAAGCCACGGGACCTTATTCAGTGGTTGTTGGGGGCGGCGGTGCCACGGCAGCAGATTCCAACATAGCCAGTGGAAAGTGGAGTGCTATAGTGGGTGGAAAAAGCAATATATCAAGTGGAGAAGGGAGTTTTGTCGGAGGGGGCAAGTTTAATAAAGCAAGTAACGTGGATGCTGTGGTTGGAGGAGGCAATAGCAATACTGCATCTGGAACATACTCTTTTGTTGGAAGTGGAGGGGAAAACACTGCGGCAGGCAACTATTCTGTGGTTGGTGGAGGTTCAGGCAATAATGCTTCCCAGCCATACACATTTGTAGGTGGTGGCATCGCAAATAAAGCAACTGCTGACAAAAGCACTGTGGTGGGCGGGGAGAGTAATCGTGCTATGGGTGCCGGTGCATTCGTCGGCGGAGGAAAATACAACCTTGCCACAGGGGCGTTTTCCGTGGTGGTAGGTGGTGGAAGCCTGTCTGGAACGGATTCTAACTATGCCAGTGGTAATTATAGTGCTATTGTCGGTGGTGGAATGAATGTTGCATCGGGGTCTTATTCGTTTGTGGGAGGTGGCTGGAAAAACAGTGCTACAAAAGGTAATAGTTCAGTTGTCGGAGGACGCTTTAATAGTGCTGGAGGCACAGATGCCCATGTCGGCGGAGGGGCTTACAATATTATATATGACACTGCGGGAGTAGTGGCAGGCGGATTCTCAAACTATGTGTGGAAAAAATACTCTGCCGTATTAGGCGGGAAGTTTAATCAGATCAGAGGCACTTATTCGGTGATAGCCGGGGGCGGCGGTCCTACATTAGCCGATTCCAATAGTGTTCAAGCAGATTTTGCCTTTTTAGGAGGTGGCAGGCGAAATTTGGTGTATGGAAATTATGCAACTGTAACAGGTGGATTTAATAATTCTAACCACGGCACCTATGCGGTTATCGGTGGCGGAAGCGGAAACTTCTTAAGCAGTTCTTATGGCGTTATTACAGGTGGAACACAGAACTTTATTAATGTTAAGAGCGATTATTCTTTCATTGGCGGTGGCAGATTAAATAGGGCAAATGACTCTTTTGCGGTTGTTTTGGGGGGATATAATAATTCTGTAGGTGGACCTTTTGGAGATTATTCAATAATTCTCGGAGGAGACACTAACTACATTAAAAGTGCTAAATATTCAGTTGTTCTCGGAGGAACAGAAAATTTCATTGATTCAGGACTTAAATTCACGATGGCATTTGGTAAGGGAATAGTTGCCAGAATGAGCAATGCCTTCTATCTGTTTGACACTTTGAACGACGGATACTTATTCCTGAACCATGACCACAAAGCAGCGTTCTTCCTTCTACCACCCGGTCCAATCGTCGTGGGAACAAGTACAAGCAATGGTAACGGAGCATATCTTTCATTTGGTGGTGTGTGGACAAATGGCTCTTCCAGAACATTCAAAACAAATATCTATGAGCCCGAAAGCGATTATGTAATCAGGGCAATAAAGCAAATCCCTGTGTATAGTTGGACATATAAAAACACTTCTGAACGACACATTTCTCCTATGGCGGAAGATTTCCATAAATTCTTCAGGGTGGGAGACACTCTTAACCCACAAACGGCTAAGTATCTGTCTGCTTTAGATGTCGCGGGAGTTTCCTTATTAGGAACACAAATTTTAATTGAAACGGTTGAAACGTTGGAAACGGAAAATAAGGAACTCAGGACTCAAATAGCCGCCTTGCAAAGACAAAATCAACAAATCATTGAAAAACTTCAGTACTTGGAAGCAATTGTCGGGGAAATGTATAAAGGCAACCATACCTCCCAAAAGTAAACCGAACCTTTATACGAACAGAATTAGGTTTTATAGTTACACCTAAATAGTTTTGGCAAAGTTTTCATAAGTCATTATCCACCAAATCATGAAATTTTTTATTCCACATGTTGTAATTTAGTTTTACTAAGCCGTTTGAATGCGATGTTCAAAAAACGCGACTTGAATATGACAAATGTCATAAAAATCAGACTAAATCACTGATTTGAGTCATAAAAAAACTTCACAGACCATTCTAATATAGCACTGGAATAAAAACAAAGAGCCATGAAGAAGTGGATTTTAATTGGGTTTGTGGGTGCCTTGTTGTTCGGTTGCCAAGGGCAACAACAGGGAGAGGAGGCAGGTGAAGAGGCTGCCGTAGTAGAACCCGCTAATTTGAAAGAACAGGGTATAGCAAAGACTAAGTTTGACGAACGCAGAATGCCAGATGTCCTTGAATTGGCAGAGTCAGACGATAGATTTTCAACATTAGTTAACCTTATTCACCAAGCCGGTGTGGAAAATGCAGTTAAGAACCAAGGTCCATTGACTGTTTTCGCACCAACTAATGATGCCTTTAAAACTCTGCCAGATGAGGTGGTGGCAAAATTGACAGATCCAAACAACACTGATAAGTTGGCTTATGTACTAACTCATCATGTTGCTCCTGCTAACTATCCAGTGGAAAAATTGCAGGAACTAGCTGAAAAGGGAACAACCTTATTCATGGCTTCTGGGGAATATGTCCCAGTGGAAGTGAAGGATGGAGAGATTTATGTAGGAGGTGCTAAAATACTTGAATCCCACAAGGTCGCTAACGGTTGGGTCCATGTAGTGGATAAACCCATTGTACCAGAAAAATTAGAACTGTAAAAAAGCGTTTAAAAATTTAAAATTTGAAATCATGAGGAAGAAGGTGCTAACCTTAGGGCTCGGGATGAGCTTAGTCCTGGGCATCACAATAGCCAGTTGTGGTGGAGACGGCGGTGAAAACAACGATGGTGCACACGCCGAACCAACACATCAAACACAGAACACACAACCGCAAGGTGAAACCTCTGAAGAAGCAACCAACCCATTTGGTGTTGGTCCAATTCAAGAGAAGATGGATCTCCCTGCTGAGATTGATGAGCAACTGGCAGCAAAAGGGGAAGAAATCTTTCAGGCAAAGTGTACGGCTTGCCATAAGATAGACGAAAAATACATTGGTCCAGCAATGAAGGGCGTCACAGAAAGAAGAAGCCCGGAGTGGATCATGAACATGATACTCGCTCCTGAGAAAATGATACAAGAGGACCCAGTAGCCAAGCAATTGGTTATGGAATCAAATGGAGCAATAATGGCAAATCAGGGCTTGACTGAAGAGGAAGCCCGTGCAGTGCTTGAATACTTCAGAAAAATAGACTCACAAAGCTAAAAATTTTAAAAATGTTTAACCATTTAAATTTAGAAGCCATGGTAGGAAAATGGAAACATGCGGTGCTGGCATCCGCTTTGGCAGCATTGTTAATGCCCGGGTGCGGACCCAAAAAAGAACAAGCGAAGAAGAACGGTGGAGCACTGGACAAGGCTTCCATCGCAGAAAGGGTCTATGTAGCACCCGGTGAATGGGACGAATTCTACGCATTCCTCTCAGGAGGATTTAGTGGTCAATTGGCAGTCCACGGATTGCCCTCTGGTAGATTATTCAAAATCATACCTGTCTTCTCTGTTGATGCAGAGAAAGGATGGTGCATGAACGAGGAGACGAAGGCGATGTGTATGACAAGCTATGGATTCATTCCTTGGGGAGACCTGCACCATCCAGATATATCACAGACAAATGGTGAACTGGATGGACGCTGGGTGTTTGTTAACGAAAACAACACGCCTCGCGTAGCTCGTGTTGACCTAAGATACTTTGAAACCGCTGAGATTATAGAGATACCCAACTCAGCCGGTAACCACGCTTCCGCTTTCGTCACAGAAAACACTGAATATGTTGTTGCTAATACACGTTTCGCAGTGCCAGTCCCCCAAAGGGATATGCCCATCAGCGAAATGAAAGGTAATTTCAAGGGGGCTGCAACATTCATTAAAGTGGATCCGGAAACGGGAAGGATGAACATTGCTTTCCAAGTATTGCTCCCCGGATTTAACTATGATTTGGCACACCCAGGACGCGGGAAGTCCCACGGATGGTTCTTCTTCACTTCTTACAACACGGAAGAAGCACACACATTGTTAGAGGTCAACGCCTCTCAAAACGATAAGGACTTCATCGCCGCTATTAATTGGAAGAAAATAGAGGAATATGTAAACAATGGCGGTGGTAAAAAGATGAAAGTAAAAGCAGCACACAATATATATGATGAAACAACTCAAATGGCAACAACAGAGTGGATAACAGAGGTGACTGTTGTTGATCCAAGGGAAGTGCCAGGAGCTATCTATTACCTTCCCACTCCAAAGTCTCCTCACGGTTGTGATGTAGACCCATCAGGTGAATATATTGTTGGTAGTGGCAAGCTCTCCGCAGACATTACTATCCACTCTTTCTCTAAGATGCTCAAAGCAATAGAGGAGGGCAAGGTTGTGGACACTGTCTATGGAATCCCTGTCCTCGACTTCAATGCAACCCTCGCCGGAGTGGTTAAGAACGCATGCCTTGGACCTCTGCACACGGAGTTTGACGGGAAAGGAAACGCTTACACCTCCTGCTTCATCTCCTCAGAGGTCATCAAATGGAAACTTGAAGATTGGAACGTGGTTGACAGGCATCCAGTTTACTACTCTGTTGGGCACCTTATGATTCCAGGTGGTAACTCCCGTAAGCCCTTCGGTAAGTATCTCGTTGCTATGAACAAAATCACAAAGGACAGGTTCTTGCCCACCGGTCCTGAACTCTGTCAATCCGCTCAATTGCTTGACATAAGCGGGGACAAAATGATTATGTTGCTTGACTTCCCAACAATGGGTGAACCTCATTATGCAGCTGGCATACCAGCCGAGAAGGTTGTTGACAAGGTGGCTAAAATCTACCCACTTGAAGAAAATCAACACCCCTACGCCGCCAAGGCTGAAGATGAGGTTAAGATGGTTAGGAAGGGCAATGAGGTCCATATCTACATGACAATGATCCGTTCTCACTTCGCCCCTGACAATATAGAAGGGATCAAAGTGGGTGATAAGGTCTATTTCCATGTAACTAACTTGGAGCAAGACTTTGATATACCTCACGGATTTGCCGTCATAGGTGCTAACACTTCTGAAGTGTTGGTGATGCCCGGTCAAACAGAAACAATCATTTGGGAACCGAAGAAGCCGGGTGTATATCCGTTCTATTGCACAGACTTCTGCTCCGCTTTGCACCAAGAAATGCAAGGATATGTCCGCGTTTCACCGGCTGGTGCCAACGTTCCTATGAAGATTACTCTTGATAACAAACCAATAGGAGAAGTTATAACTGAGTAGTGATGCCCAGGGTTAGCACCCAGCACCGGGGAGTCCCTCGTTCCGGTCCCAGTGGCCGGAACAGGGACTCCTTAATTTTTTATATTTCTATGAAACAAAAATAATAAGAACAAACTTCTAACACGTAAATTTTAGAACCATGAAAACATTAGCTCGGATTCTGATGGTTTTGGCGGGACTCCTAACCGCCTCCCTTTTCTTCTTCCCAATGTGGAGAATTGATTTGACAGCACCGCAATACCCAGACGGATTGGGTATGTATATATACATAGACCATTTAGAGGGTGTCAAGCCCGGCGACCTTAAAAATATTGATATTCTCAACCACTATGTGGGTATGAAACCATTGCCTAAGCCTGATGAAATGTGGGAATTTACCGTGTTTCCTATCGTTGTGGGAATAATGGCGGCATTAGCTATAGTGTTCGCATTGATTGGCAAACCGATATTATACCTCGTGTGGTTCGCTCTAATGTCCATCCTTGGACTATTGGGTTTATATGATTTCTATTTGTGGCTCTATGACTATGGAACCAATCTTGACCCGGAAGCACCAATCAAATTAGTTGATGAATATGGAAACCCAATGAAATATGTACCGCCATTGATTGGTTATAAACAGCTGCTCAATTTTGAAGTGTATTCTTATCCAGCTATTGGTGGAGTCCTGCTCGGAATAGGCATACTTCTATCTTTAATTGCCTACTGGATAGCTCATAAAACTCAGTCCAAGCATAAAATCCATGTGTCATGAAGAGCGTTAGGGTGCTGGGGCTAACCGTTTTAATTGTTGGATTTGTTCTTGGAGCGTGCTCCCCAGAATTTGAAGATATAAACTACGGTACTGACCAATGTGACTATTGCAAGATGACAATAGTGGATAACAAGTTTTCCGCTCAACTAGTAACAAAAAAAGGTCGTAATTATAAGTTTGATGCTATTGAATGTATGATATGGTTTCTTAATGATGAGTATGTTAACCGGGAAGATGTATATGCTATGAGAGTAGCAGATTATACTAATCCCGGCAATATGTTAGACGCTGAGAAAGCATACTACCTAATAAGTCCACAGATTAGGAGTCCAATGGGGGCTAACCTAGCCGCATTTCCCTCCATGGATGTGGCACAGGATTATCAAAACAAATTGGATGGGGAAATTTACACCCTTGATGAACTTTTTGACGTACTTAAGAAACGCAAAAGGAATATGGAGCATGACCATCATCACCACCATTAAAGATAATTCATCATAGTTTTAAGGTGATGGGAACATTCATTAAAAGTTGGTGCTGGGTGCTTTTATATTTCGTGATGACGCTTTCGTCCCATTCAAAAACTATAGAAGTTTGCAGTGATTGTGAGGTAAGGTCAATTAAGCAGGCTGTTGACTTAGCCGATTCCGGTGATACCATTATGATTCAAGAAGGCAGATACCAAGAATCAAATATAATACTCAAAGTTCCCAGAGTAGTATTAATTGGTAAAGGAAAGGTAATCATTGATGCCAATAAAGAGAATCAGGCTATCATTGTATTCAGAGCGCCAAACGTTGTGATTAAAAATATAGTAATTAAAAATGTTCCGTTTAGCTCTACAGAAGAACTGGCTGCAATTAACATACTTTATAGTAGCAGATATACTATTGAGAATGTGGTTATTGATAGCACTTTTTTTGGGATATTAATTGAACAGAGTGATTCGGGTGTTATTAGAGGATGCACTATTAGTTCAGGTAGCTCCATTGATGTTTATGAAGCAACTATTGGAAACGGCATCCATTTATGGAAATCTAACTACGCATTAATTGAAAATAATGACATAACTAACATGCGGGACGGAATATATTTTGAATTTGTCTCAAATAGTGTGATCAGAGGAAATTATAGTTATGGGAACAAGCGATATGGCTTGCATTTCATGTTTTCCAACGATGATGTGTATGAGAACAATAGGTTTGAGGGCAATGGGGCAGGCGTGGCAGTCATGTTCTCAAAAAACATAAGTATGCATAGTAATGTGTTTTCTAATAATTGGGGAATGAATTCTTATGGTTTGCTTCTCAAAGAGATATACGACTCAGAGATAAAACATAACGTGTTTGTTCACAATACTACGGCTATACACATTGAGGGCTCAACAAGAATCATATACGAAGAAAACGATTTAATTGAGAATGGATGGGCTGTTAATTTCATAGGTGGATCCTATGATAATTTCTTTTATCACAATAACTTTATGGGAAACACATTTGATGTGGCTTATTTCGGTCGGGTGAACAACAATAGGTTTGAAGAGAACTACTGGAATAAGTACACTGGCTATGATTTAGACAGGGATGGCTTTGGGGATGTGCCATATCGCCCTGTGGACCTGTTCACATACATGGTTAATGAAATCCCTGAAACAATCGTATTATTAAGAAGTTTCTTTGTGCAAATTCTAAACTTTGCTGAGCAAGTGGTTCCTGTCTTGACGCCCGCGGACATATACGACCCAAAACCCTTGATGCAAAAATGGAAATGGTCAGATTCATAGAGGTAAACAAAAAGTTTGGCAAACTGCAAGTTCTGGACAACGTGTCCATTGATGTGGAGGAAGGCATCAGAACGGCTATCCTCGGTCCAAACGGCTCTGGGAAAACAACCTTGATAAAGACGTTGTTGGGAATGGTTATCCCAGATAGTGGAGAGGTGTTGTTTAAAGGGGAGTCTGTCCTTGGGAAATATAAGTATCGTAGAGAGATAGTCTATATGCCACAAATAGCACTTTTCCCACAGAACCTAACAGTCAAAGAATTGTTAGACTTAATTCCCAAGTTGAGGATGCAACCTGCGAAATATGATGGATTGATAGAGAGGTTTGGAGTCAATGAATTCATGCACAAAAAGATGAATGCTCTTTCTGGTGGGATGCGTCAGAAAGTTAATCTGGTTCTTGCATTTATGTTTGACGTCCCGCTTATTATCCTTGATGAGCCGACCAACGGGCTTGACCCAGTGGCAGTTCTTGAACTCAAAAAACTTCTAAGGGAAGAAGAGGAGAAGGGCAGAACAATCATATTCACAAGCCACATAATGGACTTTGTTCAACAAATGGCAGACAGAATAGTGTTCTTGCTGGAGGGAGTGGTCAAATTCAAAGGAACAGTGGAAGAGATATTGCAGGAAACCGATTCAACCAGTTTGGAGGAGGCAGTGGCATCACTAATCCTTAAAAGCCAAAAAGTGCACAATTATGCTTAAAATAATCGGATACGTTATTAAAGACCTGTTGCGAAACAGATGGACACTATTCTATTTCCTTTTCTACCTTCTTGTTGGTTTTGCTATCCTCATTTTTAGCGGGGATTTCTCTAAGTCAATGGTATCCTTCCTTCAGATTATTCTTATTCTAACGCCGTTAATAGGCACACTCTTCGGAGTGATGTATTATTACAATAGCAGGGACTTCATTGAGTTATTGCTTGCCCAACCCATCAGGAGACGAGATGTTTTCATTGGGCAGTGGCTGGGAGTCAGTATTTCGCTTGGCACAAGCCTTGTCCTTGGCTTGGGAATCCCTTTCCTGTGGTATTTCGCTCAATATGAGGTTGCGGGAGACCAGTTCGTGTTGCTCTTGCTATTGGGCTTCGCTCTCGGAACCATTTTCACGGGACTTTCAATGGCTGTGTCCGTTAGCACAGATAATAAAATAAGGGGATTTGGCTACGCCCTTGTGCTATGGCTTCTCATGGCTGTCGTTTACGATGGCTTCCTGCTACTGGCTCTCATCGCCTTCAGGGACTACCCATTAGAAAAATTTGCTCTCATTGCAACAATGTTTAATCCCATTGACCTTGCAAGAATAACTATCTTGCTTAAACTGGATATTTCCGCATTGATGGGCTACACAGGGGCTGTCTTCAGGGAATTCCTTGGGTCAACGCTGGGAATGATAACTGCTTCTTTCGTGCTAATGTTGTGGGTATTACTTCCCTTTGCACTCATAACATTCATCGCTAAAAAGCGGGATTTCTGATGGAAATGGACCAACAACTCTATTACGTTTCGGTCTACTTGCACATTCTGGGATCAATTATCTGGCTTGGAGGAAGCCTGTTCTACGCCATGGTCCTCGTCCCTGCCTTGAAAAATCATCCTGCCAGAAAGGAATTGATCCTCGCAACAGGCAAAATTTTCCGCATTATTTCATGGATAACTCTTGGTATTATTCTTCTCACAGGGCTTTATAACCTGCACTATCACGGTTTGCTAAACAATTTGCTTTTTGAAAGCAGGGCTGGTCAACTGGCTCTTCTGAAAATGCTTCTCTTCGCTTTTATCATACTTTTGGGACTTCTTCACGACGTGTGGCTCGGCCCTAAACTAATTAACAAAACCCAGAAATATCCCTTAATTAGATGGATAGCACGAATTATGGTAATAATCGGCTTAATTATGATATGGCTTGGAATAAAGATTGTGCGAGGCTGAGGAAAAGGTATTCCGAATAATGCTGACAAGGGAAGAAACTAAAAATTTGCATAGTTTTTTACTATGTTGTTTCACACACATTACTTAGTTTCTCTTACTTATTCCCCAGAATCAACCTAACCGTCAGGCCTTGCGGGAAATACTGGAAGAAGTCTTGTCTTGGAGCATTGGGATAAGTCCAGTTGTATTTATATGTGAAATCATAGCCCAATTGTAAGCCGACGACAAAATTGTGGGAAAGGTTGTATAGAAGGGTTATTGACGGAGTGATATGGTTAAAAAGTCCATAGAACGTTGAACTGTTGAGGACAAAGACCCTATTTGGTTTGTGAGGAGGCAGGTTGTCGTAGGAGACCGTGAGTGTCCAAGTGCTGGACGACCAATTGATTCCGCCAAGCAATTGCAGTTTGTTTTTGTTTAGGAAAGCATAGTTTAGTCCTAAGGAAACTGATGTTCCATTGGTGTTAACAGAACCTTTTGTTAACCCTGACCCTCTACTGATTTTTGTTTCAAGATATATTTTGTTAAGTCCAACGAGCAAACCAATGCCTCCGCCCAGATGCACTGGGCTGACCACTGCTGGAACGCCTTCCTGAACAAATGCAGAGTTCAGAGCGTCGACCCTAAACGTGCTTATTCCACTATGGAAAAACAGAACGGTCTTCAGTGAGTCGCTTGCCTGTGCAACGCTAAAAACCAACAATCCCGTAAGTAGGTTAAGCATCCTTTTCATCATCTTGACTATTTTTTACGTAAAACGTTTTTTTTTAGTTCTATTTTAAAGACGTGATTGGGTTATAACCTTGGGAAATTGTTCCTTATTCTTAGATGACCGTGCTAAAGTATTACGTTATGCCTATAAAGTCGTTCTTATGAAACGATGCATTTTCGCTATTTTATCTTATCTTGGACTCAATTTCGCCTTTGGGCTTATTATTTTAGGAGGGCTTGAATGGTTGCAGATAAATTGGATTAAACTTAAACTCAATCTGCTATATTCTCCTCAATTAGAAGATATTAAATGGACTTCCGATTTCGGTGCAAAGTTTATCAGGACGAGATTTAAACTTTCAGAGAACAAGTTTATTACCATTAATGAGTATGAACGCCTTGGGGAATATCTACCTGAGAAATTGATTATCTCAGAAATAGACACATTCGGCGTCTATTCAGTAAGTCCTCATATTGATTGCCTTATTAAAGATAGTGTTAAATGCAGTAGATATAATCTTGATGTGGGTGTTAACATAGGCAGTTCATCGCCCATTGGTAAGTTAATGGGGATAGAGTTAAGAAGCCTTCAGGACGTCTTTGATAGTTATGAAAAAATATCCAACATTTTAGTAACAAATAAAATATATCCAGATTTCAATTGCGTTGTTGACGATGATACCATTTTAGCCTATGTTTTGATTCCCCGATATATCGGGAATAAATATACTTTGCTGGACATTGACTGGGAAATATCATACGATGAACTAATGGATAGGTGTTTTCAAGGCAGATTTAATAAAAGGGACACAAAATTAAGTTATTAACGTTTTTCCAATTGCTTAACAAGAATTGAAAATTCCATCAGAGGGTTCACATGCCTGATAAGTATGTTATAGACTGCGTTAAGCAGAGGCAATGAGTCAATGAGATTCTTTTCAACTGCCTTTTGATAGACCCCTTCTATAGCGAAGAGCCCTTCTGGAATCATTCCCAGTTCGTTTATTGCTGTCCGAGGTAGGTAACCCCTGCCAATCATAACGCCGAATGTCCTGTTTCGGCTGTGTTGGGAATAGGCAGTTACGAGCAGGTCGCCTAAATATGCCGATTCAAGAATGTTTCTATTGGCTGGAGCCACGACAGACAGGAACTGTTGCATTTCCTGCATTGCCTGAGAAACGAGTATTGCTACGAGGTTGTCGCCCAATGCAAGCCCATTGGCTATGCCTGCCCCTATCGCATAGACATTCTTAAGAACCCCTGCCCATTCCACGCCATACGGGTCGTTATTTTTGAATATGTGGAACCACGATGTTGAGAAGACCTCCTTCCAGAAGTCAATCTGGCTGGCTGATTCGCTTGCCATGGTCAGGAAAGATTGCTTTCTCATTGCCACTTCTTCGGCATGGGTCGGTCCGCCAAAAACAGTCAATAATCCACTGTCATATCCCTGTTCTTTAAGGAATGAAGCGGGTGGCAACTTGCCTTTTACAAGACCTTTTATTGCCGTGGCTACTGAACCCCCGAAGTTCTCTTTTATCTCAACCAGAATGTCATGAACAAACGCTGCTGGAACAACTACCACTATAGCCTTTGAATGGGAAAGGACTCTGTTCAGGTCTGTGGAAACATGCAGGTTAGTAGTGGGAAGTTCAAGCCACGATAGGTAGTCTGGGTTGTGTCCTTTCTCTTGGATGCTGTGTGCTTGGTCTGGTCTCCTGACCCACAACCATAACCGATGTCCATTATGCAGAACCAGATAAGCCAGTGCTGTCGCCCACGACCCCCCGCCTATAATCCCTATGTCATACATACTCTTGCTGTCTGGCATATTCAATAACTTTTTCTAAATCTTTTTGCGACCTGATGAGTTTTTTAAGCCCTTCTTGTAGCCTAAGAACTTCATCAAGGTGGATGTGTTCATGGTCGGAATGAGCCACTGAGAGGTCTCCCGCCCCTACGACAATAGCCCAACCGCCCCTTTCTATAATGTTCACGGCATCCGTCCAACTGGGATAGAGCAATGTGTTTGTGGGCAAGCCCGCCCCCGACCAGTTTTCAATAAACCAGTTCCAATGGTGGTCTTGAGGAATGCTTACAGGGTCAGCACTCTCCTTGAGTTTCAATTCCCCGCCTATTTCTCTTACTTTGTTTTGCAAAATGTCATAAATCTCAGAAGCAGTTTCCTCTGGAAAAACTCTTATGTCCACGCCAATAACTATGTTATCTGGGATTGATAGCATTTCACTGCCTGCAAAAACCTTATAGACCGTTGTTCTGTGAAGTCCATACCCGTTTTGTTCAGGAAACATTGCGTTTAAGCCATTGAGAAATTCCATCATTAAGGCGAAAGCCGAGTTGTCATGGTTTAATGACCCGTGTCCCCCTTTGCCTTTGAAGATAACTTCTGCTTCCACTGAACCGACGTGCGTAACAACTGGTTGCAACCCAGTGGGCTCCAACACTACATAAACCTGTTCAGGGTCAATAGGCATCTGGTCTGAACCACTGCCCCCAACCTCCTCATCGCATACAAAAATCACATTTACAGGTTCGGAAGTGTTCTTAATGGCATGAAGTAGAGCGGCTATCTGTCCTTTGACGTCAACGGAACCCCTGCCATAGACCGTGCCGTCCTTGAAAATAGCCCTGTATTCCAAGGCAGGGACGGTGTCATAATGCACAACGATTGTTAGAGGCGATGTTCCACGCCTGGCAATAATGTTCCAATATCTGCCTTCTGGCGTCAATGATTCGTTCCGTTGAACTTCTTGGATTTCAACTGTGAATACGCAGGTCTCAAGCCATTTGACGAGGAAGGGAATGAGACGCCATTCCTTACCTGTTGGTGTGGGCGTGTTAATCAAATGTTCAAGGGTGCATTTGATGTCCACTTTCCCCCGTTATTTATCTCCTTTGCGAGGGATGTCCGCCCGTTCAACTTTGAACTGAGGTGGATTGAACTTCCCTTGGTCGGTGGGTTCGTATTTAACCTCTTTCAAGAGAATTTGTTCAATCTCTTTGATTGTTTTTTGCAGTATAGCGAGTTCTTCTGGTGGTTGCCCTACAAAGTAGATATATACTGCTTTGTAGTATTCGTCTAATGGATAAGCCACGAGGGTGGCTGGGATGTCTGTAACGTTTGAAACATATTGGTCTTGCAGTTTTTCCCACGGAACTTGTTTTAGCATTTCGTATATGTATTTAAGTTTTTCTTCCGAGAGTTCTCCCACTCCTAAGCCTTCAAATTCCACATTACGCTTGCCTTCAAATAGAACCTTTCCTTCTGGATAGATCCAAGCCCTATAAACTGGACAGAACCCGTAGCATGGTGTCTTTTCAATGTAGAAGAGGATTCTGTCTCCTTCTGTTATAGGGACTTTTTTAACGTTAAATCTGCGTTCATATCTCACTTCTTGCTCTTTTTTCTCCTCTTGCTTCTTGGTGGTTTCCTGCTTTTGTTCCTGTGCCTGTTCCTGCTTCTGATCTCTGGTGGT
>JAADEI010000002.1 GCA_013153515.1 Chlorobiota bacterium | reverse complement strand
CTTACTAACTCTCTGGCTTCTTCCGTTGTCAATCTCCTTTCACTCATTTAACGGACGTCGTTGTGCTTGCGTGAAGATAAGCATTATATAAACAAAAAAAAGCAGTAAATCAGTTGCAGGAATGTAAAAAGTGGGTTTATATATCAGTTTATTGCTTGAAAAGTGCATAAATCCCGCTATGGTAAGCCATCTTATGCCCAACAGTATTAATCCCCAGACCCAATTAACCACTAATAGTAATAAAGGCAGGATTAAACTTGCAAAATATGACGTCCAAAACAAAGACAAAAGAAACTGAACTTTAAATGGGTAGTGAAAAGAAGTCTGAACATGTCTGGTTCGTTGCTTTATCAAATTCCAAATTCCTTTTGGAGCATCTGTTTCCACAACGCTTTCTCTGTTGAGAATTGCCATTGGGATATACCCCATTTTTATTGCTTCGTTTAGAAGCAGGTCGTCATCGCCAGATGGGATTTCCTCATGGCTTGAATACTCTCCTGTTCTGAAAAACACTTCACGTCGTATAGCCATTGAACGACCCGTGGCATTATAATGCAAGTTGTGTCCTGCCAAGCCGAAAGTTAACATTGAATTTATCCAATGGTCAAAAATAGCAACCTGTGAACTGAAAGTGTCTTCCTTCATGACGGAATGTCCATAGACCAAATCCGCCTTTCCTTCAATGATAGGAATTGTTATTGAACTAAGCCAACCATCTGAGGGAACGCAATCGGCGTCTGTGAAGGCAAGGACTGTGCCCCCCGAAACCCTTATCCCGCTTCTCAAGGCTTGTTTCTTTCGTCTCCCAGAACGCCTATAATGAATCCTAACAAGCACATCCGCCTCAGTTGGACTTACGGGAATCTCAGAGCCATCATCTACTACAACCCATTCAAACCATTGAACTTCCCTGTTCTGTCGCATCGCTTCATTAAGCCTATATATCCGCTCATCATTCCTGACGGCAGTAATAACAGAAATGTCTTCGTGGGAAAGACTTTCTTGTGCCACATCACTTGGCACGGAATAAATGCCATATAAAAGAAAGCCAAGAAATATGGTTAATGATCCCAAAGAGACAATAGCAAGAATTAAGACAACTTCATTCATGAACGAACAATGCTCATAAACTCAGCCCTTGTGGCAAGGTCTTTAAACACTCCTGTGAACGAAGAAGTTATCGCTATTGAATTTTGTTTCTCCACGCCACGCATCATCATACACAAATGTTGGGCTTCTATGAGAACAGCCACTCCCTGCGGTTGTAGAACCTCCTCAATACAGTCTCTTATTTGCGTAGTGAGTCGTTCCTGAACCTGCAGGCGTCTGGCGAAAATATCAACGACACGGGCAATCTTGCTCAAGCCAACAATATACTTATTGGGAATGTAAGCCACGTGGGCTTTGCCAAAAAATGGAAGCATGTGATGCTCACACAGGGAATACAACTCAATGTTTTTAACAACAACCATTTCGCTATGTGGCTCCTCAAACAATGCACTACGCAACACTTTGTATGGATCCATATGGTAACCCCTTGTCAAGAAAAGCATTGATTCTGCCACTCTCTTGGGAGTGTCCAGCAATCCTTCCCTGTCTGGGTCTTCCCCTATAAGCCTTAGAATTTCCCTATAATGCTTTTGAAGTTCCTTCTTCCTGTCTTCCATATAGCCCGAGTTTGGATTTATGAAGTTACGAACTTCACGCCGAAGGCAAAACTTCAGCCATATGAACCTTTGACGTGGGATATTCCACTGTCTTGACCCTATCTGTTAATCTAATCTTTACAGGTTCTTTGAAAAGATAACCGTCATACACAAAACTGTGAAATTCTCCCCATTCCCCACATGGGTCAACCCCTTCTGGAAGTTGGCTAAGGAACTCCTTGTTAAAAGGCTTGCCTACAAACCCCTTCTCCAACGGCGGTTCCATAACTGCCACTACATATGCCCTAAACCCTTTGCTTATGAACGATTCAGCCAGTTGACGAGTGTCCTGCATCCATAAGGGAAACAGCAGGGAAATGGGAAGGTCAGAAAGCATCTGTTCCCTGAACCGTCGCAGGTCTTCAAGGAATATATCCCCGAAAGCCAAGTGGGTTAAGCCCTCTTCGGCAACTAATTGTTGTACGGCATCCCTGTAAGATTGAACATATTCCTCATTAGATGCTCCTTCTGGTATGTAGTGAAAATGACATTTCAAGCCAAGGGCTTGTGTTTGCTTCAAAATCAGTTCTTCTTGGATTCCGTGCATGGTTATCCTACGATAGGGCAAGGAAATAGTAACGAGAGCCCCTTCCACAGAAAACCCTTGAGACTTCAATGCATCAAGAGTCAAAACACTATCCTTCCCGCCACTGAAACTCAGCCAAATCTTCATCTTTGAGCAGGTTAAGGGACAGTGCCAGAATTTCAGCAATGTGCAGAAACCTCAGGGAATAACCAAGAGCCTCAGAAAGGGATTCCAAATGCATAAAACAACTCTGGTCAGTGGAAACAACGAATTGGGCTTTGGTCTTTAACGCCTCCCTCAGTTTGAACTGTCCCATTGCAACAGAGACGTCAGTGAACTTGACAGAAAAAGTTCCGCCGAACCCACAACATCTGTCCCTGTGGCTCATCTCAACCAACCCAAGCCCATCAATTGATTTAAGCAATTGCCTTGGTTGATATGAAATGTTTAGGTCTCTCAATGCAGAACAACTATCGTGATACGTGACTTTCGCAGGAAAATAGGCATTTTCGGGAACCCATCCCAGAACATCAACGAGAAACTGAGTCAGTTCATAAATGGGCTTTTTATGTTCCCAGTGTTTTTTCATAAATGCCGTGCAGGACGCCGACGGAACAACCACAACATCGTGTTCCTCTTCGCTAATAATAACCTGTGTGTTTCTTGCAGTTATCAATGCAGGCTCTTCCCACCCAGCATTATACGCAGGTTGACCACAACACCCGTGTGGCTTATACACAACAAAATTCCCCGCCCTTTCCAGAACACGCCACGTAGCCAACCCAACAGACGGATACAAATGATTGATGAAACAAGGAACAAACAGGAAAACCTTCATTAACGGGCAGAGATTTATTTCAACTCACAACCCCAGACATTGCCCGCTTCATCCTGAACACCACTAATCTTCAAGCAAGCCTGCTCCGCCTTCTTCTTGGTCTCTTTAATCAAAAATTCCCTGTATTCAAGCATCTGCCCGTTCTGATCCATTAGCCTGCACGAGCAAACAAAAGTCCGCTTGCAAGAAGTGGTTAACCCGATTAATAAAGCGATTCCGCCAAATGCAACAAGTTTCTTCATACCAACATTTTTAATCTGTGTTACTAATTAACTTAAAGCAAAGATAAGAAAGAAAAGAGAACGGCATAAGCATTTTGCTAAGCCACAAGTGAGTTTATATTATTCAAATTTCTCTTCTTGGGTTTCTGTCCCTTCCTTAGATTCTTCCACTGCTTCTTCGGCTAAGTCGTTTTGTTGAGAATTTTGAATGTCGGAATCGGTTATTTCTTCTTGTTGTTCTGCTTGATTGACTGCCTGATTCATTTCCGAGTCGTCGGACACATTAAGCAGGTCGGCGTCAAATTGTTCTTCGCTAACCTGTTGCTTGTATTCGTCAAAGTCATAATCTGGCAACATCTCTTCTTTCACTTTCGTGATTAGGTTTTGATATAGTTTCACCAGCCCGTTCATTTCGTGTTCATAGAGCCTAATAGAAGGTCTATTATTTCTACTGTCCCATATTGTTACCAGCAGGTTCTTCTGTTTGTCCATACCTATTTCCACAATCAAGCGACGCTTGACACCCCTAAAACCTTGTTTGATAATGAAGCGATAGGTCTTTTTCTTTTGTTGTCTGTTGTTCGTCCTTTGATTGGTCATTCGTCTTCTGTCCCTGCCTTGTCTGTGTTGCCTGTTTCCTCTGTTATGCCGTCTTCCAGTTCCTCTTCTTCTCATCATCGCTATTTGGTTTTGTTGTGTCTTGTTCTATATGTGCAAGGATTTGCTTTATGTTTTGTTCAATGTTCTGCAATGTTGGTTTGTGATTGCCTCTGAATATGAGAGCGAGGGCGAGTTGTTTGCCTTGTCGCTCAAGGGTTTCGTAAAGGTTGTGTTTGTTTGTTCGGTATGCTTCCCTGATGAGCCTTTTGATGAAGTTTCTGTCAACGCTTCTTTTCCATTGTTTTCTGGGCACGGAGATAAGGACTTGCACAGGAGAACTCTTCACTGGCAATTGTGTTTCCAGCCATATAGCCCGTATGTTCCCTGCACGATACACCTTCCCTTCTTTAAACAACTGCGATATTATCTTTCTTCTTGTTAGCCGTTCGTATTTCCTGAAAGTGTTTCGTCGTGTTGTTATAGCCTCAGTCCTTTAAGCCTTACCAGATGCTTTTCGTCGCTAACACTAAGTTTCTTCCTTCCCTTCTTTCGTCTTCTTGACAGCACTTGCCTTCCACCTCTTGTTTTCATACGAGCCCTGAATCCGTGTTTGTTCAACCTCTTTCGCCAATGTGGTTGATATGTCCTCTTCATAAGCCGTTTGGTTAATCGGTTTTCTGCTTGGGCGAAATTACGTCATTCTGATTAAAGTATTTCTTCCGCTTAATAGGTTCCCTACCGCCCGTTCCAGGCGGAGTAACCATCTTGTTGGGTTTAAGGGCAAGGGTTATGTGAACCCATTTGTTCCATTTCCATACGAACCCGTCGTAAGTGCCCTCTGGAACATAATACTCTCTTTTGCCTTCAAAGAGAGGGTTTAGTGGCACAAGATAGTCATAGATGATTCGTTTGAGGTCAGCGTTATAATTAAGCGTAGCGAAAGCATCCTTTTTGTATTCTATGATAAATCGTTTTATTCGCTTGTTACTGTCAGGGAAGAAGAAGAGTGGGTATCCGAAGCAAGCCCAAGCACTGTCCCGCTTCTTAAAAATTCTCATTGCTTCCACCACTTTTTTGTTGCTACGCATATTGTTCCAATTGAGCCCGAAGAGGAAATAATACTTCCTGAACCATTTCTTTTTGATGACAATGTTATAGTAGGTTGCACCGAACCAAGTGGGCGAGCAAAAGTGAGAGTCCGTAGGGTTTTTAAGCAGAGGAGAGTGATCAATTAACGGAATGAGCACCAATGTGTCCGACCTTAGTTGGATGGCACCAAAATGCCTATAATGGAAGCCGTCGGGCATAAGGGTTTCCCAAGAGAAAATCCTGAATTTGTTGTCTGGAGATTTGAGGATTGATATAACTTTTCCCAGAGAGTCAAAGGGATACTCAAAAGAATTTTCTGTTTTCAAGGCTTTAATAAGCAAGGGAATCATTTGATATGAGCAATTCAGACGATTCTGGATTATTGAGTCGCCCACGGCACAACTGGCAAGGGTAATAAGGGAATCTTCATACTCACGGATTTCACTAAATTGTTCCTGAGCAAAGGTAGAGAGGGAGAATCCCAAGATAATGGTTATAAGCCGAATTGTGGCGACTTTCATTGCTTTTGTTTTCATTTGGAAATATATTGGTTTTCCTTGTTTGTTAAATAAACGCCGTGCAGATATGCAATTATACCTATTCCGAACCAGAAGATAGGACCATTGCTAATGGCTTCAATCTGGTTTGAGAAGAAAATGTGGACATAAGCCATGAAGATGGAGAAGAACGCAGCGATAACAAGTTCACGGGAGAACCCAGAAAGCCGAAACATTAGCCTGTAAGCAATTATTAACGAGGAAATCATTAGCACAAGCCAGATGACCAGCCCGGGAATCCCTTGTTCAATAAGCAGTTGGAGGTAGTAGTTGTGGACATCGGACCGTTCCGGGTTGAGGCTCACCCATGTTCGGAAGGCTTCCACCGTGTAGTGGTCATAGAAGTGGTAGAATGTGTTTGGACCCAATCCGGCAACAGGATGGTCTTTCCACATTTCAATGCCTGCAAGCCATCTGTAAATTCTCTCTGCAACGGAAACATCTCTAAAAGCAACTGTTGCTTCCAGATGAGACGCCAAGTCGTCGTGCGAACGGACATATCTTGGGTCGGGAGCAAACACCATATAGTAGTTTTTGTAGGTCATGAAATGGATAGCAAAAGCAGTAATTAGAAAACCTGAGAATAGAGCGGGAATAAATAGGCGTAATCTAATAATTGGAATCAGGGCTAAAGCGAGCAGGGAAGCAACCCATGCAGCACGAGTCCACGAAACAACAAGGGAAAAAAGCCATAGGGCTACAATAACAAACAGCAATCTCTTCAAGGTTTTATTGGATTCGTTTTTCAACATGAGAATCAAATAAGGGAATAGCAAGGTCAGTCCCACTGCGAAGTCCACGTGGTTGCGAGCCCACGGCTTCAACGCTTGATTCACTTTCCTTAAAGCAAATCCAAATTCCACATATCTAAACAAAAACCACAGGACAACGAAGGTCATGCCGCCAATCATGGCATATAGGACCAAACGACGTGTTCTGGAGTCTTCAGCCACTGGAACAGCAAAAACTACAATGGCAGGAATGACATACCACAGTTTGGCAAGGAAAAACTTAATGCTTACAACAGGCATTTCAGATAAAAGTGCAGTGAAGAAAATCCAGATTAGATGCAGGAATAACACAAGGGAAAGAGGAGAGTTGGCTACAGGCGTTGGGTCCCACGGTTGACGCTTCGCTATGATAAGCAGTGATATTGGCAGAAGGATTAGCAATAGTGGTTCAACGGGAAGCCCTAAGCCGAAGGAACCCAGCCAGTATTCCTGACTCAATTGAAGGAGGAATGCCGCAGGAATAATTAGAATGCGGACATCATATAGGGAAATCAAAAGGAAAATCAGCCCGATGGGAACGAAGGTTAACAGCGGAATCTCAAGCCACAATGCGAGGAACAAGAAAATAGAGACAATTAAAGGAATCCAAAAGTGAACCCAATTTGTGGACAGCCTGAACCTAAGCACTGAACCACTCTTTGGCAATTATTACCATACTGACCAGAGTGATAGAGATAATGAAAGAAAGAGCCACTGTTTTAATCAAGATGGACTCTGGTTTTTCTGGGATATATGGCTCAGCAAGGACGTATATGGCGGGAAAGTCGCTATTAACAAATGCGGACAATTCAGTTGTTTTATAGTAAAGTTCTTTGGCGAGGAGTGTGTCGCCTTTCGCTTGGGCTTCCTTCATCTGTTGTTTGAGGGAGTTGAGCCATCGTTGCCAGCCTGCACGCAGCGTGTTTCCAAAAATTCTGTCAGTGTGTTTGACAATTGACCGCACTATCTTGGCAGCCATTTGAGGGTCTTCATCTCTGGCACCAACATACACACCACCTTCCCGTTCTTGATGAATGTCAATCCGTTTCTTGAGTTTTTTGATTGCCTTGTCTAAGGCACCCGGCTCAGTAGTGTCTATTTCATAGTGCTTAATGAGGTTTAGTTCCTGCACCACGTTTGACAGCACTGCACCTGACGAGGCAATGTATTTAATCCTTGCTTGGTCTTCTGCTTTGCCAATGGGTCGTGGCAATGCATTGACGTCGTGGGCATCGGGAAGCACATAGGCATATCCGAAATAGCGGACATCACCAGCATAAATAACTGTTGAAGATTCATAAATAGGAGGAACTAAAAGAGTTACACCGATTCCAAGGGCTATGCTTATGATTCCCGTCGCAAAGAGAATTTTCCAGTGCTTGAAAAGAGCCGACAGTAGCCAAGCCAGAGAGTATTTGTTAGCCATTGATAAGGAATTTTTAGGTTCTAAAACGAATGATTGGTCGCAAATCTTTTAGGGTTAGTGAGCCTGTGAGGAAGAGTGAGAGCAAAGAAAATATGGCGAACATTGTCATGTTCAAAACCCAGTTCAAAGGCGAGAATTGTAGCAGGTAAGCCACGACGGAGATTAGCAATAACCATAGAACAACCCTTAGTTCATCGGCAATGTCAATGTGTTTATAAATCCTATCAATGATTATTGCTTTGAATCCACAGAGGGAGGCAAAGATTGCTTGGGCAACCACAGTTGCTATTGCGGCACCCAACGCACCATAGGATGGAATTAATATCCAGTTTAAAACCGCATTGAGCAGAAAAGTTATCAGTGCAAAAGAATTTAAGAACTTCGTTTGTCCAGTGGCAGTTAAGTAAGTGCTATATACATAGCCCATTGCACCTGAGATTCCTGCAAATGATAAAATTTGAGCAATGCTTATCATGTTAGTTCCGTCAACATAGACGGCAGGCATTAAGTACTTTGCAAATGCTAACAGAGTTATGTTCCCAGCGATGACAGGGAGGGCGAGGAACCGAACACCCCATCTCATCAGGGCAGTGGTCTCACGAAGGTTGCCTTGATGGCGCGCAAACCCAGCAATGAGCATTACGGCACCTGTGTGGACATACATCCACATTGCATCAATGAAACGATAGGCACCTGCATACCAGCCTGTTTCAAGAGGTCCATTGGGATGGAGGCGTTCCAGCATCACTGCATCAATGCGTGTGTAGAGCGTCATGATGAATCCAAGCAAGGCATAGGGCAAAGAGGCTTTTATCACATTGAGGATAGATGTTTTTGGGTCTGCGGGCAGGCGACGGATTAGGTATGCCATAATTAGAAAAGAAGCAAGGGCAAATCCAATTATCTGAATCGTGATGAAGGAGAGGATGGAGACTGCGTTTAACAGGATTAGAACAACAGCCAGCACAATCATTATTAAGCGAGGCAGTGAAGAAATCAATCCAGAATGCGAGTATTTCTGAAGACCTTCCAGTGTGCCTTTCATCAGAAGGAAGAGCAGGGCAGAAATGTGGATTAGGGCGATGAGGAGGGCAAGCCCAATCTCTTTCTGTGAGTAGCCTAAAATCCAAGCGGAGAGCCCAACGATGGCGAGATAGATTAAACCAGTAATTAGTCTGAGTTTCAATGTTGCGAAAAACCAGTGTTTGCCAGAGTTCCCAGATGCAATGTTTCTACTGATTACTGTGTTAGTGCCCAGTTCGGCAATCACTCTTAGCAGGAAAGTCAGGTTAAGCAGTGCGAAGTATAAACCAAATGTTTCAGAGGAAACAATGTTTTGAACAATGGGCTCTATTACCAGTGTCCATATTGGCTTGATTAAGATGCTTACTAACAGGGCGATAGCAAACCCTTTAGTTAAAGTATGCAGAGTTCCATTGTTTATTTCTTCGGGTTTCATATCTTTGACCAAATTATGCAATAATGCATAGAGCATTTTTTCGTAAGAGTTTGAGTGGTTGGTTGGCAATGGGATTGTTTGCTTTTCAAGCATATTCAATCAATTCACTGGATTCAGTGAGGGCTTTGTGGGAAAAAGGAAACTTGATTTCAGCACGAAAGTTATTATTGAAGGAGAAGCAGGGTTCAATAAGCAAACAAGACTTAGAGCAACTGAACATAGCATTAATGGTCAATGACCTTCTGTTATCGGGAGATTTGACGATATACCAATACTGGAAGGAGTTGATGGCAGTGAAAAAATTCCCTGAAAATGCACCGCTTTTCTTCTACCTATTGGACAACGTCTTCACACGACAAGACCCACCCTTATATACAAAAGAACGGAGGGATGATCTGAGGAAGACAATGCGTGGACTACACCAGAAATACAAGTCAGGATATAGCGTTCCCGCTTTCTTGGAAAGCATTTATATGAACGGATGGATTCGTGAAAAAAGGGACCATTCCGATGTTCCAAATATTGACTTATACATTGATGAGTGGCAGGCAATAGGACCATATCCCAACTTTGGAGGATTCGGTTGGTCAAGGACACACACTCCCCTTTATGAACAATGTTGGGAAAAAGTTAAAGAAAGGGGAAAATATTTGGTGTGGGTTCAAACGGGAAAGTATAAAGATTTGCATATTGTTTATAATCGCGGGTTGTTTACAAGCTCTCATCAATTAGCATATCTGCAAACATTTTTTGAGACCAGTGAGGACACCCTTGTCCTGCACATTGAACATAAGGATCCAGTAAGGGTTTGGCTTGACGGCGTGGAAATATATTCCGAGCCGAATGAAATAGTTGTTCTAAGTGGAGCCAGACCAATCGCAGTTAAAGTGAATCCAGGCATTCATAGGCTTGTTGTTCAAATGGGCGGAGTGCAAAGCAACTCTAATTACATAATGGCGAGGATAGCCAATGCCAGAGGGCAAAAACCCAAAGGATTTAGAGTCATTTCAAATGGATGTGGGAAAAGCACCTCAGGAGGAGTTCAAGTGATACCTTCACCCATTGAAAATACAGACCAATGGCTCTATGACAAATTGGAAAAAGGCAACATCCAGATTCCAGAAGCATATTATCTTCTCACTGTGCTTGAATTACTAAAAAAAGATGCCTATAGAAAAGCATACAACGTGTTGAAAGATATGAAAAAAGAGTTCCCTTCGCACCTGTTTACCCTATATGCACGCTATATGTATGCCATATACACAGACAACTCTCTGGAACAACGCAAAACAAGACAAAAAATTAAAGATGCCTATGAAAACAGCCTTATAGCTATGAGGTTTGAGCTTAGCGACGAATTCAGCAAAATGGAATACGAAGAAGCAGATAGCATGGTCAACGCCTTCATACAAAAGGCTTCTCAACTGCCTCTCGACCAGTTCCCAGCCCTTGATATACTCATTCACGAGTATAAAATGGACTTAGCAGACAGGAAAGACAAAGAAACAGAAGTTATTGCCATCCAAAAGAAACTATTAGAAAAATATCCAGACTATGAACCCATCGTGGACGACTACATAGACATCCTACTGGATGAAGGAAAAGGGAAAAAAGCCATTAAATTAGCCGTGGCTTATACAGATAAGTTTCCCACTTATAGCAATATCATTAGCACTGTCAGAGTGTTTGTGCGGGCAGGAAAAGAAAAAAACGCTATTTCCTACCTGAAAAAAAAGATATCTAAACATGGACATTTCGCAGGAGGACTATACATCCAATTGGGAGACCTCTACTTCTCAATGAACGATTTTAAGTCAGCAGAAGCCAATTATAAGCTTGCACAAAAATATAAATTCTACCCCCTGAGAACTCTTCTTGAAAGACTTTACGAAGCATATAAGGGACAGGGAAATGTTGATTCGGCTCTTGCATACCTACATAAAATTCTAAGCCTCTACCCGATTGATGTGGACCAATGGCGAGAAATATGGGAATTGCAAGAGAAAAACGTTTTGATAGAATCAGTTAAACCTCAATTAGAACCCGATTCAATTTTAAAAATAAAAGTTCCAGACTCTCTTGCTAATGAACACGCCATAATCCTATACCTGCAATCAGACAGGCACATCTATCCACACTACCCAGTTGAATCCAGAATATACTTCTTAATTAAAGTTATGACAGAAGAGGCAGCAACCCAATTTAGAGAAATGAGGATCCCAGCTAAGAAGGCAGAAATAATAAAGCCCGATGGAACAGTTATTAAAGCAGACATGGGATTCCTGTTCCTGCCAACTATCTTTGATGAATTGGAAGCAGGAGACATCATTTATTTAGAACTGGAAGGGAGCTCAGCCCCTCAAAACGACCTGTTCTCTTATTTCTATGATTATTTCGCCGTTGGATTTGAAACACCTATATTGAAAATAAATATCAATGTTATTCAACACAAAGATTGGACAGTCAATTTGAAGAAAAGTGGATTTGATATAGTTGATACTATTCAACTTGAGGAGGGATATTTTAATGTTAGATTAGAAGCAGAAAACATAGAAGACCTGCCCCCTGAACCCGCCTCACCACCAGCTTCCATTGTGTCCCCATATTACATAGTTTTTTCTGCTTACCCCTCTTGGGAATATATCGGAGTGGGTTATAGAGACATCTTAAAACGAATACTGGCTATTGACTACCCTGTTTTAGATGACGAACTCAACACCATTTTAGATTCAATTAATCAAAACGTTAAGGGCGACAAGGAACGCCTCTTCGCTTTTATTAGATACTTCAACGAAAATTTTGATTATAGCCACGTGCCTTTCCGTGAAGGCAGACTAATCCCCAAAACCCCACAAGAAACATTTGTGCTTAAATCGGGAGATTGCAAAGACGTTACGTCCCTGTTCCTCTATATGGCAAGAAAAATGAAATTTCCATCTAAATTTTACATTGTGGAACCTGAATATCAACAAAACAATAGGTTCTTGCTTCCCACTACAATCTTCTCTCACATAGTCGCAGCAGTGCAAATAGGGTCGGAAGAAATAATCGTTGACCTAACGGATAAATATCTGCCACCGGGATCATTCCCCTTAGGACTATTTGGAGTCCCCGCATTGGGAGCCCCATTTGAACCAGACACAGGGAAAATAACGTTTGGAAGCCTCAAACCACGATTTAATTATGTCAAAGCAACCATCATTAATAACAGTGAAGTAACCATTAACGATGCAGGGAAACTAACAATGAAAGTTAATAGGTATGTGTCCGGACAATTGGCAAGCATAGCAAAACATAAGTATTTAGATATGACCCCCGAGGATATACACGATGATCTTAAAGAAACCATCACCGAAACATTCTCTGACTATCACGTTACTGTGGATTCAATCGCCTATGACTTCAAACGAGACACTGTTTGGGAATACTTTGAATTTACAATAGACGACTATGTTACATCCTTGGGCAAAATGTCTCAAATCGAAATCCCATTTATGGATAGGCAAATTGTGGAACAACTATCCACTTATTTCGTCCGGGAAACAAGAAAACTACCGTTAATAATCACAACAGGAGAAATAGAGGTCATTAAGGATTCTATCTCTATAACCTATCCGCAGGGTTGGCAGGTCTATGAATTGCCCTTTAAACAACAAGTTAAATTGCAATCGGAACATTTCAAATGGGTCGCTCATTCCTCTCAACCTAAAAAGAGGGTAGTGGTTACAAGAACCCTTGAATTGTCCCCATATTGGATTTATCCAGAAGAATATCCCAAAGAGCGAGAAACCTTCTTTGATATTAAGAAGCACGAAAAATCCAGATTGTTGTTTGAGAAGCGTTAGAATTTATGCATGATAGTTGGATTTAACGCACGATTATTAAAACCGGGACTTGCAGAGGGATTGAATGTCTATGCCAAAGAAGTGATTTTCCGATTAGCCCGACGCAACCCATCTTGGCAGTTCGTCTTATTCTTTGACCATAAGAATTTTAAAGAGTTTCTGCCCTATGAGAATATGCGAGGAATTTATGTTCCACCACCATCCAGACAGATGATTCTCTACTACACTTGGTTTCATTTCACCCTTCCCGAAGCAGTTGTATCAATAAAGCCAGACGTGTTCCTGTCGCCAGAGCCGTTCATCCCAGTTGGAACAGGCGTTCCAGTTGTGTTAACAATGCACGACATTGCCTATCTGTATGAGTTCTCTGGATTATCATTGCCTTATCGGATATACTACTGGCGAATGATTAACAAATATGTTCAGGAAGCAACGCATATTATCGCTAATTCTTATTACACAATGCACCAGACAAGGAAACTCTATTCTCTGCCTGAGGAGAAATTCACTGTCGTGGGCTTGGGAATAAAGGACTTTCCAGAACCACGAGAACCAGAGTTTAAAGTGCCCGAGCGATTTTTCCTTTATTATGGAGCCCTTCAACCAAGAAAAAACATTCCAAAGTTGCTACAAGCATTTGATATTGTCTGTCCTGAATTGGATAGTTATTTAATTGTGGCGGGCAGGTTCGCTTGGGAATATGATGCTATAATAGACCAATGGCGGAAGATGAAATGCCGAAACCGTGTATTGTTCACTGGCACATTGCCAGACAACCAAATCCACTATTTGTTAAAAAAGGCGATAGCATTAGTGTTTCCATCATTAATGGAGGGTTTCGGACTTCCAGTCGTGGAAGCACAAAAGGTCGGTTGCCCAGTGATCACTTCCAACACCAGTGCATTGCCTGAAATAGGCGGGGAAGGAGCCCTTTTCGTTGACCCAAACGATGAACACAACATTGCAGAAGCAATGCTTTCCGTCGCTATAGACAACGCCCTGCGGAAAAAACTCATAAAGGCGGGATTTGAAAACACTAAAAGATTCTCTTGGGAGAAAACGACTGAAAGAATAGAAGAGATAATCAAAAGACTGATGGATTTTAGACAGAAGCGTTTTGTTTCCTAAGCCAATTTATGAAGTTATAATGAGGGATTTCAAGGAAGTAGCATATATCTGGTATTTTAATGCTACCCTTAGGAGGAGTGGCGTCGGGTAAATAACCTTTTCGTTAGTAACTATTGTTAGGTCAAACACGATTGCCCAGATAATTGGTTCGCCATCTGCACTGGACATAAATCCTGATGTGAGTTGTTCAATATCACTTTCTGACAAATCTGGATGGGATTTACGCAAGTGGTTTTCGGCAAAATAGTCAACGACAGTTTGCACTAAAGCCGAGGCATTGATAAAGGCAGATATTATTTGGGGTTTTATGTTAATATCGGAAAATAAGTCAATAGAGAGGATAGTGTTTGCTTGTTCAAATTCTTTAAGGAGGGTTTCGCCAAATAGTTTATTATGTTTGAAGCCATTGTATAACTCTTGCTTGGTTTAATCGCAAATGGTTGTTTTTCGTTGTTGGCAAATGTCATGCATAAAGGAAAATAGATGCCTAAATATGTCCGCAGGATAAAATCTGTCATAGGAGATGAGGGTATCCGTATCAAAGATGTATCTAAACGGAAAATCTTTGATGGGTTCAGGCTTTGAGAAGTTCATAAGTTACATATTTGCTTTTGGTAGCCCTGTATATGTTCACTATGCTCACTTTGTTTTGTGCTACGGCTTCGGAGGCTATGGTTAGAAAGTATTTGCCTATCCTGTTTCTTATTGTGAGATTAGCACTTCCACCCGTTCGTTTCGGCTTTTCATATTCTTCCTTTTTGAGTTCTTTTAGGAAATCAAAAAAGTCTCTATCTGTAATCAGGTTTAGTTCTCTTAGCCTGAATGCTATGACTGGTCTGCTTACTTTGAACTCTTTGGCAATGTCATATATAGCGTCTTTCAAAGGCTTGTTGGGACTAATCTCTTGCCATAGTTGATAAAGGGGAGAGTCGCTTACTAACACTAATCCTGCCACTTGATTGCAAAAAATCTCAACGGGTTCAAGGTTGGCTTTGTTGCTTCTGAAGAATAGTCCTGATGTTTCATCAATTGAACTGTGTCCCAGAGCCAAGTGAACAAGTTCATGAATTAGGGTAAATAGTCGTGCTTGATAGGAATCTTCTGAATTAATAAAAATCCAAGGGGCATAATCATCAACAAGGGCAAAGCCCTGACAATCTTCACGCTGAATCTTGACCTTAGAATGTTCTACAACACTGCTTATGCTAACATTAATGCCTTTGGAAGACATTTTATCCACAAACAGATTGAAGGCTTGGTTGGGACTCTTAACGTGCTTAAACCAATGGTCGCTAATGTTTAGCCATTGTTTTAATTGTTGGGCTAATGTTCTTGGGTCGTTTGTGGATGAGTATTTTCCGATTAGTCCCACTGTGGGACGTCCCAAACTTTGAACCATTTCGGACAGAAGAAGTTGCATTCTTCGGATGTAGAGAATTTGAAACTTCACTTCATCGGGAATCTTGCTTTCTTTTATGCCACTGCGATAATAAGACGGCAAGCCTTCAAACCTTTTCTGTAGTTTCTCTTTAAGGGATTGTGGGGGTAATAGGAAATATGTCCAAGGAATACGTAGTTTTTCTGCTAATTTCTGTAATTGCCTATATGTTGGAAAACTTATTCCTTTTATCCATTCATCTAATTTCCTGAAATCTTTGCTTGATTTTATAGCGTCTAAGACAAAAGCGGGAGCCGTTCTGAGAGCAATCTCTATTGTAGCACCATCTATGTTTTTAATGTATGTCCTGCCCACCTGATTTTCGGCTTTTATGCTCAATAACAAAAATAATACAAGCCATCAATCATGCAAATAAATCAACCAGAATTTGAGCCACTTTTTGTGGAGGGGGAGTGTCTGTGAAAAGAATGTTTTCTATTGCATTGTATCCTTCAATGATTTGTTTTCTGCGAGATGTAATGATTTCAAGATGTTTCAGTATGTTTTGCGGGGAACAATCCTGTTGGATTAGTTCTGGAATGAGGGGCTCATTCAAAATTAGGTTGGGTAGTGAGATGAAGTTAACGGTAATGAGCGTTCTGGCAATTAGGTATGATAGCCAGTTTCCTTTGTATAAGACTATTTCTGGGACTTTGAACAGTGCTGTTTCAAGAGACGCTGTTCCAGAGGTTACGATAGCGTATTGAGCATGTGCAAGGACGTCATAAGTTCTGTCATAAACCACATTAACATTGGGAAGGTTGTGTTGGAGAAGGATTGATTCAATGAGGGCTTTCTGTTTGGGAATTCCCGCAATAACAAATGTTTCGTAGGGGAGGTTTTTAGCCACTTGTAGCATTATGGGAAGAATGTTCTTTATCTCAAAAGTCCTGCTTCCCGGGAGGAGAGCGATGTAATCTTTCCACGGCAAACCATTTGGCACATATTGCTTTATCTTGAAAGCAAGGGGATGTCCGACATAGTGACTGTGAATACCATATCTGGCAAGGAAATCCTTTTCAAAAGGCAGGATTGTGAAAATTGCTTTAGCAAGCCGAAGGGCTTTAGCCCGTTGAGGGAGCCATGCCCACACCTGCGGAATAATGTAATAGGCTACGGGCACGTGCCTGCCCACTGATTTCAAAAGACGCATGTTAAACCCGGGGTAATCAACCAGAAGGACGACGTTTGGTTGCCAAGAGAGAATGTCATCTTTCGCCCGTCTGAGAAGTTTTAGGTAAAAAGGAATGTGTTTTATTACTTCCACGAACCCAACGTGTCCCAGATTATCTATTGTTTCAAGGGGTTGGAGACCTAAGTTTAATAGATTCTGTCCGCCAATGCCTTTTAGGGAAACATTGGTTAACTGCTGTATGGATTCAATCACTTCAGAGGCACGAAGGTCGCCACTTAATTCACCTGCTGAAACCCAGATTTTCATAAGCCGATGGAGAAAATGATGTAAATGGCTATGGCAAGGGATTCCACTATCGTGATTCCAACTATTCCACGGAGGGCATGGAACCTGTTTCGCTTATATAGCATGTGTGCTGGAATAAGGTTGGTCAGGACTGCAACAATCAGTTGGAACCTGAAACTGAATACTTCCTTTCCGCCGAACCAATAGTCACGGATTAACAAGACTATTTCGTGAATGGTTAATAATACTGCGAGGGGCAGGACGATTCCGAGGATAACACCGTTTATTATTTCCCGACGGACAAAATCCTTATGTGTTGTCATTGTTGTTCCATTTCCATCTGTTGAGAAGGTAGGAAATAGCGTGATGGGCAGTGAAATCAAGGGTTATAGGGACTATAGAGATGTATCCGTTAGCCAGTGCCCATTCGTCTGTGTCTTGTCCTTTATCATAGTTAACGAATCGTCCTGTTAGCCAATAGTATTTTCTGCCACGGGGGTCAATCCGTTCTTCATAGGTTTCTTCCCATCTGGCACGGGCTTGCCTGCAAACCTTGAACCCTTTGATTTCTTCTGGTTTTAGGTTGGGGATGTTTACGTTCAGGAACACTTCTGGAGGCAGTCCATATTTCAATATCTTTTCTGTGATTGTTCTTGCTGCTTGTGCTGACGCCCTGAAATCACAACGTGATTCCACGCAGTCAAGGGAGAATCCTGCAGAAGGAATATCTTCCAGAGCCGCTTCCATAGCCGCTGATAATGTGCCTGAATAAATGACATTTATTGAAGAGTTCAAGCCATGATTTATTCCCGATACGCACACATCAGGACGTTCATCAAGCAATTTGTTAACGGCTATTTTGACGCAATCAACGGGGGTTCCACTAACTTGATATGCCGCTTCCACACCTTCAAACAAATCAACTGGTTCCACTCTAATGGGCTGGTCAAGAGTTATGGCGTGTCCCATGCTGGACTGCGGTCTGTCGGGAGCAACAACTATCACTCTTCCCAAGGGCTTGACGGCTTCCACTAATTCCCTAATGCCCTGTGCCGCTATGCCGTCATCATTGGTTACAAGGATTAATGGTTTCTTACTCATACGCTATAGAGTTATTCCGTGAAAATAAGTCAAAACTTAAATGACACGGGCTTCATTGACAAGTTGAATGATGTGATTGACTATTTCGTCAGGGGTTCTGTCTGTTGTGTCAATGAGAATTGCGTCTGGGGCTGGCTTCATCGGGGCTATTGGTCTGCGACTATCCCGCAAATCCCGTTCAACTATTTCCTTCAACACATCATCATAAGTTACGTTCTTCCCTTGTTCAATCAGTTGGTAATATCTTCTGCGAGCCCGCTCATCAACCGATGCAGTGATGAAGAATTTGAGGTCTGCCTGTGGGAAGACGACCGTTCCCATGTCTCTGCCTTCGGCAACTATGTTTGTCCCTTCTGCTGCATTCCGCTGAACGTCAAGCAGGAATTCTCTCGCGCACGGATAGGCACTCACTATGCTAACAGTGGCATTGATTGCAGGGTCTTGTAGCCATTCCGTAACGTCTTCCGTGTTTAAGATTGTCCGTTGTCTGCCAGACGAGTCCCAGACTACTTCAATGTGGATTTTGGATAGTTCCCGACAGACGGCTTCTTCGCTGTTGATGTCTATTTCGTTCTTAAGCATGTGATAAGTGATAGCCCTGTATAAAGATCCTGTTTCCAGATGCCTGAATCCAAGCCGTTCTGCCAAAAGCCTTGCTATCGTGCTTTTACCAGATGCCGCTGTCCCGTCAATTGTAATCGTCATATTCCTTTATTTTTTGTTCTTTTTGTGTTTCTCTGTGCTCCTTTTCCAACCTTTTACTGCGTTTTCCATGTTGATAGATATGGAAAAATAGTGGGGTCCACCGCCCGGATAATAAAAGCGATGTCCGTAGGCAAACATAACATTTTTTCTGGAAAATTTTATGCCGAAAGTCAATCCAGTTAGTCCACCGCCATAAATAATAGGAGCAAGATTATATCTCAAACTGAAATCATATCCAATCATGAAATGCAACTTGTCAAAGAATCGGAGGCGAGCACTGAAGGACAAGTGCCTTAAAATGTTATGGATGACGAAAGAAGCCGTACTTAAAAATGAAGTGTCTGGTTGCTGTTGAAACCGCAGTTCACCATCTGGGGAGAGCCGAGGGAATTGCAGGTTGGTCGCTGAAATATGAATGTCAATAGGGGCATACTTTAACGGAAGGAATGCATATAGATTTATTTGTGGAGACAAAAAGCGCTTTTGACGATAAGTCAACCTATCTATCATAAATCCAACATTGCGTATTGATAGTAACAAAGACCTGTTCTCTGGCAAGGAGACCAGAAAGATAAAATCTGATGCGATAGCAAGCCCAAAGAATCTATCAATCTGAGTAAGTAGGATTCTGGGGGTTGAGGCACCACGAATGGTTCCGATTGTATCTAAGAACAAAGCGAATCCCGCTTCACCTTCCCAAGCGTTATAGATTCCTGCCGGGAACCCTTCTGCGTCGTAGCGTTGCCCTTGAATGCCATAATTGATAAGGGTCACATAAGCAATGGGTATTTTATAATTTGGGATGCTTGCCGCCAACCGATGCCCAGTGATTCCACCATGGTAAATAACGTTAGTTATGGAGCCATTAAAGTTTTTAGGGGTCAGAAAAGGGTTTTCTCTGCTTAGCGAAGGAGTGCTATCCCTGACAACCACACTGCTCAACGCCGCTGAAACCGCATCAATATAGCCATATTGAAAGAAGAAACTGTTTATTGAGGGCTGTGCAAAGGCAACACGATTAAAAAATATGCTCGCTATAAACCCAACAAGCCCAAAAACCACAACGGCTTTCATAATTATACAGGATAACGAAGCAAAGAAGGGTTAAATTATGCATTAATTGAGTTCTGTGCATAAATCAGAAGTGTTTATTGGAATATTGTTATGTTTGTAGCGTGATAGCAGAATGGGACATAGGTTTTCTGGCTTGGCGATTAATACTGGTTATTGCCCTTGCCCTTGCCATCGGGCTCGAACAAAGATATTTGCATGCAGAGGAGCGGGTTAGATATGGCACGGACAGAACATTTATGTTAATAGCCATTCTTGGGTTCATATTGTATGTTGTTTATCCGTCGCCGCCTGTGCTCTTTGGCATTGGTTTTCTGGCTTTGTCTATCATTTGGAGTATATTTTTCTGGTTTAAAGCAACGAGAAGTGAAGATTATGGCATCACGTCAATTGTTCTTGGAATGATAGTGTATTCCCTTGGACCACTTAGCATAGCATATCCTATCTGGATAACTGTTGCTGTTGCTGTCCTTGCACTACTCATTGCTCAGTCTAAGCCGTGGTTCAGGCAAGTGGCATCTCGCCTTAGCCATCGGGATTTTGTTAATCTGGCTGTTTTCTTGATAATAGCATTTTTGGTATTGCCACTGCTTCCCAAAGAACCAGTTAACATCATTGTTCCAATAAATCTTTACAATGCTTGGATTGCTGTTATTGTGGTTTCTGGACTCTCTTTCGCAACATACATAATTGACCGATATATCCTGCCGGGAAAGGGCTTGATTCTCAGTGCTGTGCTGGGAGGGTTGTATAGTAGCACTGCCACCGTCTGGGTCCTTTCCAGACGGGATTTCCCAACGGAAGCATTGTCCAGATCCTTGGTTTTAGCAGTTAGCATGATGTATTTTAGAATAGCCGTTCTGGCAGTTTTATTTATGGGGGATTCTGCATTGCCTTTGTTCTTCTTACTGATTATACTGTTTATCGCAGGACTTTTATTAAGCCTGCCTTGGAAAGATTTGTATGACAAAAAAATCATATTGCCTTCGCAGAACCCGCTTGAATTAAGGTCTGCTCTGGCTTTCGGTTTGCTATATATTGTTTTTAGCGTTGTTTCCTATCTTGCCATCACCTATGCAGGGATTGAATCGCTTAAATATGTTGCATTTGTTGCTGGTTCAGGAGACATAACCACTTTCCTTTTGCCTTTGTATCAGGGACAGGTAACAGTTGATTTGAACACAGTTGTTTTAGTAACGTTGATAGCCACGGCAAGCAACAACCTGTTTAAAATCCTTTATGCTTGGTATAATTCGGGAACCTTGAAGATTTCCGTTAGAGTGGCAATTCTCACCGGGTTAAATGTCCTTTTAATTGTTGGATATCGATGGATAGGGCACTGGTTGTTCGGTTCAGTAGCATAGGGGATGTTGTCCTGACAAGCCCAATAGTCAGGAGTTTGTGTGAACATGGCTTTAAGGTTGATTTCTTAACAAAGAGGGCTTTTGCAGATCTGGTCAGATATAATCCGGCAGTGGAGAGGGTCTGGGCATTGGAAGATTATAAATCTTTTTCTGAATTAGTCTCTGCCCTAAAAAAAGAGCGTTATTCCGCTATTTTTGATTTGCATGGCAATCTGCGGACTCTGAGGCTGAGACTGGCTATGTTTAAAACACCTTTCTATACTTACGACAAATGCTGGCTAAACAGGTTTTTATACGTCAACTTCAAAATCCAAAGGGAGTGCAAGCATGTTGTACTTAGATACGCTCAGACATTACGCAAAGCAGAAATTCCTTTTCTTAACAGGGGCTTGGAACTTCATTTGCCTTCTGGTTTAGATGTTCCCGATTTGCCAGACAACTATTGGGTTTTGGTTGTGGGGGCTGCCCACCGGACAAAGCAAATACCAGAGGACAAAGGAGCATATTTATTGGACACGATAGGGGGGAATTCCGTTTTGCTTGGAGGAAAGAAAGAACTGGAAAGTGCGAAAGAGATATTAAAACTAACTTCAAGAAGGGATGTTTTGTCCTTGGTAGGGAAGTTATCATTGTTGGAAAGTGCTTATGTTATCAAAAATGCCCGGTTTATAGTGACGCCAGACACTGGAATGATGCATATTGCCGCCGCATTCAGGAAACCAATGATAGTCATTTGGGGAAACACTGTTCCGGAGTTTGGAATGGGTCCTTATGTCCCTGAACAACATGTGCCAATCTTCCAATTTGAAGTGAAGGGTTTGAAGTGCAGACCCTGTCATAAACATGGGAGAGATAAATGTCCTAAGGGGCATTGGAGCTGTATGTATAAACAAGACTGGGGGTCAATAGTTGAGGCTGGACGGACATTGTGTAATTATGAAACAATTAGAACGCATAAAGCAAGTCATTGAAACTGTTGAGTAAAGGTTTCAGTTAAAGATTCTGATTAACCCTGTAAGTCCTTCGCAACTTCTATGATGTTGTCAATCAACTTGCTGGCACCGATTCTTATAAATGCAGGTTCAGTAGCCCAAGGAATAACTTTTGTTATTGCAGAGACCAGTTCCCAAGCCTGTGCAACAGTCCTTATTCCACCTGAAACCTTTACGCCCTTTTTGATGCTTGTGTTCTCATAATAATTCCTTACCACATGTGCAAAAAGTGTAGCATGATGAACAGTGGCACCTTGACCGTGTTTTCCTGTGTTGGTCTTTAAAAAAGAAATTCCGTGTTCAAGGGAGGCATATGCTGCAAACGATAAAAATGGGTCGTTGTCCCAAAATGAGGTTTCAAAAATCAGTTTTACTGGTTTTCCGGACGATGCCGACACGACACTGTCAATGTCTTGCAAAAATTCTGCTAAGTCTTCATTTTGAATGTTACCGAGATATGCCACAAAATCAATCTCATCAACACCCAAGTCCACCAACACCTTAGTAGCTAATTCCTTTTGCTTAGGCAGGTCCATACCATCTGGGAAACTGACCACGGATGCAATAGGCAAGTCAAACAACTCTTTTGCCTGTGAAACGAGATAGGGATAAACACAAATAGCATAGGGAGAAGGCAACCCCAAACTTTTAAGAACGTCTATTTTGGATTTCATATTCAGAAGGGTATTCCTGTTGTCTATGGGATTTAGAGTTGTGAAGTCAACTATGGAAGTTATGAATTCTAATTTTTCCCACTTCTCCTCCTTTGATAGCGAATTCCAACTCAGGGAACCATTATTCATCGTTCTTTCGTTTTATTCGTCTGGAAAGAGGGGCCCGTAGCTCAGCGGTTAGAGCGGTGGACTCATAATCCATCGGTCCCAGGTTCGATCCCTGGCGGGCCCACAACATTTTCACTGCTTGCTTATTCTGGTTTGGCGGGTTTAACGCTCATCACCGGAACAGTAGCATTTTCAATAATTGCTCTGGCAGTGGATCCAATGATCATCTCATTCCATTTCCTCTCTTGACGAACCATTATAACAATCAAGTCTGCATCCACACTGTCTGCATACTCAACGACTGATTTGGATACCTTGTCGTGGCGAAGCATGTGTGTTACCACAGGTATCCCTTCCTTCTTTATCTCTTCCGCCACGCGGTCCAAGAGCCACCTCAATCTTGTTATGTCATGTAAATACTCATCCCAGAGAGAAGATACCGATATAGCGTGGATAGTTGCGTCAAACAACTTTGCCAATTGGATAGCTATGCCAACTTTTTGAGTGGTTTCCTTGGTAACGTCAAGTGGTAGGACGATTTTCTTGATTTGAAGAGGTTCCTTTTTCCTTGAAAGGGTAATGACCGGGCATGGGGCAGTTCGCACAACCCTGTATGCATTACTTCCCAATACATATCTGCCCGGGTCCTCAACGAAAGAGACGGAAGCACCTCGGGTGCCCATCACTACAAGCCCTATCCCTTTGTCAACAACTGTCTTCTCAATGGCTTTATAAATTTTTCCATCTGAAATAATGTTTTCATATTCTATGTTAAAAGGTTTTAAGTATTGTTCTGCTACCTCATTAAGTTTTTTTTCAATACCCTCTCGCACAATCTTCTTTATATCAATTTCCACAGGAAGATCAATAGCAACATTATATTCATAAGTTTCTATCACGTGAATAAGGTATATCTTAGAGTTAGCTTTTTCTGCAAAAAGCCTAGCAAACTCCAATGCCGCAAGAGAAAACGGAGAGAAATCTATTGGAACCAAGATGGACGACAAATCTAAATGAGTAGCTCTGTTCATTGTTCTTAATTTTACCCCAAAATTAAGTAAAATGAAGCTTGCAGAGTCTGAGTTGATCTTTAATGAATCAGGAAGAATTTATCATTTGAATGTTTCGGGAGAAGATATAGCAGACATCGTTATTCTTGTCGGAGATCCCAACAGAGTGGATAAGTTCGTAAAACATTTTGATAAAATTGAAGTTGAGAGGAGGAAAAGAGAGTTCAGAACAGTTACTGGAACCATAGGCTCCAAAAGAATAACAGTCATCGGAACAGGTATAGGCACGGATAATATAGATATTGTAATGAACGAATTGGATATTGCAGTAAACTATGATAGAGAAACACAAACGTGGAAAGAAAACAGACGTAGACTAACAGTGATCAGGGCAGGAACAACAGGAGCCCTACAAAATGAGATTAGAGCGGGGGACCTCGTCGTGAGCAGCTGGGCAGCAGGCTTTGACAATTTAGCTTCCTATTACGAATGGGACCCTGATTCCGAGGAAAGGGCGGTGAGAACAGCTTTCATCTCATTCGCCCCACATGTCCCAACACCATATTTTATCAAGGCAAATCAAGGATTGGTGGAAAAATTTAAGAATGATAATGTTTTTGTAGGCATTACGGCAACAGCCCCCGGATTCTATGGTCCACAAGGAAGACAAGCTTTCGCCAAAATACGCTACTCCTTGCTTCCCGAAGTATTACACAAATTTGAATACAACGGCTTGAGATTTACAAATTTTGAAATGGAAACTTCCGCTTTGCTCTTATTAGCACAACTGATGGGTTGGCAAGCCACCACCGTCTGCGTGGCACTAGCAGGACGCCTCGCCGGAACATTCACCAAAGACTATAGCGCCACAATAGAAAAACTTGTTAGATACACTATTGAGGTTGCTATACGTTTGTAAAGAAATCTTTTTGTAAATTTGTAAGATAAAACCACAAAATCTTGAAGAAATGGCATCTTATAATAAAGTAATTTTAATGGGAAGGATTGGCAAGGATCCAGTCGTTCAAGAAGTTAATGGGAAAAAGATGGTAAGGTTTAGATTAGCCACTAGCAACGTCCAATATAATCCACAAGAAAATAGATTTGAAACAGTATCTACGGATTGGCATACTATTGTGGTTTGGGGGGAGCGAGCAGAGAGACTGGCTCAAACAGTTAAGAAAGGCGACCTTGTTCTCGTGGAAGGACAGTTGAGAAGCAGAGAATGGGAAGGACAGGACGGACAGAAAAGGTATGCCGTGGAAGTAGTTGCCGATACTTATAGGAAAGTGCTATCAGCTAAAGGAACAGGACAGGATATGGCACAAGAAGTAGAGCCCCCTGCATTTGAAGATGATGCTCCAATAGATTCTTCTTTGAGCAATAATGAGTCCATCGATGATTTACCAGAAGGCAATACAAAAGACGATTTGCCCTTTTAATTTCGCAGACTGGTTTTAAAACATAATTGCTGGAGCAAGTGGATGGTGGCAGTAGTATAGGGTTTTACATTTTGGGGATTTTGGGTTTGCTTGTTTTATCTTCTCTGTTCTCAGGAGGGGAAGTAGCTATATTCTCTTTGAGTCCTGTCAGGTGGCGAAAGCTCATTGCTAAATCATCCATTGCGAAAACTATATATCAGTTAAAGGATAAATATCCACAAAAGCTGTTGGCAACATTACTTATAGGGAATAACATGGTGAATATAGCACTTGTGTTATTGTTCTTTAGATTGTGGGAATCGCTGAGATTACCCCCTCTTTATACATCTATTTTAGAAATTGCGGGCACCACAATTGTGATATTGATTTTTGGTGAGATAGTGCCCAAGGCTGTTTCATATCGCTTTGCAGATCGGGTAATTATGCTATCTGCTCCTTTTATTTTGACCTCTTGGTTGTTGTTAAGACCTTTTGTCTGGGGATTAGTTTCTCTGTTTACCTGGTTGGATAAGTTTATGAAGGATCCTCCCACACCAACAGTAGAGATAGAACAGATAATAGAACATATGCTTCATAAAAACTTGTCTGAGCAGGAAATAAAGATAATTAAAGCCTTATTACGCTTTGAAAAAAAGGTAGTTAGAACCGTTATGAGGGACCGCACAGAGATGGTCGCCATCCCAGCATCCGCTACAGTTGAAGAAATAGTTGAGATAATAAAGAAATATAGATTTTCCAGGTATCCAGTGTATAGAAATACAAAAGATGATATAATGGGCATTCTCATCGCAAGAGATTTTATTATTGATGTTTTATTGAGCAGTAACGGATATAATAACAGTGGTGACAAGTGGCATCATTTGGTCAAAGATGCTTTTTTCGTTCCAGAAACCACACCATTGCCAAGATTATTAGAAATGTTTAGAAATAGACGTCAGCAGATGGCTATTGTTGTAGATGAATATGGGGGCACTTCCGGATTGGTAACCTTAGAAGATGTTTTGGAGGAGATCGTAGGTGAAATAGTTGATGAATATGATCGTGAGGAGGCTGAGATAACCAAACGAGGGGATGGTGTATGGGAAGTTAAAGGAACATTATCGCTTAAGTATTTAGCACAGGAACTTGGATTGCCCCCGGATTATTTTGATGCACTAGAAGGCATTGAGACCGTTGCGGGATTAATCCTTAGTATATGTGGGTCCATCCCTGAGAACGGTCAGAAAGTAAGATATAAAGATCTCATATTTACCATTAAAACCAAATCGCGGAGAAGAATACAAAAAGTAATAGTTGAATTGATTGCTCATGATTTGAAAAAGGAAGCGTTAAATGAAGAGAAGGGTTAAAGGAACTATAGAAGTTGATGGATTGAGATATTTCGTCCCAATTGGATATTACACTCATGAGCATGCTTTCCCAGTGGAGGTTGAAGTTAGTTTTAGGATATTTATAGATTATCCAGAAGAACATAAAATAAATGATTTGGAAGACACAGTGAGTTACGAACCTTTTATAGACGCTGTGACTCAGGTGTTAAAAGAAGCCCAACCGTTGATTGAGCAGATTGCCTTCGCAATTAAGGATCAATTTATATACATTGTGAAAGACGGCAACTTTAAAGTTGATATTAAGGCTTTTGAGGTTACTGTTGAAAAAAAAGAGATATTGGTTCCCGGACCAACGATAGACCCTAAAGCTTCAATAACTATTGAATGGGAGATATAAAGCATTGAGCATCCACGTAAATAGAATAAATGTGTTTGGCCCAGGTCCTTTAACCCATATGCTAATTTCTTGACTTCAAACCAAGAAATACTGTCTAAAAATTCGTCAAGCCCGTCCTCCAATAAAATGCGAAAAACAGATGGATTAAGAAGCCTCTCTTTCCTTTTGCCTTTTAAATCGCTCTACGTCACCAAAGATTTCTTCTATTGCCTTTTCTTTAACCTTGTGTTCAATCTCGGTGGCTAATTCAGGATTTTGCTTAAGGAATTTTCTAACATTTTCCTTCCCTTGCCCCAGCTTCTTCCCATCATAGCTAAACCAGGACCCGCTTTTTTGAATAATGCCGTATTGAACACCGAGATCAATGATTTCCCCTTCTTTGGAGATTCCCTCTCCGAAAAGAATATCAAATTCGGCTGTCTTGAAAGGAGGAGCAACTTTATTTTTAACAACCTTTGCTCTGACTCGGTTGCCAACCACCTTGTCGCCTTCTTTTATTTGACTGATTCTCCTTAAATCTATTCTTACGGAGGAGTAAAATTTTAATGCGTTGCCCCCAGTAGTGACCTCTGGATTACCAAACATTATGCCTACCTTCTCTCGCAACTGATTGATAAATATGCAGACTGTGTGCGTCTTACCTATTAATCCAGTCAGCTTCCTTAAAGCTTGCGACATCATACGTGCCTGAAGCCCTACATGGGCATCTCCCATCGCCCCCTCTATCTCTGCTCTGGGAACAAGAGCGGCAACTGAGTCAATAACTATTAGATCAACTGCCCCGGATTTAATCAAAGTTTCAGCAATTGTGAGGGCTTGCTCTCCGTAATCAGGTTGAGAGACCAGCACATTATCTATGTCAACACCCAATTTTTGAGCATAATAAGTATCGAAAGCATGCTCTGCATCAATAAATGCTACTACCCCCCCTTGCTTCTGGGCTTCCGCCATGGCATGAATTGCTAGCGTTGTCTTTCCTGAGGATTCAGGTCCAAAAATTTCTATGATTCTTCCGCGCGGATAGCCCCCAACGCCAATAGCTATGTCCAGTCCTATGCTCCCTGTCGGTATTACTGGGACTTCTTCCTTTGGTCGTTCTCCAAGCTTTCTTATAACTCCTTTACCGTAGCTTCTCTCCAGATAGCTAATTGCGTCTTTGAGAGCTTTTTGTTTGTCGGATATGTCTTTTGAACTCATGGCTACACTTTAATTCAAATTTACAAAAGTTTTACAAATTTCGGTGCGACCCGTCACAGTAAGGGGGGTTCTTAGTGTGCTTGCATAGGCACAACGCCACTTTACGTTTTTCCTCAACAACAAACTTGATAGGTTGGAAACCTGTTCCTTTATGCGACCCGTCACAAAAAGGTTGGTTTTTGCTTCTGCCACAGGCACACCACCAGTATTCCCCAGGGTCCAATTCTAAAACGATGGGTCTCTTATCTGCTATAATCGGCTTCTGTTCCATTTTTAAAAATTGAAAGTTAATAGGTGTGAAGGAACTTAGCGGAGGGGGCGGGATTCGAACCCGCGGTACGGGCTGTTACCCGTACTTGCGCTCTCCAGGCGCACCCCTTCGGCCGCTCGGGCACCCC
>JAADEI010000111.1 GCA_013153515.1 Chlorobiota bacterium | reverse complement strand
GAAGTGAGTAGGGCACTGACCACTGCAACCATCATTATGCTCATCCGTGGATTATGCGTTATGTGCCACTTGTCAAGCGGATAGTAAAGTACGCTAACCAGTGTTATGACAGTTAGGAAACCAATTAGTCCGTAGGTAAGCCCGGTGGTAACACTTGCAGCAGCAATCAAAGCAGGCAGGAATGTTCCAAAGGTTTGCATGCCTATCACGTTGCGAAAAATGGCGATGACAACGGCTCCTACAGGAATCATTAAAACGATTGTCAATAGAGACAGGGGGATTCCATTGTCTTGAAAGGCTTTCCACGCCTTATAGGCATTAAACGGATGTTCGGTCAGATGCTTGGCAAAGAACCGATTGGGTAGAGTGGTGTGTTGAATTTCAAATTCATACCTGAAACCCATCCCTTTCTTGAAAGTGAACAGAGGTTGGTCGCCAACATAGAGTTTGAGATAGTTTTCGGGTAAGTAAGCAAAGTGGTTATTGGTTGGGTCAACGGGAACCCACACGCCATCTATGAATGCCTCTACCCACTGGTGGGCAGTACGTTTCCTCCCGCCAGTCAACACAATTCCCCCCACAAGCCTCGCCGGAATCCCACTCCGTCGCAACAGGGCAACTAACAAACGACTTTTCCCGTTACACGACGCTTCCTCCAGCAAGGCGGCAGTCACGGCATCAGTAGTGCCCTTAAACGGTCTGTTCTCAAATCCAGAGACGTATTCGTAGAATTTTCTAAGGTGTGCTATGGCATTGTTCACTTTCGGATTTAGACTGTCGTGGATCGCTACGATGACAGGATGATTCACCTGAATGGTGGACGTCTCTTCTAAGTATTCCAGCAGTGTCGGTGTTGTGTATTGTTTTATTGGCACTGAGTCGGGCAAGATGAATCTGACCGCTTTAAGACGTAATACAGCATTATATGAGACTTTCCCGGAAGGACTGGGTGGAATACCTTCCCAAATAGCCCTCGTGCCATATTCAGTAGGCTCAATATGGACAGGAATACCCATGTTCTCAAATGAAATGTTATCCACGTATTGGCGGGCATCACTGGAAGGCAACCACGTGCTTATACGAACCCCTTCCTCCCCCTCCCAAAAATGCATATTGACAGTTAGGCTATACCCTTTTTCAGGTAAAAGAAACTCAAACTTATAGCCCCATACCATAAACTTAAGGGCAACTATTACAGACGTAAATACCGTAAGCAATAGAGCCGTTATGTGTGGAACACTCATTACCAACCAGCCGGTTTGTTCTTCGTGCTAAACCTGAGGAAGAGTCCAGCGTGAAAAACAAAAGCCTTATAGGAACGATTAACCTTCTTGAAGGGAACCTCCACATTAGTTCCTCGGGACATATATGTCATATTAAGGTATGTCCCTAACCATTTGAGAGGGAAAAATGCTACTTCACCCCCTAACTTAAACCGTCTCCAAATCAATGGAGGCTTGTTTCCGTTGAGCAAATGTCCCCTCTTTCGTAGCCAATCCCTATTTCTCAGAGATGAAAACACAGAAAAATTCAATTTAGGTAGCCGATACGATGCAGAAAACAAGAATCCTGATTCGTCATATCCATACCATTGTTGGAAGTTATCCCTTCGGGATTCTATGTAGTATGACAGGTCAACCTTTAGCTTATCCATGTCAAACTGATAGCCAACCTCAATGCCAGTATAATTATACTTTCTTAATGGATATGTGGGAAGCCTATTCCCAAGGGAATCCCTAACAATCCATGCTTTATAATCCCTATATTGCATGTACGGTCTGACAAACACCTGATGATAGCCATTTTTGTCTGGAATAACTTGAATTTTAATGTCCATTTTTACGCGACTGTGGTCAAGCGACATTCGCCCCGGAATCTCTACATAATCCCGATATATATATGTTATCTTGGGACTGATTATCAAAAACCTAACTGGTCTCCATCGTTGCCAATGAGAGATAGACAGATCTGTGAACGTGAATAGTCGGGCAAGCCCCTGTCCTAAAACATTAAATAGTCTTTTGTGAGCCCTGCGAACTCCGGTACCAAAGAAAAAGCCAGATATTTTCCATGGCTTAAACCGATATTTCAATTGTCCTTTTAAATCATATTCTGAGTATTCAGGATATTTAATAAAGCGACGCAGTTGACCGTCAAGGACCAAGCGAAACCTGTGCTTTGGGGTGAAAAATTTCTGGAACCTGTGTCGGCTCCTGAAATACAAAAAGTTATCCTGTTGCCTGGGGTCTCTGAGGGAATCCGGTGGTGTGTTAGGTGGTCTGTATTCAGGTGGACTTCTAAAAACATTATTATCGTGTCCAAACCCAATCCGTGTCTTGCTATCATACGCTATTTGAGATTGCATTCCTTGACTGAACATGGTATGGCTTACGAAGAGGAAGCCCGTAAAGATTAGCGTCATTTTTCTCATGGAATCCGTAATTTTAAAGATTTTTCTAATTCAATGAGGTCTGGGTCATTGGGACGCAACGCCTTAGCTCGTTGTAAAGCCTGTGTAGCCTTATCAAGGCTATCAACAGAAAGGTAAAGTTGAGCCAAGCGTTTCCATGAAAGCCCAAAATCCTCTTTTTCTTTAACTGCTAAATTAAAGTATTTAATAGCATTAGTCGTATCACCTTCATTAAGATAAATCCTACCCATCCAGAAGGCGGACCAATGTTTTCGGTAGCCTTTCTCCAATGCCTCTCGGTAGAATTTCTTGGCGGTTTCATATTTTTCTGCTTTCCTTGCAAAAGAGGCTATTTCATAGGCTAAGCGTCCCGACTCAGGCAGATCCTCCCTCCACACAGCGGACAACCTATTTGTAGGACGCACAACCCAACCTTTCTTCTTATAGAGTGCAATCAGTTGGTTCCACGTCTCAAGCCTTTCGGGTTCAATGCGAATTAGTTTTTCAAGATGTTTGATTGCCTTAGAAGTGTCTCCAAGGGCAAGATATAGTTTTGCTATTTGGCGTCTGGCAACCTTACTGCCCGGTTTCCTGTCGAGAACTTCTTCCCAGTATCTTAAAGCTTTTTCAGTATCTCCCAAGCGTTGATAAATTTTTGCAAGAGATCTTAAAACACTTGTGTTGTCAGGGTCATACTTCAATACTTGTTCATAGAATTTAACGCTTTTAGCATATTCCTTTCTCTTGGTATATAGGTCTCCAAGCATCCTTAGAATCTTTACGTCAGAAGGGTTGTTAGAGAGATAATTTTCCAGAAGATGGATTGTTTCGTTGCTATTGTCCAGTTCAGACAGCTTAATAAGGGCTTTTCTATAAAACGGATTAATTTCCAGTGCTTTGCGATAGGCTATTATTGCACTGCCTGTGTTTCCAAGCCGTTCATAGGTTCTGGCAAGGAAATACCAAGTTCTGTCGTGGTCTGGCGTTAATTCAGATAATTGTTTGAATATCTGGTGTGCCTTATTGATACTATCGGCGTGCCAGTATGCCACACCAAGGTTGAATAGAGCCTCGTGGTAGTCGTTCCTGTATTTCAACGCTTGCTTGTATGCATAAATAGCACTGTCTGTTTTGCCCAGTCGTCTATATGTGATGCCGAGGTTGAGCCATGCCTCGGGAAATCGGAAATGTGCTTTGCGAAGAGCTCGTACATACCAATCCCTCGCTTCTTCAAGACTATCAACTGCACGATACCAGTTTCCTATTAGAAACAAAGTGTATGGGTTGGTTGAGTCGATGGAAATCAAATCTTGTAGGTATTTTCGGGCAAGTTTATAATTCCCGGCAGAGATTTCAGCCCGAACACGTTGGACAAGAACCTCTGGCGAAAAGTCTTCTGTTATCAAGATGCTATCCGTTGTTGGCAGCCCCCCTCCTTTGCCCTGTCGGTGCCTGACCAGAGCAAGCATGTAGTGGGCAGGTGCATAGGATGGTCGCAACCTGATCACTTCAAGCAATAATTCTTCTTTTTGTCTCAAGCCTTCCTCGGTGTTGGGTAGCAGTTCAACCAGTTTCAATCGTGGTTTTATCCAATCGGGTTTGTAATTGATTGCTTGTTGTAGGTGCCAGATAGCACTGTCCCGACTACCCTCCAGAGCATAGGTCAAGCCCATGTAGTAGTGCCAATAGGGTCTGTATCTGGCAGTGATGAATGAATCGCTTTTGAGAAGCAGGTGTCGCGATGCGTCGCTCTCAAAGTGCTTAATGAGGAAGTTGACAGCTTTGATATAGAGATTCTGGTTTTTAGTCTGCGAAAGACAATTATTAATTAATTCAACTGATTGGGAAGGGTTGCTTTGATATAGTGAAAAAGCATAATAGAGGCATATCTCCGGAGGCAAAGCATTAGGGTCAATGTTGTTGTTCTTAACAAAAGCAATAACTGAATCAAATTCCCGCTTGTTATAATAAGCCAAAATGGTTAAGGTTATTTTCTCTTGACTGCTTATAGCGGTGTCTGTGCGAAGAGTATTCAAAACACTGTCCCAATCTTTCTCTTCAATAAATGGCTTATAGCGACTTGGGATATTGATAGTTGTTTGTTCAATCGGGTCCTCTTCAATGAAAGTGTTATGCTTGGTCAGATCAACAACCATTTCCTCAGTGTAGAACTGTCCAATTCGTTGTTCAACAAAATATATGAACAGTGAAATGGCTAGTAACAATATGATTATCGGAAAAGGCGATTCTTTTAGTAGAACATTCCCAAAACCCGCTTCTTCCCTGTCCTCTGCCATATTCTTTCATCAGCATTTTAATAGCATGTGGTAGTATGATATGTTATATAACGTCAAATTTGAGTTTTAAGTTTAAACGTTTTGGTTCTTTCGGGGCACAGAGTCGCCACTTAAAACAGAACTGTTGTTTCTTTCAGGTCACAGTGTTTCACAGAGTTAAAACGGAGTTCCACATAGTTTTTGTTATGTTTTCTGATTCTTACTCTGTGTCCACTGTGCATAACTCCATGCGACACTGTGGTTTAAAAAAGACTATGTGTAACACCGTGGTTTCCAAAATGCCCACTGAGTTCTCTGCCTCAACCATGAGGCTTGATTTCTTATAAAAACTCTTGCCGTAACTTTGATACCATGATTGTTCTTGGGATAGAGACATCTTGCGACGAGACAGGCGTTGGACTGGTTCAGGATGGCAGGCTCATTGACCATGTGGTAGCAAAGCAGGACATCCATTCTCAATATGGCGGTGTTGTGCCAGAATTGGCTTCCAGACAGCATATAAAAAAAATCTACCCTGCCCTTGACACGCTTCTCAATAGAACTGGTATTACCCTTGAGGAAATTGAAGGCATAGCGATTACCAGAGGTCCCGGGTTAATAGGTCCTTTGATGGTGGGTTCGTTGTTTGGGCGAGGGCTCGCAGTGGCTCTGCAAAAACCAATAGTCAATGTTAATCATCTCTTTGGACACATTGTGTCAGTATTTTTCGCAGATAAGAGACTGGACTTTCCATTTATTGTCTTGCTTGCTTCCGGTGGACACACAATGCTAATTCTCTACTGGGACACGTTCAAGCCAGAAGTGTTGGGCGAAACACTTGACGATGCGGCAGGAGAGGCATTTGACAAAGCAGCAGTTCTCTTAGGGCTTCCCTATCCCGGCGGTCCACATATTGACAGGCTTGCCAAACAAGGGAACCCTGAGAAATATCCCCTTCCAAAACCCCAAATACCCGGGTTCAACTTCAGTTATAGCGGGCTTAAAACAGCATTCCGATACTTGGTGGAGGACATAACACGACAGGGACTGGACAAACTGGAAGCAGAAAAACCACATTTGGCTGCAGCAATTCAAAAGGCAATAATAGACCATCTTTTTGATAAAATTGAAGCAGCGGTTGAGAAATATGGCTTAAAAAGAGTTGCTATCGTGGGAGGCGTGGCAGCAAACTCATACTTCAGACAACGTCTTATGGAAAAGGAATTACAGGAAGGGTGGGAGACGGCAGCACCCCCTCTGCCACTGTGCGTAGATAACGGTGCAATGATTGCAATGGCAGGGTGGTTGAAACTCAAAAACGGAATCACAAGTCCTCTGGATGAATCGCCAACGCCAAGACTACCCCTAAATGAGTTCCTATGAAGATAAAAATTGAATTTCCGGAAAAGGCAATCTTTGAAACTCAACTCCCGGTTGGAATTTGGCACATTAACTATGGCAATCACATGGACAATTCAGCACCCCTTCAATTGGCTCATGAAGCCCGAATCAGATGGCTTAAATCACTTGGATTGTCTGAATCAAACATTGGCGATGGGACGGGAACGGTGATGGTGGACAGTGCAATTAATTATCTGGCGGAAGCCTTCCACGGCGATGAACTCAAAGTGCAAATAGTCATTGAAATTGAATCATCTGTTTCGTTCCGAATATATTACCGAATGATAAGACTCTCTGACAACAAGCCAATTGCTATTGTAACAACACGAATGGTTGGATTTGATTATGAGAGGCGTCGCCCCAAGCCACTGCCAGAGGAATTCATTAAGAAAGTCAATCAAACCATTTAATTAGGTGAGGTCTCAAAACCATAAAAACATCGTGTCGCCTTTACATTTTTTCTTGCTTTGACTTGTTTTGTTTTAGACTTATGAGAATGTGAAATCTGCATTAAGAGAACTAAATGACGACGTTTTTGCGTAATGTTAAACAGATAATACAGAGAGATGGGACATTGGCGGGACTTCAATGGCAACCCTTTGAAAATTCCTGTTGAACGGTGGATAGAGAGGGAAATAAATAGGCTCAGAGTGCCGTCCCGCCTGCTCATTGGAACAGACTCGCAAGTTTTCGCAACCAATGTTAAGTTCGCCACGGTGGTGGTTGTTCACTGGCTTGGCTTCGGCGGTCGTCTGATAGTCCGAACAGATCGGGTGAAAAGGCTTATGCCTATGAGAGAGCGGTTAATGGAGGAGGTGTGGCGTTCCGTTGAGGTCTGGTATCGCATCCAACCAATTGCCCAACAGGCAAAAGTTCCGATTGAGATTCACGTGGATATAAATCCAGACCCTGAGGCAGCGTCAAATGCAGTATTCAAAGAGGCTATTGGCTACCTGAAGGGTCTCGGCGTCAGATATAGAACCAAGCCCAATGCCATAGCCAGCACTTCCTGTGCAAATTGGTTCGTCCAAGGATGAAGCAGATTCTTATTCCCGACACTGCCGACATCTCTGAAGAATATACCCTGATTAGGGAAGTTACGCGGTGGACGTTTTTCGCCATCATAGTGGGTATCGTTGTTGGACTCTTAGTTGGACTGTTCCTTCTGGCTCTTGAATGGACAGTGACTAAAATCTATGCTTATCAATACTATTTCCTTGCCCTTCCATTAATTCTGATTATGGTTTCCTTGGGCGAAAGGAATCTTTGGAGGTTGCATAACATAACAAGCACTGACAGGGTTATAAGAGCCATCCATCATAATTTAAAAATTGGTTGGCAGTCCATAGTTAAGTCTTTCATCTTTCCATTGATGACTATTAGCGGTGGAGGAGCGACAGGTAAGGAAGCCCCTGCTGCAGACATGGGTGCTGGAATAGGTTCCCTCGTTGCAAGAGTATTCAGGCTTTCTGAAACAGACCATAAAAAACTGATGATTTGTGGTGTTAGTGCCGGGTTCTCGGCAGCCTTTGGGACGCCCCTTGCCGGTGCTATCTTCGGAACAGAGGTTCTCTTCGTGGGAAACATTTGGTATGAAGTCCTTTTGCCGTCGATCATTGCCGGGATAGTGTCTTTTCACGTTTCTGCTTTGCTTGGCGTAGAGTTTTTCAGACCGCCTATCTTTGTGCATCCCGTCTTTTCGGAACAATTCTTTCTTTTTGTTATTCTTGGAGGCATTGTTTTTGGGATAATTTCATTTATCGTTGTTGAAACATACAATGAACTTGGGATTTTATACAGGCGTTGGAACGTCCCACATTCCATTAAAGCATTTTTCTCAGGACTTGCCTTAATTATGATAGGAATCGCTCTTTCTGATGATTATCTCGGTCTGGGATTTGAACAAATAAAGACCATTCTTGTTCTTGGAGGAGCCCCATTGCTCGCCTTCTATTTCAAAACCCTTGCTATGGCTATAACCGT
>JAADEI010000145.1 GCA_013153515.1 Chlorobiota bacterium | reverse complement strand
GCTCAAAAGCAAAGCGACGCACCGCATCGGCAATCATCCCATACGGCACATAGCCCTCTCGCAGAACAAACCTACCTCCACGACATTCAAAAGCAGTCTTGTAATCCAGCAAGTAAACCTGTCCGTCTTCACAACCGACTGTGTCATACTTAGCCAAGTCGTCACTGTTAAAAAGCAAGAAGGTTTGGGCGATGGCAATATATTGCCCAAGTGTAAAAGTCAAGATAAACACAAACGACCTAATACCCATTCACATCATTTTCTGAAAACTAAAATAAAACATGCAGAATAAATGGTTTAGCAAGGGTAAACAATAAGGCAATTTTCAAAGTTTAACTTCAAAACAGTGGATAATCAAATACTTGGGTTGTTTTATAATTAATTATTGTGCGTTTCAGGATTTGTTTTGCTCTTCTTAAGCTTTGAAATTTGATTTTTTTTTTTCAAACCTAGTAATTTAAAACGCTTTTGTACACTAATAAAATCCTTAAAGTAGCCCAAAAAGTTTTGAGTTATCTTTACAATACGGGCTACTTACAGAGAATTTGACAAAGCTAACAGTTCCTTGAAAAATGAGACGTTAATAAAATCTGTGTCCTAATCAATTCCATATTCTGATTTCAGGGAGATCGACAGTCGCTGGACTAGGTGTGTTCTGACCTCGCAAAAAGAATAATAACTAAACTCAAGTTCCGGGACAGGAATAGCGGTTAAGCCCAATAGTATCAAGGGATAGACCAACATTACTACATGTTTGCGTACCTATAAAAGCCTTAAAATTGGTCAAGAAATTTGTTTTATCTTTGCAATACAATTGAATGCAAAAATTATGACACGAAAAATGCAGGGATTTGTTGGAACGATAGTAAAATCAAGGGTTTATTGAAACAAGATGCGTTAATGAAGTTTGCGTCCTCATAAATTTCAAGCCCTGAATTCAGGGAAGCCCGATGGTTACTGGGACAAGTGCGTTTTGAGTTTCGTAACTTGAGCTAAATAATACTTTACAATATATTTTCCTTACATCACAACATTAATCAGTTATGGTCCAAACCCCAACAATCATTCTCACATCGACTTTCTCCACCTTACCAATCTGCGATAATTCAGAATAAGGTATCTTACCCATATTAATGATAGTTTTATTTTCATCAAGAGATGGAATCCCGTCAGATATATAAGCAACGCATAATAAAGAGTTTTCGGAGGCAAAGTAACAACCTCCAAAACCCACATAACCAACAGCACTTAATAGTTCTGATGGTGACCCAAGATCAACTTTCATAGAATTAATTTCTTCTTTTGAAAATGGACTGCCCCCTATCTTACCAATCAATCGCAAGCCGTCCAATATTGAAACAACACTTATTGTTCTATATTTTCTAACCATTCCGTTTTGTAAAATCTGTGCAATAATACTTGCAAACCCCATATTCGTTGTAGTATCTTTGACATAGATATTAGTACCCCAACTCTCTGTTCCCTTTATTATTTTATTTTGAAGGACAAAACCGTGTCTTGATTTCGTGTCCTCAAATTCAGGTATATTAACTATAGTACCAGAACGACATGTATACGCATCAAATTTACTGTTTAGTATGCTGTCTTGAAAGGCATATAATCTTTTATTAACGAATCTCTCTAAAGTGTCAATATTTCCAAAACCATCATAATATACAGGTTTGAAAGGATGTAGTACCACATACTCTTCTGAACCCACCACGGCAACACGATTGTTTATCAATGCCAATCTACCGGCATTTAGATTATTCATATTTTCCACCGTACTAAATGGTATTAATCTATCAAGATATCGTTTTACCTCATAAATCTTGCCAGATGCATTCATCCTTACAACAGCTAAGTAATTGCTGTCCCAACCAGAAGATTGAACATAAGCTACTGCATGTAGAGTGTCTTTACTCTGATATATATCTGCTACATAAAATGGCGTATAACTTCCATCAAAAAATGTGTCAATAAGGAGTCTTTGCTCTATGAAACACTGTTTACCTCCCATAACTTTAATAGCGTATATATATGTTTCATTACTTGCTGATGCACCAACAACAAACAAAGAATCATCAAGCATTTCTATGGCAGTAATAACAGCATCTTCATTATCACTCTTACATTTTAGAGACAGGAATAAGTTTAAATTTTTCAAATCAATCACATCAATATATAGGTCTCCTCTATTATCAGAAAAACCCACCACAATGAGACTATCATGGGTGTATTCTAAAACAGAATAATTCTGAAGCCTACTATTATACAGGGGAGATATCTCCACTTCATAACTATGTTTAACAATGCCATCCTTTAAGGTTACTAACTTTAATTTTTCTCTTAATATTGGATATGGATAATAAACTGAGTCTGATATCAACAATTTATATCCATCAGTTGCGATATCATATTCTTGCAGTTGTTTCATTTTGGTCATTATTTCCTTTCTTTTCGCTTTGGACACATCATCCGTGGAATCTTCAATACTTATACTTATACCCTTACATGAAGATAACATCACTAAAACAATAAAGAAGGGGAGGAGCTTGAAGCCCCTCCCCCATTTCCTGAAACCCTCAATTTTCCCTCTCCACAATAACAAAAGTTCCATGACTATTGTATTTTAAGTTCCAGAAAACATAAACACCATCAAATTCTCTTATTATATCAGAGTTTTGTTCTGCATAATTATAGGAAGGATTAATAGCTAAATATTCCATAACTCTTAACACATCAATGGGACTTGTTCCCATATAATAATTCCCTTCTCCAACATTAGCATTCATATCATTCACAGCTAATTGCACTAAAGATAACGCTTGTTCACTAATTAAATTACCTTGATCGTTTATTGTGAATGATCCATCCACACGCACTATCCCGGGACAATTACTTCCTTCCCCTGTACAATCATATCTGGTTATATCAATTTCTATGAATCCAAGGTCAATATTAGTCCTTCCTCCATTTTCCCTTATCCAACCACCAAAACCATCTACACGTGTTATTTTAATCTTAGGTTTAGCAGCCAACTGTCCAACAACAAGAAAACAGGTCAACAATAGAGCTAATTTCCTCATGGCTTCACTATTTTTCAGGTTTTTAGTTTGTGTTCAATTCAACTCACTTCCCCACATCCACACCTCCCTCCGAATGAGCCTTCCCTGACGGGAAAAGCCCTGAGTAACACAGGAGTCCGGCGCCCCTGCGGGAGACCTCGTTCCCTGTTGGTCACCGAAAATTGACGCAATTTGCGGGAACTGGCCTCCAAAACTGCTCCCCTCTTCACCAGAACGTGCACCTTCCGTAAAGAAAGCATCTTGTTGATTTTGACAATTGCTTGCTCTGAGTCGCTTCAAGGCAGAAACATACATTTAGCAAAATTTCACTTAGTCTGCCAGAAACCCTTGATTTACTGTGTGTGTGTGTGTGTGTGTGTGTGTAAGTAAAACCCCCGTTACTGCCTTAAATATGCTATACATGAACTCAATTACCTTGGTCAAAACCCCCAGAGCCAACTTTTTAGCCCCTACTATCATTCGCCCAGTTTCTGAATACAAAGATAAAACATTTTGAAAAAATGGGTCAGGGGTGGCAGACATTTCGCCAATTTTTGTCCAAATAATGTCCTTACAATCAGGCAATTCTTGAATTTTGCCTTCAAAACAGTGGCTAACAAATAGTGGTCATTTGAATTCTAATTTTAACACATAAACGCCTTTCAACTTATGAGTTTTATTGAGTGTTTTGATGTTTTTCAATACAAATTTGAAAAAACTCTTATTGTCATTCGTGCTTATTGACGTTCCAGAAACAATCTGTATGGTCTCATTCCTAATAAATTTTGTTTGGAAAGCCAGCCAGTTCTCAGGGACTTGGATTGCCTTTGAAGTGGGCAATCTGTATAAACACAGATAACCGTCTATAGCGTCCTGCTTGACGACGTTGTTGCCAACAAGATAAAATCGTATAAAGGAAACGTTTTCTCCGCCAACGGGATATGAGTCATAATCAGGAACTTGCCCTATGATTACCAAGGTGTCTTTCTTATAAAATGCAAGGACATTTCGCAGTGATGGGTTGATGTATCTGTTAAACACTTCATTTATTGGTAAAAATTTATTTCTTTTGCCAAAGGGCAATCCATCGTAGGTAATTTTTCTAACACTACTGGAACTAACGCCAATTATCTTATTTTCCAAAGGTTCAACATAGACAAGAGTGAGGGTTGTGTCGGTCGCTAATACCACTCCTGTTTCCGAACCGTCATATACAGAAAGGACGGCAGGTGGTGGTGAAGTAATTTTAACCGATTGACGGCGACTTACTTTTCCCTTTTCAAGCCACAATGCCCAGAGTTGAAACGTGCTATCGGGTAGCATTGACACACCAGAAATCAGGACTTGGTCTCTGTGTTCCAAAAAGCCTGCCCACAAGGGTTTTATGTAAAGCCACTCCGTGTTAAACTCTTCATTTAAATTCACTTTTCTCAAATTTCCTGATTTATTGTAAACAACCAAAGAATCGTTATATACACTAACGGCATAATTAGACCCTGCATTGATAAAAATAGGATTTGCAGAAGCCAAAATCTTTGACACAACATGCCTGATGGGACTATCCACACAGGGAACGCCGATACCACAAAGTCTCCCTTTGTTAAACACGAATGGTCTTAACTCAACTCCTTTGGTTCGCACAGGAATTTTGCTTTCAGATAAGCGAATCCCGATGGGTTCATAGGTGCATGAATCATGCTTGTTTGACAGCAGAGCCGACACGTCTCTGGAAGTGATTAGGCAACTGCCATCCCGTGGGTTGAAGTTGAAGGTGTATCCACACCATTTTATTTTTCTGTGTCCAAGAACAGAAGCGGTTAGTTTAGCCGAAGCAAGCAGTTCGGTGCGATACACTGGACGTCCAAGCCTTTTAATCACTACAGAATCACCCTGTTTTACCACTTCAAAGGTTGCTCTGCATCCAGCCAACAAAAAGCGTCTCCCTTCAATTTTGGTTATTAAATCCCGATAGCGGGACTGAATGATTGTTTTTGACGTGTCCTGAGTGTTAATAAGGAAAATGGGATAGTTATTTTGGGCAATTATCGTAAACGAAACCACTAAAAGTAATCCTTGGATTTTCATACGACCTGTTTCAATTGCAAATATGCAACAAATTATTTAAAATCTCACATCAGTGAAATGCTTAACTTTGTTTATCAAAGGGAACAAGTGGCATCGCATGATTTGAGTTGGTGTGTTCGCTTTATGATGGGAATACTGTTTACACTGGCATCAGGCGTTTATGCCCAACCGTTGGTGTATCCGGAGACCACACAGGACGACTCCATTTTAGTTACTCGTGTTGTTTCTCCTGTAGTAAATCACGTTTCTGAGTTTTCTACGTGCAATTTATGGAAGGCACGTCCCTGCGATTATTTGGTGGCGTACTCCGATTCGTTGCTTGCCATTGGTTTCTCTCCGCTTGTGCACTTGGGTTTCGGCGTTATGAGTGGTTCCCGCCAAATCCCTTATTTCAACAGGAAAGGCGTGCGGATTTCTGGACACATAAAACGGAAAATACTGTTCTATAGTGAATTTACGGACAATCAGATTGGCTTGCCGAAACCGTTGAAAACACAGGTTGACACGGCATTGGGCACCGTCCTACCACACTTCATCTGGACAAAAGAGTTTGATGGCTATCTCAACGACACTATTTTGACCAAAGGTGTTGATTTCAACGATGCCCGAAGTGTCCTGACGGTCATAGCGATGGACAAGCCCTTCTTGGCTTTCTCCTTAGGGTTCGCCACTAACCAAATGGGATATGGCTACCTAACGCCGTTTCTGTCCTATCGTTCAAGCCCTTACACTTTCCTTAGAGCAGATTTTGAATATAAAAACTGGCGATATTATGTTTTATGGGCAACAATGAAACATTTTGTTGGCGTGCCTGCTTCCAAACCGTTTCCAAACAAGCATTTCGTTGCCCACACCCTTGAATTCCAAGTAAATGAACGATTATCGTTAGCCTTCCATGAGCAAGTTATGATGTTCAGGGATACGAATTCCTTATTCCCAGATTGGAATTATTTTAACCCTATTATTTTCTACCGAACTGTTGAGCACTATTTAGGCAGTCCAGACAATGCGGGTTTAGGGTTCTCTGCTATGTATCGCTATAAATTTTTCCGAATTTGGATTAATTTCTTTATTGACGACCTATTCATTAGCCATTTGCAAGCAGACATAAAACAAATCATTACGGGAAATCCGCAATACTACGCAGGTTCATATCTCAACAAGTGGGCATTCAGCACTGGCTTAGCGTTGAACTGGGAAGGGTTGCGTGTCCAGTGGGAATACATGCGTATTCGTCCGTTCACTTACAGCCACTCGTCCATCCTGCAAAACTTCGCTCATTATGGCTATGGCATTGCCCATCCGAAAGGTGCCAATTTGTGGGAAACGCTTTTCAAAGCAACTTACACGATAGGCAAGTGGGAAGCGGGAACTATGTTTGCAATTGTGAAACAAGGCATTGACACAGGCAAAACAAACTACGGTGCAGACATTTTTAAGAATTTCAAAAACGCAACAAGATATTATGGCAACTACACCACCCAAGGCGTCCCAGTAATGACGCAAAACTTTCATTTCTGGATAGCATATCACCTTAACAAAACCTTGACCTTGGAACTCTATGCTCAATTAAGGAAATCCCTGTCCACGCTATTCAGGGAACAATACTCAATGCTTGCTCTGTCGCTCAACTGGAATCTGTTCAATCCATACAGGACGTTGTGGTGGGATTGGTAATTTCTTAGCCAACAACTTCTTTCACTCGCATTTATCCAGAGTTCTTTAACTTTGCACTTGATAAAAAAAATACTATGAAACAAGAATATAATTCTAAACAAAGGTCATTAAGGATTAAAAGCATACTGCTACTCTTTACTTTGTGGTTACTTACTGTTTCATTTCCCTCAATAGCACAACAAAACATCCCAGTAAAGATTAAGATGCAAGCATCGGAAAATGTAACTTTAAAAAGCCTGAAGAAAAAACCCTTGCCAGTAGCAGTTGTTATGGAAAATGTCGTTGATGAACAAGGTAGGACAATTATTTCCAAAGGCGCTCAGGTGTATGCTATTTACAAGGAGGAAAAGGGCAAGGAGCCTCAGGAACGCCCAACAGCACATGTGATTGAATTTAAATATATAAAAGACAAGTCTGGAAAGACAATTCCTATAAAAGGATTCCTAATTATGAGAACAGCAGTAACAAGAAATACCACATTTGTCTTACTATTAGTACCTCCTTTGACGCCGATTGGCCTAATACTATTTACAATTAAATTTTTTAGCGACTTGAAAGTCAAAAAGTCTTTATCCTACGCTCTGTTTAATTATCCTGTCCCGATAATTGTTTCTACCCACTGACACACGAAAATGTGAATAGCTATGAAGAGAAGAACCTTGGCATTGCTAGGATTTTTAGGACTCATAACAGGAATGCTACTAAGTTTATCCTTAGGGCAACCAGTTACTGGTAAAAAATTTTTGGTATACGACTATGACAAACTCATGTCATTCTATAAGTCTGAAATAGTTTCAAAAGTTTATCCTAGGATTACAAACATTCCTTCACATGCTTTTTTGTACGGTGATAAAATATGTGCCCTTTACACATCTTCTTTCATGTTTTCCGATTATCTTATTTTTACGAAAAATGTTCCACCTCCCGATTTCTTTTTGTGCACAGACAGTAACTTATCCAATCTGCAAGTATATTCCGCAGAAATTCTTCCTGAAAATATGAAACCTCTAAAAGGCGACTATAATAAGCTTTTAGGCTCATATATTGGTTCCCGGAAAGCAATCCATTTAGGCATTGTAAATACCTTCACACTAAAAAACAATCTATATGTTTTTCATAGAATTGACCATGGTTTCTATATGAACGACCACATCTCCTCAAAGGTCTTTGTTATTGTATATGATCAGGATTTCAAAAGGGTGCGAGAAGTTCCACTGGAAATCTTCTCAAGCACCAATACTAAG
>JAADEI010000012.1 GCA_013153515.1 Chlorobiota bacterium | reverse complement strand
CCTGAAAATTGTATGTTTCCAGATACATCCAATGCCTCAGAGGGATTAACTATTCCTATACCTATTCTCCCATCCTGTCGCACAATTAAATATGGATTTGGTGCACCATCCTTCTCAACCTGCAACAAAGGTAATGTGTAACCTGAAGGAGCAGTTACATGTAGACGCGATTGTGGATTGGTCGTCCCAACACCGATATTCTGAGCATGGACAGTCATTAAGGCAAAGATTGTTAGTAGGGCAGATACCCTGCTTATGCCTTGATATTTCCAGATAGCGTCCTCCTCACCAAACTGCAACAACCCATTTCCCCCCTTCATTTTATAAAATTTATTTTATTAATAACCAGTCTTGTGGTTACAAAGATACAAAATTTCTGAAAACAGAACAAATACAATTATTGCATTATTGTTACTAAGGTTTTGAATTCGCAGTTGTTTGAAGTGATTTTTAGGATATAGGGTCCTTGGGGCAGTTTCAATGGTATTGAAGTAATTTGTTGATTGTTAACATGTTTATACATTATTGTCTTGCCTTGCAGATCAAGGACCTGTATGGTTTTTATTCCTTCTTTTGTCTTGAATTGCAACCAAATGGCGTTGTGGATATTTTTTAGCATCAGAGGCTGACAAGCATCCCTATTCTTTTCGGGAGTGTTAACGGCGACTGGTCCTGGGATGTTGGGATGATGGAGCACTGGCAATTCTATTTTTGCTTGATAATCAGGGGCAATGTGAATGTTTTGCAGGATGGGTCTAGGGAAAAGGGGCTGTCCGTAGAAATCATATGTTGCAGTGTCCATTTGAGAAGGGGTTACTCGAAAGAAATCGCCATTTTCAAGAGGGACATGAGGGTTTGACTGGTAAAGGGGCCAATTGTTGCCTGTAATGACGATTTTGATTCTATGTCCGGGACCAAAAGTGTAAGCTATGGGGAAGCTGCGGAATTTAAAGTAATATCTTTTGTTGGCGTAGAGATTAGACCATGGCAGTGAGTCAATGGGGTTTCCATCTGCAACGGAGGCTGCATGAAGTCTTCCTCTGGCGTTGACCGCCCCTTCGTACACGTAAAATTCTTTACCATCGGGACGCACATCAATTATTCTTACAATTATGTCCATGTCTAAGGAATCGGGCATTTGAGAAGAGATGGGTGAGCCACTAGCCCATAGTTCTATGTTTGTATATCCTGCGGTGGTCAGGGAATCTGGTAAGGGTTCCGAGAGGAAAGCGAGGTGCCTGGGGTATGATTGTCCATTGATGATAGTATCGGGGGGATAAGTTAGATGTACCCAATCAGGGTTATTCATCCACATGGGTCCTTGACTGTTTCGGGAGCCGTCTGGTGTTCGGACAATCATGTTAGGTCCCCCTATTGTATAAACCGGTTTCCAAGGGTCAATGAAGTAGGTTAATGTAGCTGAGTCAATTGGCGGGGTATCATATATTTTACCATCTGGGTGTAGGTATAGAGAATATGTCGTCATATTCCGAGGAGGGAATGAATCTGTTGCTATCCACCAGTTGCCATAGAGTGTATCACTACTGGCGAAATAGAATCGTAGTGGTGGTGTTACAGAGTCATGGAACACATAGGTTCCTGAGATGACGCGTGTGCCTGTCGTGTCTCCGAAAACAGATGTTCCTGTTGGTCCAAAATTGACAAAATAGATTGTGTTTGAATCCATGGTTGGAACACCTTTAATTCGGATAGGCATATTAGACAATGTTCCTATTCCATTGAGAAAATTGATGAATGTATCGTAGGGGACGGAATAGGTATCTGCGGGGATTAACACATATACTGGCGAGCCATTATAGTCCATTACGTATTGCCAAGAGGTGTCTGGAAGTAGGACGAACTCAGGGGTTTTCAGCCATGTTCTAAACCATTGAAACAATTCAGTGTTTTGCATTTGTGGCAAGGTGGCGTTTGGGAGTGCCCAAGCCTCTCCCAAGAGAGTTGTTGAATTTCTTTTATAAACAATATCTCCTGTTTTTTGTTCTCCGATTGTTTGATGAGCCCATGGTCCAACGATAAGCTTATGGAAAGGTCTATGAGATGTATGTTTCCTCATTTGGAGCCAGGTCTCAATTTGGGAAACGTTATATATGTCCCACCACCCAACTATGTTATATGTAGGTACTTCAAAGTTGGTGTATCGGCTAATGTTCCCCGGGAGTGTAGCATGACTAACGTCCATTAGTGCTCTAACAGAGGAATATGGGTAATGGGCTTGATTGTCCACAGACCAAAAATCCACTGCTTTCTGCCAGAGGTGGAGGGGGCTTTGGTTGTAAGGGGCGGGATAATCTGCTAAGGAATGGATGGTGTCTTTGTCGTTACTGATATTAATAGTGTCCCATGAATAGCGAAGGTATCTACCACCCAACCATCCAGTAATCAATCTTTCCCTAAACAATCCGTTGTAATGCCCCAAGACCCATTGTTCCCCACCGGCAACTATTGGCATCAAGCAGGAAAGGATTCCGGCGGTGCCCACTGAAACAGTTTGGTATTGCGTGTTTCCAAGGGCTGATGACCCAAACATGCAAACATTCCCATTAACGAGGATTGGGTCGGTGGTGTTGAGGGTGGTGTCATTGTATGACCATCTCAGTGAATCGCGAATGAAAAGCAATGTTTCATAGCCATCTTGATGACGATTCGCTGTTCCAAACCGGTCAAGGGGGTGGTTCCAGCCTGGTGGTACATATGGAGTTTTCTGCCATGAATCGCTATACATTGCTAGGTATACCCCTTCTGAGGCGTGCCTGCCCCTTGTGTCTTGGGCAATGCTCACGTAACCAGATAGTGTGATTACGAGGTGTTGGGACAACATACCTTTTTTGTTATATGGTGTTCTTGTGAGTACTGCGGGCAATTGCCAAGGGTTGAGTTGGTCTGGCATCCAAAAAATTTGTTGTCCCCGGCGAGCTATCCGTAGTGAATCAATAGTTACGGGGGTTCCTTGGACAGAAACAGTTATATTATAAACCTTCCAGTCATCACGGATTATAGGGACACATACATCAGTAGCAAGATGCACACCGTCCGATTGCATAGTGAAGTAATACTGGCGACAAGTGAATAGTTCAGTTAAATCATCTATCCTGCCATTGGGGTTTTGGGCAAAAGAAGAAAAGCATGCCGATAAAACAATTAGTGCTACTGTTTGCCTCATCGCGAATTGTTTTCTTTAGTGCTAAGATACTAAAAAATAATGAAAAGGGATCACATTTTGCTTATTATATTTGGGAGATATGCTACTCTTATTCTTCAGGGTCCTACTATTGTTTCATGATTACTTTCACTCTCATGAATCTGAGACTATAATTTTCACGGGCTTCGGAGCGATACATAGCAACGTATAAGCCATTTGAGGGATGAAGGATGTTAAGGTCTCGCACTGTGGCTCGATAGCGTAGGTCCTCGGATGTTCGGTCAGAGACTAAATATAGGTATGTTGAAGTATCGTTCATTTCAAGTGTTAGAGTAGCGTAGTCCACGCCAGGACCCCCTGTAATGCTTCCCGTGCTTTCTAATGTGGAAAAGCTTAAGGGATTGACCCGCATTCTTCTTATTCCATATGCTTGACAACAACTGGTATTAGTATGATTGGGCAAAATAAAGGCATAACCTATTGTGGAGTCGGAGATGATAAAATAGGAATCATCATCATAAGCAGAGGAACCATCCAATGGAAGTCCTTGTCGCAAAACAGTTAATTCTATTATGTAATTTTGCCCATCTGCTAAAACACCGGGGGGAATAACCTCATACCAAAACATTAATCCTGCCGATGTCCCATTCTCAAAATTTATAAACTTATCATCTGGGTCAACGGCAGAAGGTGCCTCAATGAAATGAGCATTTGCAGACAACTCTAAGGGCGTAATCACTTCATCGTATATAACTATTCTTTCATCGCCCATTTTTTTCCATCGTGTCCCATCCCAATAATAGAATCCTTCTGGCATTCCGGGAACGCCCGTATGGTAGACAAGTAGGGTTTTAGCGGGAGATGGTATGGTGACCGTATCGGTATAGGAAGCCAAGGAGACTCTGGGGAGAAGAAATCCTGCGTTGGAAGCACTCAAATCCAAGAGTGCGGAAGGTTCAGGGGAAGAGGTTCCCATGCCAATACTAAGACCATTGTCATAAATAATTGAGTTGCACAATTGGGAGCCTGTCCATTTTTGAATGTAGTTGGGCATTGCAGTATTACATACTGAATCAAAGGGCGATGATTTTATTTTCCACTGAGAACCATTCCAAATCAAAATATTTCCCGCATTAGTGCCATCCTGTAATCCAATGGGATTAGCACTTGTCCCGTCCCCGATAATAGGGCTTTGGGTTACTGCTACTTGATTTCCCCAATTGTCTTTCAAGAGAGCAGTGTCTATCCACACTGGTGATGTTCCCGTTCCTTGCGACATTAAAACTTTACCTGCTGTTCCGGCGACCCCGCCAGGCATCAATGCCCCGCTGAATTTGATATTGCCTGAAACATCAAGGGCTTCAGAGGGATTGATTCTTCCAATACCAATTTTTCCATTTGATTGGATTATTAGATATGGGGCGGTGGTTCCGTCCTTTTCAATTTTCAATAGTGGTGAGGAAAATCCTGAGGGTGCGACAATGTGGAACCTCGCTTGTGGGGAAGGAACACCTATCCCCACATTTTGAGCCATAAGGGGGAGGGATGTTACCGAAAAGAGGAGTGTTACTGTCCAACCACATAATAGTGTTTTAATGTTGAGTGTCTCCGTTACAGAATAAACAAAAATCTCCTTAGTATGCCAATCGTTATTTCTTGAATGCTTCATCTCAGTTACATTTTTATTGTGAATCTTATCTAAACTACTAAGTTAAGGGATATATACATAAGTCGGTAATGATATACATTAAATTTAGCACTACAACTTGAATCACTGATTATAAATAATCCGTGGATTTGTTTCCCATTGAACATTAGAGCCTAATATGACCCCCCCCCTCCCTACTATGGCTCCATTTATAGATTGGTGGCACATGGGGCTAGAGACCCGAACAGGGTATATAATTGAAGAGCCTCTATTTCTTACGACTACATGAGCCAACACGATGCGGCTCCATGCATCGGCATTGACTTTTATGAAGGAAACCTCTTCTCCTTCATACTTACCTTGATGAATCTGAACGCCGTTAAACATAGTAAGATAGCCTGTTCTAATCAATCCTTGGTGGCTACAGTGGGGGCTGAGGGACAAAGAAGTTGTTTTAATGAATTTATAAAACACACGGTCGGACCTAAACCGAGCGTAACTGCCCAAGCTAAGTAGAGTTGGGGTGTAATAGTTGTTTCCTAAGACGACGACTGTATCATTTCGCAAAGCCAGTACTGTGGCAGCGGCAGTATCTCTGAGTCCCGTGTATGTATTGGCGAGGGCACTTTGAGTAAAGACAGAGATAAATAATGATTGAAAGTCTTTAACATTCACATAAGTTTTCCACTTATAGACTTTTCCACTATCCAGATTTAACCGGACTGATTTGCATCTTCTAAGCCAAAACCGTAATGTGTCTCCTATGTCAACCGTAGTGTCGTGTAAATCAATAATGCAGGGGTTATGGAAAGGGAGGTAGGGCACTTCTGAGCCGTCAGTGGGGTATCCAGGAACTCCTCTTGCCACTATCCGATCTTTGACATAGAGGCTGGGCTGGTCGTTCATGTGTTGCCATGCTGTTGGCATAGGGGCACCCCTCACCCCCATTCTTCCTAAGCTGTCAACTGCCACTCTGGGCTCACGCATTGTATATAGCACGAATCCTCTTTTCATTGCCCACACTCCCCCATAATGTTGGTTGAAAGTGAGGCGTCCGTCGAATCCTAAGGGGGCAGGGGCATTAATATGAAAGTCAATTATTTGAACGACGGTGTCCTGTGCGGACCAGAACTCTACTCCTTGAACTGGAAAAGAATTATACATTGTACGAGGTTGTATTAAGATTCTGTTTTCCTCTGTTCGGGATCTGACTATAACAACTCGGCTATCGGCAGGGGACCCAGGTATTGGTGTGGCTACCCCCCGGACTATTATAGCCGTGTCAGGCAACGAAAACAATGAATCACCGCTAAGCTCCCATAACATGTCCCTGTCGGTCAACATATATCTCCACCTTGTGCCATCATAGAACCAAAATCCATCCTTGGGCTTAGTGGTTTGGTACACAGTTAAGCCTGTATCGGGGGAAGCGATATTGTTTCGCTGATTTTTTGTCAAACGTGGAATGATTATTCCCCTTGTGGTGTCTTGTATGCTCATTATAGCTGACTGGGGCGGAATGGCATTTACACCTATTGAACCATTAGGTTGGACTATGAGAACTGGAGTACCTGTTCCCATATCTATTCTTAATAGTGCGTTTGCGAATCCTTGCGGTACTGTTATGTGAAGCCTTGCTTGTGGGGAAACGGTGCCTATTCCGACATTTTGAGCCCACAAAAAGTTAGTTAGCAAGAAGGCTGTCAGACCTAATGTAAAGGAAAGGTAGAGAGGTTTTCTGGTCATTTTATCTTTTGTTTTAGCTCGTTTATTTCTCTTTGTTGGGAAGCGATTATTTTCTGTTGTTCTTCCACCATTTGTAAAATGCCTTTTATGACAACGTGCAGATAGCCTATGTATCCATACAAATCAATGCCCTGAACATTACCTTCACCATCATAAGCCCTTATCTCTCCCGGAACACCCACATCATCTGCCATGGGCGAAAGCCTAACCTGTTCCCCTTCCGTCCGACGCCACCTATAAACAGGCATCTCACGGAAATACTTCAAATACTTAGACATATCTTCTTGACCAACAACCCCCAGAACCTCAGACTTCGTCTCCCGTGTGGAATAAACAGTCCATGAGTCGGCTATCGGGTCCGTGGGGGAGCCTTGCTGAATAGTGAGGATGTTTGTGGGAACATAGGTTGCAGCAGGTGGATTTTGAAAGATTCCTACTCGCCCCAAAGAATCAATAATCAAACGTCTCCCTCTATTAACAAAGATGTTCAACATGTGCCTGTGATACTCATTATAAGATATCCTTCCTGAGAAATCAATGTATCCAGGGGTTCGTTGTGCAGGAACAAAATCTATGTATTGGACAGCGTCTATATTGTCTGTCCTAAGTTCTATTGCTGCGTTTCCGGAGCTGGCTCTATTGCTATTAGTAGTGGAATCAAGAAGGTTATGCAAAACCAGTTTAATGTCGCCTGCCATTGAATCAATTAGGTTCACTGCTCCGATAGTAGGAGGTGTACTTTTATAATAGTTGGCTATTTGTAGAGGGTCAGTTCGTACGCCTTGCGACACCCACAATCCACCATGTCCATGTACTAGAATAGGTAGGGCAGGTAATGAGCTACCGAGGGGAACCCAGCTTTTGATTACCCATATCACAAGGGAATCTTGTCCTGTTCCCGGGGGAACAGCTGTTTGTGCAGCAAAATCAAAATAGAACGTTTGAGTGGGGGTATGCCCCCCTAATCTCAACCCCTCACTATATCTGAGATTGTCAGTTACTGTTTTAATCAATAAGCTTCCCTCTATTATAGCATCATTAAAATATCCTCTTTCTGCCACATGAAGGAGTGTTTGGGGAACTGATGTTCCGATGCCAACCCTCCCTGCCGAGTCAATTATCATCCTAAACTGTCCTCCCGTATAAAAAGCCATTCTATCTTTCCCGAATTCATTGTAAGATATTCTTCCCAGAAAATCATTATTTAAGGCATCTGGAACGAAATCTATATACTGAACACCACCTGGACTGGCAGAACGAAGTTCCAATGCCGCATTCCCACTCAGGCCACTGTTGTTATACCCCTGTGGCGGATTAGGGTGAGCATTAAAAACATGTACTCTAACATCCGTGATCTGACTATCTTTAACCTCTAATCTCGCACCAGGACTATTAGTCCCAATTCCTACCCTTGTGCCATCATCATAAATAACTGAATTGCACAACTCAGAACCTGTCCACTTCTGGACATAATTAGCCATTGCTGTGCCACATACTGAATCAAACGGCGAAGCCTTTATTTGCCATTGCGAACCGTCCCAAATTAAAATATCTCCTGCATTTGTGCCTCCTTGCAAGCCAATGGGATTAGTCGTTGTCCCGTCGCCTACAATAGGACTTTGCGTCACCGCTACCTGACTGCCCCAATTATCCCCAACACTATCCTTAGCCAACACCCACTGGCTACCATCCC
>JAADEI010000094.1 GCA_013153515.1 Chlorobiota bacterium | reverse complement strand
CAGTAAAACGCTACCTAAACAGGCTTTCAGGACCACTATTAGACAGGATAGACCTGCACATTGAAGTGGTGCCTGTCCCGGTTAAGGAATTACGGTCGCCACAGACCAAGCCAACAAGCAGCGCACAACTCAGAGAGCAAGTTCTCAAGGCAAGGGAAATTCAAACAAAGAGATTTAAAGACCATCCGGGAATCTACTCAAACGCTCAAATGTCCCCAAGACTAATCAGGAAATTTTGCAACCTGACAGACAGTGCTTCCCGTCTATTAGAGGGGGCTATTGAGCAATTGGGACTGTCGGCACGGGCTCACGACAGAATCCTAAGAGTGGCAAGGACAATAGCCGACATGGAAGGCTCGGACGAAATAAATGCAACACACATTGCAGAGGCAATCCAATACAGAACGTTGGACAGGAAAACGTGGGGAGTCTTGTAAAAAGGTAAATTTTTCAAACATGCAGAAAATGAGGGCACTTTCTCTGGCGATGGGGCTTGCACTAACTTCTCTCATCTCAAATGGTCAAAACCCTATTGATCCTTACAAGTATTTAGCAACACTTGAATTTGATGGCGACGATTGGTCCGTGCCTATGCGACGAGAAAACGTATTTCCCGTACGATTTGACTTTAATACTACACAAGACGCAAATAACGACGGAAAAATAAATCCAGAAGACAATCTTGAAAACATTATTGAATATGCTATTGGAAACAATTTGACTGGAACAGGAAGAACAGGTTTAACCAATAGGGGACCTAATGACCAAAGACCCGCTGTATATTATCACTATGTGGACATTTATCCATGGCGAGTCCATCAATACTGGCTTTACTATGCGGACAACGACTGGTGGAATGATCACGAACACGATTGGGAGGTGTACTTTGTCTACACGATTAATGGGGTTCCGACGCATGTGGCATATAGCGGACATGGGTTTATAACAATTGAAACATGGTGCGATATTCAAAAGGATCAAATAGACCCATCGCACCCACGACTGGGTGTCGACGGCGGAGCCCACGCTATGAAAAACACTAGCGAAGACGGAGTTAGGATAAGATTCAATGGTGTTATTGAAAAGCGGAATGGACGCCTCAATTTTAACGTTGACACCATCCCTTGGGTAATCTACAGTAATGACTCCAACGTAATTAATGTTGTGCCTTATGTCCAAGACCCTGACACCTTCTGGTACAAAGACCCTTTCTATGGCGGTGGAGAGTATGGCGATCCAAGGGATGCACCGTGGCAAAGACCCAGATGGACAAACCCGGAGACGCCATCCGCATTCCCAGCTTTCCCAAGCCTCCCAGACACAATATATAAATGCATTAACGATACAGTTGTTCTGGACGCCGGTCCAGGCGGCTCCTCTTACCTCTGGAACACAGGCGAAACCACAAGAACAATAAATGTCACTACCCCGGGAAAGTATTGGGTAGATGTTACATCCCGAGCAGACGGATGCACATATACCATCCCAGACACCGTCGTGATCGTTAATTTCCCTGTCCCAGACCCAACAACCATAATACCACAAGACACAGTTTATAAATGTTATTACACAGATTCTGTTTTAATAACTGCTGATTCAGGATACATCTATTATAGCTGGAATACCGGCCATACAACTCAGACCATAAGTGTTGATTCCCAAGGTGTTTATGTAGCGTATGTCTTAGACTCTTTCGGATGCCCATGGAAAGATTCAATTTGGGTGATTGAAGTGCCTTATGCCCCCTCTTTCTCTGTTGACACGCTCAAAGATTGCAATGCAGATTCAATTACTTTATCTGCGGGGGTTGGCTCCTCCTACCTCTGGAACACAGGCGACACGACTCAATCCATCGTTGTGCATAGCCGAGGTGAGTTTATAGTTAAAGTTTTTGATTCCTTGGGCTGTGTGCATCCAGACACCATAACGGTTCTGCTTCCTAACGCCCTATTAGACTTAGGCCCAACAGAATTTTTTATTTGCTTAAATGGGGATAGTGTTGTACTAACGGCTAATGACGGATTTGTTGAATATCTCTGGAACACAGGGGACACCACCCGCCAGATAATAGTTCGTTTGCAAGGTGAATATATCGTCAAGGCAATGGATTCAATAGGATGTTTATATTCTGACACCGTCAGAGTTTGGTTCTATCCGTTTCCAGATGATATAATCCCTGTTTCTTGGATTTCTAAGTGCCGAGGGGATACAGTACGAGTAGAAGCGAAACCTATCTTCATCTCATACCTCTGGAACACAGGCGACACAACCCATTCTGTCCAAATTGTCCAACCAGGAACCTATTACCTTGAGGTTGTGGACACCTTCGGATGCAAATATGTAGATAGTGTTACTGTCTCTGATTCCACATATCAACGGGGCTTATTCTTCTCAAGCCTCTCATCCGATGGCAGATGCTATGTAGCAGTGTATCAAAACATAGATTCAGTAATATGGCAACTAGATTCGCTCCACTTAGGCTCTTCGGATTCAATATGTGTTCCGCATTCAGGACTATTATGTGTTTATGGCTTTAGTTTATGTTATGTTGATACATTTTGCAATGAGGTGTATGTGACGCATAGTGATTCAGACACAGTGTCCGGAATCCCCCTAATTAGGTTTGCGGAATTGAAAAATTGTGAAATAGTTGAGGTGTTTGACGTTGGGGGCAGACGTTTAAGTAACATAACTGAATGTGCGGAAAATACCTGCATAATTAGATTTAGTTGCCTGAATAAGAATAATTTACATGAGATAAGAACATTCAAAGTAGTGGTTCCACAGGGCATTAGAAGGCAAACAAATAATAAAAACCAATAGAAGAATAATGGGTAATTTTATCGTTTGCAAACCTTTGGCGGGAACTTTACGTAAAGATAATAACATTCCTAATCAGGAACGGCTAAAATCCTACAGCCATGTATTGGACAATTGAGTTGGCTTCCTACCTTGAGGACGCTCCGTGGCCCTGCACTAAGGAAGAGCTTATTGACTATGCTATTCGGTCAGGGGCTCCTCTGGAAGTCATTGAAAACCTTCAGGAACTGGATGACGACGAGGTCTACGAAGGGATTGAAGACATCTGGCCTGACTATATTAGCGAGGATGAGTTCTTCTTTAATGAAGATGAATATGAGCAATAGTGCCCCTGTCCCTTTTTAATTGGACCCCGTTATTTCTTTAAAGGGATGGCATAGTCCTCCCTATTTTGAATAACATTTGGTCTTTTGTAAGTTTACACTTAAATTAACTGATGAGACGGTTTTGGTGTATTGCTTTATTCTTAGGCTTCTCAACTTTCGCCCAGACAGATGGGTCCCTTAATATAGAGTTGCTTAGCCACTATCCTATGTCCTATGCCAGTGATGTGTGGGGATGGGAAGATAGCGTTACGGGACGCCGATTCGCCTTCGTCGGCAGCTTTTCTTCAACTTACATATTTGACATAACAGACCCAAGAAATCCGATTTTGATTGATAGTGTTCCGGGGGCGGGAAGCATCTGGCGAGATATGAAAGTTTGGAAAGAGCGCCTGTATGTAGTTCACGATATTGTCTACAGTGGGTCGCCCTCTGGACTGCAAGTGGTTAACCTGCGCGTTCTGGCAGATAGCAATAGAATTTCTTTCCGCAACACGAGTCCAGGAGGCATTAAAAATGCACACAACATTTTCATTGACGAGGAGGGCAGGGCTTGGCTATGGGGCTCAACACCGGGAAATAACTATGTTATTGACTTGACTAATCCAGACTCCCCTCAATTCTTAACGGATTATACCATAGGTGGAGGAATAGACCCATATATCCATGACGGATTCGTGCGGAATGATACTGTGTGGGGAGGACACATCTATGCGGGGAAAGCCGCCGGAACACACTTTCAAGATAGTCTCCTTTCCTTCTCTTTCATAGGAAGTATCTCTACGCCCTATCAATTCACACATAACGTCTGGCTTAGCAACAACGGGAAATATATGTTTACTACTGATGAGACGGCGGGAGCCCCCATCGGAATTTATGACGTTTCTTCCCCTTCAACTCCCCAACTACTCGCCACCTTCCAGTCAAGTCGCCATCCAGCCATCCCACACAATGTCTTCTACAAAAACGGATTTATTTACATTTCCTATTACACTGAAGGTGTTGTAGTTGCCGATGTCCGCGTCCCTGACCTTCCTGTTGAAGTTGCATGGTATGATACCAGTCCGTTTAGCTCGGCAAGCTTCAAAGGGTGTTGGGGCGTTTACCCTTTCTTTGATGATAGTGTTTTTATCGCTTCGGATATGGAAAGAGGACTTTTTGTCTTGAAAGCCCGATGGAACCCAGCCATCAGAATTTATGTGAGAGTTTTCAGAGACTCTGTAAATGGACCCCCTGCATGGGGAAAACCCGTAAGAATCATATCTCCTACACAGCTTTATTCAAGCGTTACAGATGTTGAGGGGATGGTAAAGGCAGGCTTCACGGATTCAGGACTCTACAGGATTACTATTTCCTTACAAGACACTTTCTTAGCCAAAGAAATAAATGTAAGCTATGGAGTAGTAGATACCATCGATTTCATTATTCCTTCTTTTGTTGCTACAGGAATCTCTGAAAGCACGTATGATAACAGTTATCAAAAATGTCTTATGCAATCGGGAACCTTGAAGTGTCCAATTAAAGTCAACATCCAATTCTTTTCCTTTGATGGAAAGTTAATCTCTTCTTCAGTAGGTGAAGAGTTTATAATTCCCCTTAATGCGGCTTTTGTTTGCATTGATGGGAGATGCAACAAGATTCCGCGAATAAACGTTTATTAGACTAAATCCATACAGGGTATGGTAGTGAAATTCAAAGGACAGCCGGTTGCAGTAGGCAATGGCACCGAGTTGAAAGTAGGCGATGAAGCACCTGTTGCAAAAGTCGTAACAACTGATTTGGAAGAAATTGAAGTTGGCGGGGGCAAGGACAAGGTTCAAGTGTTAATAACAGTTCCTTCTCTGGACACCCCAGTGTGTGCTACTGAAACAAAGCGTTTCAATGAATTGATAGCCGGTAGGGCAGATGTGTTTCCAGTTGTCATATCCATGGACCTGCCCTTTGCCTCCAAACGGTTCTGCTCAACGGAAGATATTGAAAACCTCGTTGTCGCTTCTGATTTCAGATATGGCGATTTCAAAAAGAAATATAGTGTAGAGATAAAGGAAGGACCATTAACAGGGTTGCTTGCCAGAACAGTTTTTATTGTCGGCAAAGATGGAAAAATTAAGTATATTCAAGTTGTTCCGGAAATCACCGAGGAACCCAACTACGACGACATTCTCAAAGCATTGGAAGAGATTGTGTAGTTTCCCTGCCCAAAAATAGAATGTCCTTTATGGCTTGCCGTAAAATTTTACCATTTATATAGCATGGCATTGATATTCATTCCTGCACCGACAGATGCCATAATAACTATGTCGCCCGGCTCAAATTCGTAAGGAAGCAACTTTTTGTGTTTGATGAGTGCTATCATAGTGGGGATTGTTGCTACGGAACTGTTTCCGAGGGATTGAATTGTCATGGGCATGTAATATTCCCTTGGTGGTTTCTTCATTCCATAGAGTCTCAATAGTCGTTTCAATATAGCGTGGTCCATCTTAGCATTTGCCTGATGAATGAGAAACATGCTAGTGTCTTTCAAATGCAAGCCTTTCTTGTCAAGCAAACCCTTTATTGCCGAAGGAACTTCTTTAAGGGCAAATTCATACACTTTTCTTCCCTCCATATGCATATATAACCTGCTTTGGTCATGGTCTTTCTTATATGAAGGACTCATATATAAATAGCTCACTGTTTCCCCGGCATAGGACCTGCTTTCCCATCCCAAAAACCCAACGTCCCTCTCTGTTTCAATGGCTTTCAACACAACCGCTCCGGCTCCATCACTGAAAATCATACTATCTCGGTCATAAGGGTCATACACCCTTGACAATGTTTCAGCACCGACTACAAGGGCATATTCACCCGGTTTCATTCGGTTAATCACATTAATAACTCCTTCTATCCAGCCCGGGCACCCAAACGCTATGTCATATGTAATCAACGAAGCATTCTCTATATCAAGGTTTCGCGCTACTCTGGAGGCGAGTGATGGCACCATGTCCAGAGTGGGCATAGTCGGTCTTACATCTCCGAAATTATGTGCTACTACCACATAATTTAATTGAGATGGTTGGATTTGAGCGTCTTCAATAGCTTGAAAAGATGCTTTAGTCGCCAGATCAGAAGTGACTTCCTCCGAACGGGCATATCGCCTTTCCTTAATGCCTGTTATGTCCTCAAATTTCTTTACGATGTCTTCACCCGGACGAACAATCCGATTGCCCTCTTTATCGTAAAACGTTTTCCTAAGGAAATAATCGTTGAGTATGCGTGTTTCAGGAATGTATGTTCCAGCACCTGCTATTAAAATTCTAGTTTGCATGATTTATGAAGTTTGTAAAATGAGGAAATCTATCACTACTTATTAGCGAAGATACTAAAAATACTGGCACCGTAGTGTCGCTGGTCAACCAACCGTGGAAGATTGGACAGGTCAACACGTTTGTCATGCTCTATTATCAGCCATCCCTCGGGACTAAGTCGTTCATATTGAAACACAAGGTCATAAATCTTTTTTATCTCGGAAGCCAATGGATAAGGTGGACCAGCAAAAATTATATCAAACGAGCCATACCAACCTTTCAGGAATTTGAACACGTCCATCTTGATAACCTTCAGGTGTTTGGATATTCCAAGTGTTTGGGCGGTTTTTTTTATGAACTCCACACACCGTTTGTCTTTCTCTACGGCTATTACAGACGGCACTCCTCGGGAAATGAACTCATAACTAATGAATCCAGTGCCTGCAAACAAATCAAGTACATTCAGATTTGAAAAATCAAAGTAGTTCTCCATAATGTTAAAAAGAGCCGTACGGGCAAAATCAGTGGTTGGACGAGCAGGAATGTTCTTAGGTGGGTGGAACACCCTCCCTTTGAAACGTCCGCTAACTATTCGCATCTATTTGAAATTCAGCATTAGAACATAACGTTCCACGGGCAGATTAGGTTCATATTGTTTGTACTTGACGGTTACAAGCCTGCTTAATTCATTCACTACATCACCATACTGCCTTAAATCTTTTATCCATTCTTGCGAGACACCAATAGGTAAAAACCGAGTTTCTGTTTTCAACAATTGTGCTATGTGCACATGCCAGAAAATCCACTCTTTTTTGCCCGATGCATCAAACCGATTAAAGAAAAATAGACTTTTAGAAGCGTTATACAGGGCTATCCACAAATCGGCACCATCCAAATATGACACAAGGACTCTATGATGTTTCTTTGCTATGTTATACAGAGGTTCTACAATGTGCGTGATTACCGCCCCTGCTTGCTTAAAATGTTGCCATGATTCTTCAACCATAAAGTAGAACCACAAATCTTGTTTAAGCCCAATGCTTACCAGCCTGTTATAGTCAATTTCAAGCAGTTCATAAGGTTCCTTAAATGGTTGGCAGGTGACCAGCCACAGGTCGGAACCGCTAACCACTGTTTTAAGAGGTCCATAATGCCTTTGTTTGGATAATTCAAACCACAAATCAAGGATGTCTTTATTCTCAAAGCCTTCCCGCAACTCCTCTATCCTAACAGGAATCCCTTCCTTGTTGAACTCAATCACTATCAGTCGGTCAGACAAAACCCAAAGAACAGAATACCTATGAGGACTCCCTTTCCTATACTTCTTATGTAAAAAAGATTGAATGCGTTGCAACATTACATTATCGCCAATTTCCAGTGTAGGTGGCTTCCGTCAGGGACCCCAGTATTAGAGCATGCTTTTCATCAATGTAATCCCTTGGTAGGTCGGCGAGGAAAACGGTATCTGGGGCAACCACTTGGAACACAGGAACCCTAACCCTCCCTTTCTCAATGAATCCAGCAGCCAACTGGAATTTCTTGCCACCGCTAAATGGAATATATGGCAATGAGTCGGGTTCCACTTTATTGTCGCCAAGCCGTTCATAATAGGCTTGGATAGCGGGGATATATAGCGTGTCATAAGTAACTTCTTGTGTTGTGTCATCAGGATTGCCTATGACCTTCACTTCAATGAGTGTGTCGTATTTGATAGTATAAACAAGGGAGTCCCAATCTTCGGCAAATTTCCCATGAATTTCTCTGTAAATCATTTGTGCTTCACGGACCGCCTCCAACCGCTTAATGACCTCTTTATAGCGTTGCTTAGCTATCTTTTGTGCCCGAACAGGTTCAATAAGCGTCTTTCCAAGGGCATAGGCTAAATATATAGCCAGAACAGTTAGCACGATATTAACAATCCGCAGAACCCACTTCTTCGTAT
>JAADEI010000010.1 GCA_013153515.1 Chlorobiota bacterium | reverse complement strand
GCGGCATGTCAACAATCAAATAGTCAAGCGTGCCCCAGTCAACATCCTGCACTAATTGCCGAACTGTTCCGGACGCCACTGGACCACGCCACAATACAGCCTGATCAGGGTCTATGAAAAAACCTATGGACATGACCTTCAAGCCCTGATAGTCCAAAGGCAAGAGAATAGTCTTTCCGTTTTCTGTCTTTGCATTTGGGACGGACCCTTCCAAGCCCAAAAGTGTTGGGACGGACGGTCCATAGACATCGGCGTCAAGAAGCCCTACTTTTGCTCCCATCTCTTTCAAGGCAAGAGCCAGATTAACAGCCACAGTTGACTTGCCAACTCCCCCTTTCCCTGAAGTTACTGCTACCACATGCCTGACCCCCGGAAGCAAGTCCTCCCCTGTTATGGGTTTGAACTCCCTTGATTTAACATTCACTTCCACATTGACATCCTCTCCTATGAATTGCTTTATTGCCTCAACACAAGCATCTTTCAAGTTGTCTTTTATAGGGCAAGCGGGCGTGGTTAGGACAAGATCAAAGTGGATGGTGTTTTTGTCGACCTTAACATTTTGTATCATTCCAAGGGAAACAAGGTCTTTTTTCAAGTCCGGGTCAATGACGTGTCTAAGGGCGTCAAGAACGCTTTCTTCCGTGATTGCCATATCTACAAGAGTTTATCAGGCTATAAAGATACGCACTATTTCAATTGGAAGGACTGTCCGCCCATAAACCTTCCATTGTAGTAGAGTTCCAATTTATAGGTGCCTTTGGTGAGTGGTGTGAATGGTTCCCAATATGTGCAAACAGGTGTGTTAACTGGTGGATAAACAAAGGTGTTTTTGAAAGTGTAGGGCTTTTCACGTCCCTCTGGTGTGGTGAATCTACCTGAACCTGCTGCCTCGTTATACAAAGTGACGCCTTCTGGGTCAATAATTCTAAACATAATCTCTATTTCGTCATCTTTAATATGCGGGTTATTTTCCGGTGTGAAGCATATTTTAATTGCACTAACTTTCCGCGCTTTCTTGGTCGGTATTTCTTCGCCTGATTTAATTCTTATTGGCGTAACCTCTAATGATTTCAGTGGGATGAACGACCCTAGTTCCTCTTCCATTGATTTAAGCCTTTCCATTAGATTCTCTATGGTCTGGTCTTTTTCGGACAACTGAGCCATCAAGTTATCGTATTGTTGTTTGAGTTGTTGATATTCCTGTTGCAATTGTTGATATTGCTCTGCTAAGGACGGACCGCCTTCCCCCGTTTTGGGTCCCTGTTGCTCATATTCCCTAAGTTTCTTTTTAAGTCTCCAGATAGCCCCTTGCAATCGCTTAATCTTTTCGTTCTTTTCTTCCAGTTCGGCTATTTTAGCAGCCAGTTCGGCATCTTTCTCGTCCAAAGATGCTTTCAACCGGGCTATGCTATCTTCATACAGTTGAATCTTTTTCTCCAATTCCTTTTGAATCAGTTCCAGAGTATCTATTTTAACAGAGAGTTGTTTGTTTAGTTTCTCTGCCTTTTTGAAGTTCATGTAGACATACCCGTTCAAGCCTGCTAAGGCTAAAATTAGCAACAACAAGATTATTACCCAGCCTTTTCCTCCTTTTTTCCGTTCCGTGCTTACCTTAGGTCCCGTAGTCATAATTTCGTCTTTTTGGTAATTTTAACGCTAAATTACGAAAAAATAGGATTCTGACTATGAATACTCTGGCAATTTTCTTATCACTGATGGCAATAGCCATAGCAACTGTGATTTTTATACATCTGTTTTTTAAACGGGTTAGCAAGACAGTGCCCTTCACTTACACTTGGCTACTGAAAAAGACCTTGCAACAAATAAAGCGACGACGAAGGCTCCAGCATCTTCTCATTCTGCTTTTAAGAACTGGAACAATAGCCTTAGTGACTCTCGCACTCCTTTCATTTTTCTACAAACCCCAAACAACTAACATCCCCGCAGTGGTCATCATTGACAACAGTGCCAGCATGACCAGAGACGACCCGCCACTGCTATGGCAAGCAATAAAATGGGTTGAAGACAATGTGGACAACTTCCTTTATGCCATAACCTGCGACAACATAATTAAAGACGAAAATCAATTGGCAAACATTGAAACATACTATGGCTTTTGTTCATTGGATAAGCAACTGGCTCTGATAAGTAATTTGAGAGACAGCGTGGCAACAATCGTCGTTTCAGACTTCCAAACAGGCTATTACACTGGACTGATCAAGCAATCCTTTATTCCAGTGCCTATGGACGGAACCGTTGAGAACGCTTGGATTGACTCACTCTGGCGAATGGATAACAACCTTGTTGTCAAATGGTTTAACACGGGCATTACCGACCTGTCTCTGCAACTAAAACTAAATGGTAATGTTAAAGCAGTCAAGAAGTGGCATTCCAACGACTCAATCCAATATGACACGATTCTTATCACTCCAGAAGGCAGGATAAACACAATACATATTTCCATTTCTGGCGACCCAACATATTTTGACAATGATTTCTATGCGACCATAGGAACCAGACCTATAAAAGTTTTTCTTAAAATCTCAGATACAACAATTCATCTGGCAAGGGTAATCCGAAAGGACACAGCATTTCAAATTGTTCCAGACATTGCCGATGCAGACGTCCTAATCGCCGGATACTTTGACAACCTCCCTGAATCAGTGAGAAAATCTCTATTAACCAACCCCAATCCCAAAATTCTGTTCTATAAAGGATTTGTACCCCCCTTCCGGGTATGGCTCAACAGAAGGAACCCCTTCTGGAAGGACGTCATACAGGACTATGGGAAAGCACCCACCCCTCTATCCATCTCAGCGCCGTGTCTTCAATACAGCCTTCCCGGAACACCACTGCTATTCACTGATTCATGCACCATAGCATCGGTTGAGAACCAAACAGTGCACGTCGTTTATGATGCAGACAACCCAACATTTTCATCTCATCCCATATACATTGCCATGATTTATAAAGTCCTGTTAGGAAACAGAGTTTATGAATTGGATTTCCTGCGAAATAATGAACAGACCATCTCCCGACTTGCTAATAATCAGAACATAAAGATTGTGCCATGGACAGAAAAATCTTCCGACATTTCCCTGACCCTTCCCGTTAAACCCGGCTTCTACTACTTAGTCTCCGACAGGGACACTCAACTCGTGGGCATAAACCTGCCCAAGAAAGAAAGCATTTTGGAACCCAAGGTGCCACAAACAGGCATAGAAGCACACACACAGGATTCCAGAATAATGTCTTTTGTACCCTACTTATTGCTCTCTTTTGCCTTAATATTGCTATTGATTGAAAGCCTTGTGTTGAGAAAACGAAAGGACTATGAAGAGAACACTACTTAAAGGAATAACCATTTGGGATGAAACACATCCGCTACATGGAACAAAATCAGACATATTAGTGGAAGATGGCTTTATAACAGAGATAATCGCCTCTGGCGAAAAACAATGGGATGCCGATATTCCAGTGGTGCTTGAAAACGCTCATATCAGCGGTGGGTGGCACGATAGGGCTCTGTTTATAACAAACAGTGATTTATCAGCCCTGACCAAATACTCACAAGAAACAGGGTTCAAGAAAATTTCATTAATACACTTTCCCGAATTAATAGCAGATGCTTATTATCAAGAGATTTCTGCTCCTGCCGTTGAGCATTTCATTCCCCTCTTTTCCCAAGGTGGACAACCAGTGGACATAAAAGGTCTTGACAGGTCTTCTGGATGGGTGTTGTTCCTTGACGACCCCGTTGATTCCCTCGCCAACCTGTTAGAAGAATTGCGAAACGTTGGAAAACCCTTGATGATTCTGCCTTTTGAACGGAAAAATCCCGACCCTTACAGCGTGGCATACTCCACAGAAAACCTCTGGAAAGGCATTAATGCCATACGTCCCGAACTATTACAGGCTAAACTCAACGCTCTAATTCAACTGCTCACTGGCTTAGACATCATTGTTCTTTCTCCTTTACGTGCTTCACAAACTCCTAACCTTATCCCGCTCCTTTCACTTATCCCCTCGTATGACCCAGACGGCTTCCCCACGAAACAATTGCCTCCTTACAGCCCTCAACTCCTTGAGCAACTAAAAGATTCTTCAAACAGTGGGTTGTCTTTCATTGGTGTTGCCTCTTGCAACTGGCTAAACGCCAAACCTCAAAATTTCCCTTGGGACATCCGTTCGCCCAAAGTGTTTGATGTCCCACGAACTAAAAAAGCTATAAGCCTATTATTTAGTCATTTGCCTTATCAGATCATTGTCCATTTGCTCACTGCCTCTTCGCTTAATAAATCCATGACTTTAAATACCATGTTCTCATCGCTACACAATGATTTGCAAATTCATAATCCTTAGGTTCATTACCATCGCCAAAAAGGGAATTTTTTTGAAATAGTACACGTTTTTTTAGGAAAAAATAAATTATCCGGTAACAATGCTTAACAAAATAAAGAAAATATGTGAGAAGGCATGCCCTTCGGTATATTACAGGGTGCAAAAAACATATTGGCATATCCTTGGACTGCCTCATACAGTCTCGGGAACTTACACTAATTTCAAAAAACAAATATCAGATTACCTCAAAATACAAAAAAATATCCGCTCAATCATTAGTAGAGCAAACCAAACAGGACACATGGTAATTTATCCTTACAATATAAATTGGAATGTTGCTCTTTACCAACGTCCCCATCACTTCGCCAATTTCATATCGCAAAAAGGCATTCCTTTCGTGTTTGTAACAGACGATAAACTCAATCCTTTTTTTTGGGTCAACCAAAATCTTCTGGTAATAGATGAATCATATTATAATCACTTGCTCAAAAGCATTGGCAAACACAAAAAAAACAAACTAAAAACCTTTCTTCTTTTGCCATCTACCAATCCGTTTATTACTACTGATGACATTTTAAAACTTAAAAACGATGGATTTGGGCTCATTTATGATTATATAGACAAGATTGACGAAGAAATCTCCCCTCAAAACATTGATTTGCAGCTAAGGCGACATAAGGATATATTAAACATGGGGCTTGCCGACTTGGTTCTCTGTGTATCAGATCTATTATACAAAGAGGCTCTTGAGTATATGCCTCCTGAAAAAGTTCTTCTTATAGAAAATGCCGTTGATTACAATCACTTTCATATTTCAAGGGACCCAAACAATGTACCCTCTCGTCTCAAAAGCATCGTTGAACAAAAGAAACCAATAATTGGCTATTATGGTGCTATAGCTCCATGGATAGATATTGACTTGATAAATGAAGTGGCAAGTAGGCGGAAAGACTGGAACTTTGTATTGATTGGTCCTGATTATGATGGTCAGACAACAAAAAAAATAAAAAAACTGCAAAATATTCACTATCTTGGACCTGTTGATTATCAAGAATTACCTAATTATGCTATTTGGTTTGATGTGGCTACCATCCCTTTCAAGCGTGGCGAAATAGCCAAAACAACTTCCCCAATAAAACTGTATGAATACATGGCATTAAATAAGCCAATAGTTTCCACTGCGGACATGGACGAATGCAAGAAATATCGCTCTCCCCTTATAGCACACGACACTAACGATTTCATCCTCCAGATAGAAAGAGCATTACAATTGAAAGACGACCCTGAATACTTAAGGCTTGTGGATGAAGAAGCCCGACGGAACACTTGGGAAGCCAGGGTTGAGCGGATAATCCAAGCCTTGAGATAGAGTCAATTTTTACTCTAAAGCTACCCTCAAAAAAACATAATTGGGTTTAGGATTAGATTCTGAAAGTTGCTTATAACATATAGCCTCACGGGGCAAACGGAAACTTTGAATTAAGAGCTGTTAAAACTGTTATTTTGTATCTACCCCTCTCAATGATTTGTGCTTGATAGCCTATTCTAAATTCCTGTTGTCACCTCTTAGAATGAGCTACTCACAAATAAAATTTAAGGGAGCACCGTTTCCAAAATTGGATGGACGGCACTCCCTTGAAAATACCAATCAAACCAAATTATTGATTATGCTGCCGCAGCAGCAAAAAGAAGCAACCCACCTATCAAAAACGCAAACAATCCCCATAACAAACATCCTAAGGAAGAAAGCACCAGTCCAATGATTGCCTTCGCATTGCTACCCTCTTTGCTCAGGGCAATTATGCCAAGGATCAGCCCTGCGAGGAACGAGAGCAAGGCTAAAATTGCTATGTATGGTATTATTGATCCCAAGATTAATATAATAAATCCTCCAGCGCCAAAAATCAGCGATAGCAAGGACAGTTGCTCATCTCCCCGTGGGGTAGCACGTAATGCCTTTTTGACCGCTTTTGACTTGCGGATCTTCTTTGTAGATGCATCAGTTAGTTCAGGTAAAATAAAGGAAGTTTCTTTGACCATATTGTTTTCATGAACGTTTTTATCGGTGTGTTGCTCAGAAGCCTGAGTGTTAACATGCAAGGGCTTGTTTGATGCTAATGCCACGCCCTCCCTTTGCATCGTCCACCACTGAGAAATGGTTGATTTGGTCTTTATAGAAGGTAAACTGTAAAGAGATTGTTCAGTTTTTGAAATTTTAGTAGTGTGTGTCTTAGTTTGTTTCCACCCTAAATGGACGAAAAGCCCTTTTTGATAACGACGGGATTTAAGTGTCAGTTGAGGAGCAATTCCACAAGACCCTAAAAACAAAAGCCCAAGTCCTAACATTATTATCCTTCTCATGGCGTCTTTATTTTGATGTTGCAAAGATAATAAGTTCTTTTTAAACAAATTAGATCATATTATTCGTGCTATGAAAGTTTGACACACACAAAAGTCTGTCTATCAGCAATTTAAATTGCAAAACATATCATTAAGCTTCATGCTTTTCAATGCAATTGAACAAAGGGTTCATGCACCAATCACCCATCTTCCTTATGAATGAAACATATATTTTTAAATCGGCAATGTTGACACTGATCGGATTCAATAGGGAAAAACTGAGTTATAAGGCTTTCAACGGAAGCGGAAGGTTGCCTGAGTAGTTCGGACACACTTGTTGAGAGTTTAAAAACAATGTCCATCAACACTTGTTCTATCTCTTCCGGCGACAGGGATTTATATTCATTTTTAGCATTTCTTGTAGAAATCTGAACTTTCAATTCAAAGCCTTTCATTTGCGGACTCATAACATTACTGATTGAATAGATGTAAGGCACTACCGAGGTTTTATCGGTATCATTGGATTGCTTTGCATAGAGGTTTTTATAGATCAGAATTTGAAGTGCATAGCCTTCATTACTGTTTATTTTACGAAGTTTCGCTTCCTCATTTGTTCCTTCGCTTTTCAGAGATTTAATGATTTCCTCAATGTGGTCTAAGACTCCCACGGACACACTCAATGTTTTTTCGTTTGAACTACTTTTAGATGATACTCCATGTTTGAAGTCCACGATCCGAATGGTTGAACTCCTGTGTTCAAGTCTATCAATCCTGCCTTTTATAACAAAAGCCCTTGAATCGTCTTTATAATATATTTCCTGTTCATGGCTAATGTTTTTAATTGCGTCATTATCTGGGTTAGTTAGAAGGGAATAGTCTCGTTCAATGATTTTTTTGACATATTGTTTGCTAATGTTAAATGAGGGAATAAGATGGAAATCGGTCGCTATACTGTTCTCTGTTGTTCCTCCAAGCAATTCCCAAAGGACTTGATTCAACACTTTGGTCAACTCATCGTCATTGTTAATCAAAGCCTTCAATGTTTCAGGGTCTACGCCATTTTCATATATTTTGGCAAGGCAATTATGGACGAGGTTTCCGATAAGGCGATTGTCTGTTCCAAGCAGGTCATAAGGCTCTTCTATTTCTTCTGGCAAAAATCTACTCAGAAGGAATTTTCTTGGACATTTAAGCAAAGAGACTAATTCGGTAACTGAAAGGGTTAGTGGGACGGTTTCCTCCTGTGGCGATTCAATCAATGATTCCACGAAAGAGAGGTCTGGCTCTGAGGGTTTCAATGATGTTGAGTGGACGTATACTGTTGTGTTTATTTCTTTATTTGGGAACATTATTGGTATTTGGCTCAGGATGATGGATTTCTGTGTTGGTTGACCGTCCATATTAGAGGGCGTAATGAAATGGATTTTTCCTTTTGTGCTTGCCAGAAGCCGATATAGATAATAGTAGTTTCTGAATGAATGGATTTCAGAAGAGGGAAGTCCAAAGAAGAGTCGTATGGACACAGGAATCATTGACAGGCGTTGTTCAGGGGAAGGAAGAGTTGTTTCGCTGACGTCGGGGATAAACACTTCATCAAAAGAAAGCCCTCGTGTTTCTAAAATCTCCATTGCTTGTAGTCCGTACAATGGTTCTCCTCTCAATGTAACTTGTTGAGAGAATAGCATAGACCTCAAAAGTTGGATTATTTGTCTGGCATTTAGGTCTTCCAACTGTTTTAGGATTGGTTGCAGGTAATGAATAATAATTGCTATTTGTTGGACAGAAGCCCGACTGATGTTCTGTTTTTCATCTGTGGACAGTTGTTCATCAAGATATTGCAACAGTTTCAAGATTGAAGAAATTGTTTCTGTTCCATGAGAAGTCAAGAAGTCAATAACTTTCTGAGCCCATACTGACTTGGTTACAAAGATGGTTTTAGATGGGTCAATGGGTTGCTGGTCATCGTCTTGCGTCTGGTTAACGAGGAATTTGCCTATTGGATGGTCTTGCCATTTGACGAAAAGGGCTATGGGGATGGGGGATATGTCTCCTGTGTCATTTTTATCATTGATGAAATAAAGCAATTCATCCAGAAGGGAAAGGAAAGATTTAAGGGGGGTTAAAGCGAGAGGAAGACCCATTGACAAGTTTATCTTTTCAAAGGCATGCCATAGATGTGAGCCGAGGTCTTTTTGAAGCAGTAAGATAAGGCTAAACTTGTCGGAACCATTGTGTTCTGAGGGAATCATCTTTGCCAGTAGTCCAACCTGACTTGTTCTGTTTGGGACTATATGGATTTCCACGTTGTTATTGCCTTGGTCTAAAGGATAGGACACTTCATAAGCATTTAATTGGTTAATTTGCCATATTAACGAGTATTTTTCATATTTTTTGTTAATTTTACTTTGCGTTTCAAGAAATGGTTGAAGAATATAATTATTAAGTTTTTCTAACCATTCGCCTCCTTCCCAGATAACTACCATGCTTTCTTTTAAGTTGTCTTTTAAGTGTTTGAAAATTTCATAATAAAGTATATCCAGAGGGCCGAATCCTGCAACTATAACTTTTGGATTGTTAAACTTACTGTTCAGTTCTTGGATGAACAGTTTGTCTTCAAGGGCTTTCCTGAGCAAGATTCCCTCTGTAACAACGGGGACACGCCAAATTTTCTGAGTGTAGTCATATATTCCCTTTTCAAGGAAGAACTTGCCTGATAGTTCCCAGAGTTTAGCAATGAATTCCAGAGCCTGTTTATGCGGGACAGTAGTCATTTGGTCAACATGCCATATATCACGAAGGATTTCCAGATAGTGTTTTCGTTGTTCATCGTCTACGAATTCTGTTCCCGTCCTGTAGTAATCTTGTATATTTCTTACCACTTGCGATGGGCTTTCATTGAGCGGAAGGTTCAAGAGCAATTCTTCAAAATCTTTAATGATTTGTCCGATGAGGGCGAATCGTCTGAAAAGGGGCAGGCTTTCTCCTTCGGTATTCCAAAGTCCCTGATCCTCAAGGAATTTGTATAGAGCCACTTGAATGACAAATGGATTTTCTGCCAACAAAACATCTTTTGAAATCTGGTCTATCAATTCAGGCAACTGGAACATATAGGGGATTTTCTTGCCTTGGGCACTCAATTCAGACGCCAGAAACAGTTTAAATCTGTGGGATGGCACAACAACTATTGCATTTCCATCTGTTGGCAATTCCTCAATGACTTTCTCAATCACAGGTTGCTTATTAGCCATATTTACTGGATTTTTAGAAGTTATGTTTCAAGGTCTATGGGGACTGCTTCCTTAAACCCGACGACGTAGGCTGATTTCACTGTGTGTCCTTGTTGCTTTAATATCTCTGCGTAGGTTCTCACTTGTTCCTCCCACTTTTTCCAATAGGGGCTTTGCGAGGGGCGATCGGCTGATTTGAGGTCAACTATTACGACCTCTTTGTCTGGGCTTGTGTATATCCTATCTACATAGAACATTTGTTTATTATGGAACAAGGGCACTTCTGTTTGCACTTCCCAATTTTTAAGGTTTCGCAATTCTTCGTGTCCAAGCCATTCCTTTAATTTCTCTTTGTGATCGTAATCTATGTTTAGTTTGTCTATATCGTCTATTGTTTTGACCTGAGCAACCAACTTATGCAGATAGGTTCCTTGGACGATAGGGAAATTCTGGAAATCTTTAACAGTTGTCTTATTTATGGGCAGGTTAACGTCAAAATACCTATTGGGATATGCTTTCCAAACTTGATTTTTCCCGAGGTCTTTCCTTTGAACATTGTTTTCTTTAGTCTGACTTTCGCTGTGTGGTCTTAGATTTTCATATTCTCCTTTAACAAATAATTTGATTTGGACGGTTATATCATTGGGCATCTGGAATTCCTGTGGCTCGTCATTCATAGCGAGACCAACAGATGGGTTTGTAATCAAGTATTGCACTAAGTCTTCGCCAGACTTAAATTTTCCTGATTTATTCTTGTTTTTGTCGTTTCCCTCTTTTCCCTCTTTTGGGTTAGATTTCTGTGTTGCAATTGTCCAGAGGAACAATGCTTGTTCTGGACGAGTGAACCCGACATAGAGAAGGTTGAGAGTTTCAAAGATGTGTCTGGCTTCTGCTTCAGCGAAAGTGCTGATTATTTCGGACAAACCATATTTTTCGCCTGCTACACTGCCAAATCTTTTTAAATTTGTCAATTTGCTATCGGATGGTATTTTGACGATGAGGTATTCATTGTCGTTCGCCTGTTCAAACAATTGTGAGCCACTGTCTATAGTTCTTAAGAATTTTCTAATTGCTTTGACGGGCATAGGAACAGATTCCCCCTTATTATTGTCAATCTCAAACTGCCAGTCATATAGGTCTGGAATAAGAATGATTTTGTTTTGAAGACCTTTCGCTTTGTGGATAGTCATTAAAGAAATTTGGTTTTGAGAAGTCAGGTCGTCATCCTCTGTTAAATCAAAGACAGGTTCCGACGATTCCCAATGCTTCAACAGGTCTTGAAGGGCATTAATCCCTTTTCTTTCCGTCATTCTGACAAAATTCAGGAATGCCTGCAATCCTTCCGTCCATTTGGAATTACTTCTCAGTTCGGGAAATGTGTCCATGAACTTATCTGCCATAGCCAACGCCATATCGGTCAATGAACTGAAAGATTCTTTTTCTGTCCACAGATGGTCTTGAATCTCTTGTAACTTTTCAAAAATCTTATTAGCACATTCTTGATTGGTAAGGGCAACAACTTTGCAAAGCAATGACGAAATCTCTGCCATTATTAGTTTAGGAACAATTCCTGTTTGCTTTTTATGAAACAGTCCTTCCAAAATTTTGATCATTACGATGCTTGCTGGGTCGTATTTAAGGGCGATGCCTGTTGTTACACGAACTGGATAGCCTTTTGAAAGCAATTCAGTAGCGAAAATTTTTAAGGTTTTTCCTTTGCGGAACAGGATGGTTATGTCGCCACACTGAAACCCTTTCTTATCCACTAATTCATGAATGACTCTGATAACATCTTCAATTATGATGGTTTGTTTCTCACTTTTTTTAAGTGATGACTTTTTTGAACCTGAAACGATTAACTGTCTGACGACTATTGAGCCACTGTAGTCCCGTTGGGCATTTTGTTTGACTTTGTTGCTTGAATACCATTCGTCAAGCATCTTGCCGAGGTTGAACCCTTCCTTTGTGCCATTGGGGGAATTTTGATAATCTATTAGTTCTTTCCACTGTTCTTTGATTTTTTGGGGGATTATCTCACTAAAAACATGATTGTTAAATTCCACGATGACTGGCGACGACCTCCAATTGTGAGGAAGTGTTTTTTGAGCGGGGTTGAAATCATTTGGGAATCTAATAGCCATTATGAGAGGGTCGGCATCCCGCCATTGATATATTGATTGCTTAATGTCGCCGACCACAGAGACCTCTCCTCCTTGGCTAAGTGCTTCCTGCCACAATGGTTTCAGGGCTTCATATTGCGGTAAAGAAGTGTCTTGAAACTCATCGGTAAAATATCTAACGAATCGGGAACCAGTGTATTCATACACGTAGGGCAGGTTGCCTCCCTCTCCTTCCAAAAGATTTTTTAGGATTTGTGGGATGTCTTTCAACAGGATGGAATAATGATCTGTCAATACATCTTTGACTGTTTGGCTAATTTGACTCCAAAAGTTGACTTCAAAAACTGCATTTAACAGGTCCTTTTCTATAAAGTCAAGAACCTCAAAAATTTCCTTGGGGATAGCCACTGGCTTCGCTAAATCATTATACTCATCACGCCATTGTGTGTCGGCAAAATCATAATAATCTTTATTCAACATGATTTTAATGGCTTCTTTCGGGTTTTCTTGACCTTCCTGCCACAAAAGCTCAATTACCGCTGTATTATTCCCGATCTTCTTTTTTATGCCGTCAAACCATTTTTCTACCTCCTCTTCATCACAATCAGGATTAGCATTCCTAAGTTCTCTCAAATACTCTAAAGATTTATTTTTGCGTCCATCAAATTTGTATTTTTTTTTGAACTGCACGTTATTAAAATCTACATTTAACAAACCTTCATATACCTTTGCTATTCCTTTGGCAGTTTTAATAACTTCCTTATATAATTCCCTCCGAAATTTACGAATCCAGTTTTCTATTATTTTTTTTAATTCTTCATATTCGTTTCCTTGGGCTTTGTATATTTCAATGCCTTTTCCTCTGAATGTAAGGTATTGATTGACGAGTCGGGCTATTTCGTCATTTAGATTTATTTTCTTTCCCTCCTCCATTTTTTTACCGAAGATGCGATGGATGGCATCGCCGAAACTATCCCTTTCGGTTATTGCTTTCACGAGTAGTCGTTCTGCCACTTCAGAAACGATCTCTTCCTCATTAACAATCAGGTTGGCAGGATTGTCTTTTTTGACTAAGAGCAAGAGCGGTTTTATGATTTCATAGAGCAGTGAATCAATAGTGGAAATGGTTAGGTTCCGATGATGGAACAGAAAAGTGTTGTAAAGGTCTCCGCCCTGTTGCTTCAGTTCATCAATCACTCTTTGGCGAAGTTCGTCTGTTGCTTTGTTTGTGAAAGTCATTATTAGAATCTGTCTGAGGATAGCGAGCAGATGTGGGATTGACTTGGCGTTGTTGATTTCTTTAATCACTTCTTGTGTTATGTAGTAGGTTTTTCCTGAGCCTGCCGAGGCGATAATCATTCTGGCGTTGGGATTAGTATTGTTTTCTGAGGGTGTTTCGGACATGGCTTGATTAATTTGGGTTTGTTTATTGTAACGCATGATGCTGTGTTTGAGTTCCTAAAATTTAATTTTATTTAGTTTTGTTTTTGTATTCTTTTCAAACTGATCAAGTTACAGGTTTATATATATAACAGAGGCATATGCCTTCCTGTTTTTGCCTGTTTAACAGTGTGTTGTGTGATTAGTCTGAAATTTTGAGTTGCAAAGCAAACCAGGACAAAAGGGGGCTGTAAGAAAACAGTTTAGAGAATGGACATAATTGGTATGCTTACAATTAAATTACTCCTTTATCTTATGTATGTATGGTATGATATGTTAAATTCTTTTTAAAATCGTGGGCAATATATTTTTCCGTAGCCTTTTCTTGAACCTTCAAATGGATACATCACGCTGAGAGTTACTTCGGGACCGCCAGCCATTGAGCCAATGTCCTGTTTAAGGGTGGAAGTAATCAAGTCATAAGCCACTGTAATGTCAATTGACCTGAATTCGTAACGTATGATTGGCGCTATTGCGTCCCTTGTTCTATAAGCCAATCCGGCTGACACACCGTGTACAAATGAAGCATTTGGATTAATATCGTATCTAACAAGCCCTCCTAAGGTAAGTTCAAAAAACGGGTTTTGATATGCGGAGAAAACAAAGGGCACGATTGCCCATTGCTTGTTTAGTTCCACATAAGATCTCAGGTGGGCAACGATTCGTTTAGCTCTCACTTCATTCCCATAGAATGCGTTTCTTGCCCCAATAAGGTTATGCAGAGCTAAACCCACTGCCAGTCTAAACACTTCGATATTATACATTGCACCCACCCCCACTGATAGATTGGGTGTGCTGTATGTACCGATGGGTCCTTCTCCAAGAGGAACATTCGGGTCATATTGAAATCCGTCCCATTGAGAGATGCCTTTTGCATTAGCAAGATCTATAGAATACCAAGAATAAGAGAAGGAAAGTCCAGCACCAATGAATGTAGTATTTGAAACTCCGAGCATTACTGCTCCCGCGAGTCCAATATAGTTTTCACTTAATTTAAGATCTCCTGCTGCATCTTTATAAACAGTTAGACCGCCACCCAACCATGCGTTCTGTTGTCTGGAAGGAAAGAACCTGCCATCAACTGTTAATCCTGTTGTAATGTATGGCACTGGGACTACACTCCATTGGTTTCTATAAAAAATCTTAGCCCGATACAATCCGCTCATTGCTCCCATAAATGCTGGGTTTTCTTCCTGCTCAAATTGGGTGTAGGTTGAAAAGTGAATGTCCTGCCCGAAAACGATGCTTGCTGTAAAAAGCCCGACAAACAATAATGGCTTCCTCATGGCTAACTACTTTTTTTACTGGTTTATTTCACTACTGTTATGTTGCCTGTTATCTTGGTGACTTTTCCATCTGGCATTGTGTAGGTTAACACATAAGCATAGACTGCCTGTGGGCATGGTTGCCCTTTACAAATTGCTTCCCATTTCTCACCTATGGTAGTGCTTTCAAAGACTAATTCGCCCCATCTGTTATAAATTCGCCAGACGTAATTAGTAGCACTAGGAGGAACCCCTGCTGGTGTAGCATAATCGTTTACGTTGTCCCCGTTTGGTGTGACTATATTCGGCACAAACGCCTCATCAACGATCCTTCTTGGTTCGGCGAGCGTCCACCACATTGCTGACATTTGAACCTCATCAGACTCAAACAGTGGCAATGCATTAGTTCCCTGTGCTGCTTCTCGCCATTGTTGACCGGCTGCATTCCATGCAATAAGGATCAAAGAATCAATAGTGCCGTTCTCACATTTAGCAACGTCATCATCAGAGAGAGTAAATGTTAATTTGAACACAGGCATTTGAGTATAATCTTCGTGATATATTCTCCAAAAGCGGTTTACCATCAAAGAATCAAACTCTATGTTAAATAGGATTGTATTTGTAACTGCTGAATCGCTTGGGATGTTAGGGTCTCCCGGCAAAGGTCGGTTGTTGCATCCTGCCGGGGTTGCTCCGGGATCGGTAGTTGCATAAGTGGAGAAGGCTACATAATTTCCCGTTCCTGCGGTAGTTACTTCATAAGTAAGGGGGTAATAGGCTTGGTCTGAGCCGAACGGGATTGTGTAAGTGCCGGTATTACTGCCCACTTGCCATTTAACAATGCTCAGGTTTCTTGCTCCGCCGTTGGACAAATCTTGCGTTTCGCCGTAGATGTAAGACACATCTGAACCACCTTGAATAGCATTTGGGGAAGAGTTATCAATCTGAAGCGTACGACTGTTCAAATGAAGTATTTGTGTTGAAGTAAAGAAAAGAGTGTCTCTCAGAATAACAGACACATCGCCCGGATTAACGTTTTCTAATTTAACTGCCCCTGTTCCTTCAAGGGACACATTAGAAAAATAACTAAATTCAGGACCCTTAATTCTTTGAGAGTCCCCTACAAAGTGAACCGTTCCATTTCCACTGACCCATGCACCATTGGGATTTTCATTTGTCCAATCGCCAGAAAGATATAAATCACCTTCGTTTATAAACTGTGCCTCTGCACTGTTTGCGTGGAAATAGTGGCTATCTATCTTCACCGGGACTCCTGAACCTATGTAGAAGATAGTGGAGTTATAAACGCCGTTAAAATTTTGAGCATTAAGCCCAATTGCCATGATGGCACCACTAAGGACAAACATTGTTCTCCTCATCGCATTAAATTTTATAATTTACTTATTGTGTTTACAAAGATACGAAAAAAATTTTTTGTAGGATAGATGATGCATATGTGACAAAAATGAGATAATGGTTTACATTACAGCAAATGAGCATTCCAAGTTTCATCAACCCAAATTCCCTTGACAGTTAAATGAGGATATAGTTGTTTGAGTCTTTGGACTGATTGAGAAATATGCTTTTTATGTTCCTCTTCACTAACGGGATTTCCAGCACAATCATAGTGCCCCACAACATACAAATGTCCAGACCCATGCTTTTCAATGGAGATATTAATCATTTTGAGTATTTGCGTGAGGTCTTGATCTGGGGCAGAAGCAATGAATCCATCCATGCCGGGGAACGTAATCATATCAACGAATGTGACATTTGCATCCCTTTTTATTAGCTCAATCACTGGTTCTTGTGTTCTGCCATCCATGCAATTGAGAGCCGTGGCAAATTTCTTATCAGGCATTATGTTGATTTTTCAAGTTTCTTGGCTATTTGCGATAGCATTATTTCAACCAGTTTGGAGAGGTCGTATCTATGTTGCCAATTCCAGTCTTTTCGGGCAGCAGAGTCATCTATTGACCGGGGCCATTGGGCGGCTAATTCATCCCGTTCATCGGGGTCATACGTTATTTCAAAATCTGGAATATGCTTCTTTATTTCTTGGGATAATTCTTCCGGGGAGAATGATATGGCGGCAAAATTGTAAGATGCTTCTTTCATGGAATCCTTAGGAGCATTCATCAGTTCAATTGTTCCACGAATGGCGTCATCCATATACATCATCGGCAAAGTTCTGTCGGAGGATAGATAGCATACATATCGCTTATTTTTAATGGCTTCATAAAATATCTCAACGGCGTAGTCTGTTGTTCCGCCGCCCGGCATCGCTTTCCAAGAGATCAAGCCGGGGTATCGCAAAGAGCGTATGTCCAAGCCATACCTGTGCTTATAGTAGTCAATGAATCGTTCGCCTGCATATTTGCTAATGCCGTAAATGGTAAGGGGTTCCACGATAGTATGTTGAGGGGTGTTGTCTTTAGGAGTTGTTGGACCGAAAATGGCTATTGAACTGGGCCAGAATAGTTTAAACTCAAATTTCCGAGCCAGTTCAAGGACGTTAATTAATCCCTGCATATTGATTTCCCACGCCTTAAGCGGAATTTTCTCTGCCGTGGCACTGAGTATAGCCGCCATGTGATAGACCACATCTGGTTTGAACTTGGCTATAACACTATGAAGCCTGTCTCTGTCCAGAACATCCACAATCTCATAGTCAGTCGGGAAGTTGACATCACTGGGTTGCTTAATATCTGTTGCCAAGACGGTGTTTCCTTGACCATGTAGGGATTCAACGAGTTCTGTTCCGATTTGTCCTGCTGCACCGAGAATCAGAATTCTTTGTGTCATACATTTGCAAAGTAAATAAACTTTGATTGTATTATGTCTCACATTTGTTAAGCCTGCCCTGTGGGATTAAGCCAACTGCTTATATAGGAGGCATATTACCTGACTTTTTACACTTGCGAGGAGAAAGATTGAATCGTCGTCAAATTGAATCAATAGGGTGTCCCATTTTAAGAAGGGCTATACGGCACCACATTGAGATAGATAAGGTCTTCCACAAAGAAATCCTGCCAACATATCAGGGGAGGGTTCAGGACATTTGGGAAGCCCATCATAGGTTTTTCCCAAGACGCCGATATTTCTTTTTCCATCTGCTTGCAGAGGTCCTATTGGATGAATTGTTGCTTGATGTGGCGTATTGGGAGGTTTTCAGGAAAATCTCACGTATTGACCAAGCGGTATTGAGCAGGACAAGACAGTCTCTATTATCAGCAGGGGTTTCTTTCAGGAATGTGAGGAGTTTGCTACTTTTTATGCGTAACAAGTGGATTTTGCGTTTATCTTTACACAGAGTTATCTTTATTATAAAAAGAAGAGAGAAGATGTGGGGGGTTCTGCCTGAAGGATGGCAACAAACCATAGCAATTGCAAGAAATAATTTGAAAAAAGAGATAAAAGTCTTCTACGAATGGCTACACGACCGTGGATTTGGGCTTTGGCAACAATTGGTTTAATTGCCAGTGGGCAATCTGCATATCGCATATACGTAAATGAATATCTCTATTTGGGGGCTGGAGGGGAAGGAATGTCTCAGGGAAATGCTTTTGTGTCAAGGGCTTCGGGCACAGAGAGCATTTATTGGAGTGGCGGGGCTGGGCTTCACAAATATGATGGACCGGCACAGGTAATTGGGATGTATTCTTCATATTTCGGAGGTATTGTTCAATATCTATATCTGGGGTTTTCACGCAAGTTGCATAATGTTCAAGGTGGGGCAATAGGGTTTTCACTTCTCAGAACAGGAGTTGATAACATCCCTAACACCCTATATTTAGTTCAACCTGATGGCAGTCTGGATTTCAATGCAGTGACGCCCTTCAGTGCGGCAGACTATGCTTTCTTGATCAGTTACGGACAACCATTCAAAGGGATGAATGCTGGTGCTACCGTAAAGATTCTGCATCGGAAAGCGGGTACTTTCGCCACTGCTTGGGGCTTCGGAATAGACATTGGAATTCAAGGCAGATATAAGAAATGGAAATGGGGAATAGTTGGTAAGGACATCACAAGCACGTTCACAGTATGGAAGTTTTCATTCACTGATGAGGAAAAGTTCATTTTGCGGTCCACGGGGAATGTAGTTCCTGAGAGGTCGTGGGAGTTAGCCACGCCTCGGTTCATAGCGGGTGTCTCTCGCAAGTGGCAGGTTAAATCGTGGCTATCTGTTGAGCCTGAACTGGATGTTGTATTAACCACTGATGGGAAAAGGAACGTGTTAATAAGGACGGACGTAGTGAGTGTGGAACCCTTAGTCGGTGTGAGTGTTGGGTTTGCCGATGTTGCGTGGGTGAGGCTTGGTGCCCACACCATACAAAAAATCTCTGGATGGGCAGGAAAAGAATTCTGGTCGGCGACGCCAACCCTCGGAGCAGGTCTGAAACTTGGCACCATAAACATTGACTATGCACTCTTGAACATTGGATCTGTAAATGCCGCACTGCCCTCTCACGTAATATCCATAAGATATACATTCATATATCCAGAAAGCACGGAAAGCGAGCCACGGCAATGAAACCACTAACTGGCAAATTGGCTATTGCATTGAAAGCATTACTATTTGTATTGTTGGGCAATACTTCCCTTTTTGCCTCAGACCCTTATGGCAACGAATGGTTAGCAGGGGCTTCCAAAACGTTTAAATTTCCCATCACCCAAGAAGGCATTTACAGAGTTAACATTTCACTATTGCAAAGCCTTGGCTTGCCATCCACCGCTCAGGCTCAGGAACTATGGCTCTATTATAAAGGAGAACCCGTTCCCTTATTTATAGGCGATGATGTCGGACACCGAACAGGAACGCTGCAACCCACCGACTATATTGAATTTGTGGGCATTCCTTCCAATCAAACAGTTGACTCACTGCTCTACAAAAGAACAATCTGGATTTCCAGAACCAAAAGCCTGTTTAACGACACGGCGATTTATTTCTTAGTATGGAAACCGGGAACGACGAACCAAAGCCTTATAGCCCATGTGCAGAACGACACATCTCAAAAACAGCCACAAATAACCTATTTCATTGATGAATCTGTTCTTGATGGTTCACTATACGGGAAAGGGAGGTATTTCAGAGTGTCCAATTTCAAATTCTATCATGGCATATATGACCTTTCAGAAGGCAGGTATTACAGAATCATTTATTTAGGTGCGGGGGCTTCCACAACCCTTACGACAACCGTCTCAACTCCACACATCATCTCATCAATGCCAGCAAACCTTGAGATTATCATTGGAGGGCAGGACTACGGCAACTATTCTGTTGAAACGAGGGTTGGCGGAAATACAATATATAGCGGGAATGGGATTGGATACACACCTATCATTATTTCTGAAACAATTAGTTCGGGAATTCTGTCAACTAATAACACAGTTGAGATTGATCTTACCAACAATTACTCAACAGGCTTGCAAATAGGGATTGCCTACATCAAGTTGACCTATGCCAAACAGTGGGTTGCCACTGGGACACACATTGGCGGAACAGTATATGGACCGGGTTCTGGATCAATGTTCATAATAACAGGATCATTCACAGGAACAACACCACCAGTTTTAATAAACCTGACCGACAAGCAACGTGTCATTCTAATTGACAGTTCAGGAGTCCTGCTTGGACGCTTACCTTTCGTTTCAGACACAGCAACTGTGTATGCCGGAAAACCCATTTACATAACCGACATTGAAGAATTTGTCCCGCCTAATATAGACCCATCTTGGGACTATGTCATAATAACTATTAGGGACTGGGTAAACGACCCATCTGGCTTGATCCAGCAATATGCTCAACATAGAAGCAGTAACATTGGTGGGTCTTTCAACGTTGGAATCCTTGCGGTTGAAGACCTCTATGATATGTTCGCCTACGGCATTAAGAAACATCCTCTATCCATCAGGAACTTTGTGAGATTCTTCAATAGCATAAAGACTCATGACAGGAATTTGCAAGTGTTTCTTATAGGCGGAGCATTACCGTTTTCTAATTCTTCATGGTATGCCAATACATTGATACCCACTTTTGGGGACCCACCGTCAGATGGCTTACTAACCGCAGACCCAGATTCATTATGTCAAATTTGCTTAACAGCGGGGGTAGGCAGGCTTGCCATCTGGCAACTTCAAGAACTGGAACCATATCTTCAAAAGGTCATATCCCACGAAACAGAATTATACAACATTGTTCCGACACTTGATTACATCTGGACGAAGAACGTCATTCACCTTGGAGGGGGCAAAACAACCTACGAACAGCAACAGATCAGATACCTAATGGAACAACTGGAACAGATAATAGAGGGACCGCAATGGGGAGCAACAGTAACAAAAGTTTACAAGACAGGACCGGCACCCATACAGGTAACAGACGCTTATAAAGTGGATTCAATCATCAGGGAAGGATGCGTATTAATCACTTTCACCGGACACTCGTCTTACAATTCTTTTGACATAACCATTGATGAGCCGGAGAATTATCCCAATGAAGGCAAGTTCCCGGTTATTTGGTCTAACGGTTGCTACGTGGGAAACATATTCACTGACCAACCAACCCTATCAAAGCGATTCCTTCTAACACCACAAAAGGGAACCATTGGGTTCTATGGCGGTTATGACTTGACACTACTATATCAAGACTATTATCTAACCCGTGGGTTTTATACTAGTGCGACACAATTGGCTTATGGAGAGCCAATAGGGACGATATTTAAAGATGCGTGGAGGTTGCTTGCCGGACAATCCTCAAACGATGTTATTCTCAGGCAACACAAGGAAACATTTGTATTTCACGGAGACCCGGGAATCCGTTTACACGCCACAGACAAAGCAGAGTATATTGTTTCAGAGACCTACACATGGATGAGTCCGGCCTCTCTCTCTGTGCTTCAAGACTCTTTTGACCTGCGATTTCTGATTTTCAACGTGGGCAGAAGCGTTCAAGATTCATTCAGAATATACATTGAGCAGACCTATCCGGATGGCAACACCGAAGTGTTTGACTGGAAAGTTCCTTCCACCATTTTCATTGACACCGTTGACGTCCAACTGCCTGTTGGAGATCAACCCGGACTGCTAAGAATCCGAATCTTTGTTGATGCCGCAAACGATATTCCAGAATATGATGACTATGTCAACAACGAAGTTGTCCTGACCACCTACGTGTCGTCAACAGACGCATTCCCCATATATCCCTATCACTTGCAACGCGTGGACACCGTCCCAGTTACGTTATTTGCCTTCTCAGGAGATGTGTTCTCACCACCTCAGGACTACATAATTGAGATAGACACCGTTGCAACATTTTCTTCGCCATTCAAGAAACGAGAAGTAATAAAAGGGGCTTATGGGTTAATCAGATGGACCCCGCCAGTTAACTGGGAGAAAAACCGAGTGTATTATTGGAGGATTACGCCCGCCAATGACACCACCAGATGGAAAACGCAATCATTTACGGTATCCGGGTTTGCTAAAGAAGTCACTAGTGGATGGGAACAGCATCATCCCTATCAATGGGAAGAAAACTTTAAATACGGGCTTAAATACGATTGGGACACCCGCCGGTTTGTCTTCGGTCAGGCAGCCCGCAAAATTTCAATCATTTCGGCAAATTACTGGTATAACACAAATGCTGGAACGGGCAATATAAACATTCGTTGCAGATACCCCAAATTGTTAATAGACGGAATGTTAGTTGACAGGGGTTGTTGTGCCAGATGGTGGAGATGGCGGGATAATAATGGGGACTGGCGTTGGAACTCAGGGTTTGGAAGCATACAGTTTTTTGCTATAGACACGGCAACCGGAATGCTTCTGGGCAGTCAGGACAACGATAATGACTGGGTTGGCGACGTGTTCAAGGACATGATTTGCCCATTTGATGGACCACGGGCATTTTATGGAATAGATATGGCAGACCTAAAACTCAGGATTTTTGAAACGCCCAACTGGACAATTGATACCGCTTATTCCCAAGATGTCCTTCAAGAACAAATAATAGACTTCGTTAATTCATTACCGCAACGATATTATTTCGGAGCCTACGCCATAGGAGGCAGGGATGCACCCAAACCGTCTTTATGGAAACTAGCCCTTCGGTCCCTCTTCGCTTCCTTAGGCGTGGAGGTTGACAGCATTTGTGATGTGTGTCCGTGGTTCTTCTTCACCAAACTGGGAGACCCAACCTTCCAACCAGTTTTCCAATCCGGCGACACCCTTGACATTCTCTTCTGGGACACGATAGTCTCGGGGTATTGGCCCAATGGATTCATGGAGTCGCCACTTATTGGACCGGCAGGACAATGGTATAGGATTCAATGGGACTATGACGGCGTGGACAATACATTAGACTCAGCGTGGCTAACTGTGTATGCCGTCGACAGATTCGGGCAAGAGAAAATAATTATCCCACGACTGTTTAGCAAAGACACTACCATAACATTTATCCAGGCACGTGATTATCCATATCTGAGACTAAGACTTTTTGTGAAAGACGATGGTAATGCAACGCCTGTTCAATTGAAATACTGGCGGGTGCTCTATGACCCTCTGCCTGAGTTTGTCTATGACCCAATGTCTCACCTCGTGGTTCCAAACAAAGATTCTTTCCTGAATGGCGAACCATTGGAAATTGAGATAGCAGTTATGAACGTTTCAGATTTCCCTTCGGACAGCCTAACTGTCAAATGGTTCATTAACGGCACAGACATATCTAAACAATACATGCTCAAATCTTTCAAGCCTAAGGACACGACGATTTGGAAAATAAGTGTTAACACGCGGAGTGCCAGGGGGAATGTCCTGATCTTCGCAACCCTAAACCCATTTATTGCCTCGCTTGGCAGGCAAGCCCAACCTGAAGCCTATGCATTCAACAATACTTTCCAACTGCCCTTCTATGTCTTAAAAGACCCTTGGAACCCATTTATTGACGTAACTTTTGACGGCAGGAGAATTTTTGACGGCGATTATGTCTCGCCAAACCCAGTAATTGAGATAACTCTCAGGGACGAACACCCTTGCCTTAAACTCAATGACACTTCCTTAATGAACATATTCATTGTTGACCCAGACAACAAGATTAAACGAGTTCCTTTCAATAGCCCAGACATAGAAGTTATTCCTGCAACACTAAGCGAATCCGGCGACAACAGAATGGTTATCAGATGGAATCCAACGTTTACAAAAGATGGAACTTACGAACTGCGGGTTCAAGGGATGGACGTCTCAGGCAACTCAGCAGGAAAATATGACTACCGGGTTTCCTTCAAAGTAGACAGAACGCCAAGAATAACTAACATATTCCCGTATCCCAACCCATTCACCACAAGCACACAATTCGTCTTTGTCCTAACTGGCTATAAAGTCCCTGACGACATCAGAATTCAGATATTCACTATTTCAGGACGCCTTGTCAGGGAAATAACAAAAGAGGAGCTGGGACCGATACACATCGGCACAAACATTACCAAATTCGCATGGGACGGCACCGACCAATGGGGCAGACCCTTAGGGAACGGCGTCTATCTATATCGCGTCTTTATTAGATACGACGACGGTACAACACCTGAACACTTTGAGACATCGGCAGACAGATTCTTCCATAAAGGATGGGGCAAGTTATATATAGTGCGATGATGTTAAATCTAAGCTGTTCAACGTTTTTTACTTTGCGATGTGTTTTCTAATGAGAATCTCTCAATTGTTTTTCCACTTGTTCTAATTGTTTAGCTATGTCCTGCAGGATTCTATCGTTTTCTTGAATGCCATAAATCAACACTGGGAGCAATTGCCAATAGTCAACGGCTAAATATCCATTGACCTGTTCAGTGATATGAAACGGGCTTTGGGCGATGTCCTGGGCTATGAATCCATACGCATATTTCCCATCTGTCCTTTTAAATTCATAGACTGGGATTTCTATTAGTTGTGTCAAAGCGGAGGTGTCTGTAGCCAAGGTGATTATGTTGCTTTTAAAAATTGAATCGGAATATGAGATCCAAGACACCGCTACTGCCTTCCCTTCATTGGTTGTGTCGTTGCTCAGTGTGAGCCTGTATGCCGCATTATAGTTAGAATTCATTGCCATAAAGCCTGTGTATCTGTTTATGGATAAAGCGGATTGGACGTATCCACCAAAAGTGTCAAAAATCGCCACTATGAGCCATTGAGAATCGGGTGTTTCCACTATTGTAAATCGTGTACGCCGAGTCCAGTTAACCGTATGGGCATATTCCAGTTGACTACGATAATTAGCGGGACATTCAATCACTATGTTGGTGGCTGTGTCGCTATAAATCCTAGCGGTACTGTTGGAATCAGGGACCCACACATCCAGAGATAGATAGCCCCATCGTGTTCCTATGTATGTGTTTCCTTGGACTATTAAGCCGCTTGAAGGAGCTGAGAGGGCACTATATGCATCGCCAATACTGACATTTCCCTTAATGGATAGTTTGGATGCAGGGTTGGTTTCACCGATCCCTACATTTTGACTTTTAATAGTCAAGGGGGTTAGGAGTAGGAGGCTAAGTGTAAGTGGGGCGATGTTCCGTATTATAGCGCGCATGACTGTGTTTTTTTATTCCTGAGAGGCATTTGAGCCACTCTTATACTTCTCCAGTTGTTTGTGCAGTTCGGACACTTGTTGCCGGAGCCTCTCTATTTCTTCTCGTTGAGCTTGCATAGCACGGATTGCCACCGCTAAAATTTGCGAATAATCCAAAGTGTGGACTCCCTCCTTGGTTTGGTCAACTGCGTGAGGGAGAACATGCTTAACCTCCTGAGCAATGAATCCTAATCTGATTTCTCCTGTTGTAGTATCTATTCTTATTGTGCCGTCAGGCTTTTTATAGCTGGGGTGGTGAACATATTGAACAGGTCGTAATAGTCTGATGGTATTGTAAGCCCATCGCTTATCAAGAGATGTTATATTGCTTTTGAGCGTGCTATCTGAATAAGTGAGCCATTGGTTGGCTATCGCCTGCCCCTCAGTGGTAGGTACATTAGGCAGTTCAAGCTTATAAGTTGTGGGGATTGTAGCTAATCCGACGAAACCAGTTCGCCTATCTATAATCACCACGCTATCGCTAATCAATGTCCCAAGGCTATCATATCGCTCAACTCTTAGGAAATCTCCTGTGGAATCTATACCTATGCAGAACTTGCGTAGTCCAGCTTGAACGAAGCAAAGCGATGCCTCTGTTCCCGCAGCGCTCTCTACGATTAGTAGAGTGTTTTGAGTTCCTTTGACCCGCATTCCACCGTAGTCGTTAACGGTGAAAATATCCAGGAAATATACTGGGTTGCTTGTCCCTATACCTGTTTTTCCTTCCACTATTAATCCGTTGGGTGGTGCGGCAAATGCGGAGTATGTTGAGCCGATGGACACGTTTCCAGCTACTGCTAGTTTGCTTTGAGGGGCTGCCTCGCCGATCCCCACCCTCTGCGCGAGGGAATCAATAACTAAGCAGCCGAGCAAGAGCAACACAACACCTTTTTTCATGGCAACTTCTCTATCGCGTTACTTAATGGCTTTTATTCTTTCTTTTTGTTATGCCAGAAGCATACATATCTATCAATGTTGTTATTATTATAGTCATGCAAATGTGTTATTAATTGCCTTCACTTAAAAGAAAATCAAATTTGTTGTGAATGGTTTCAATTTTAATGATACTTGCCTATTCAAAACAATATCTCTGTGTATTATATAGTTGTAGTTTAAAAACATTTCATTACCCCCTTGTTTCTTTATGCATTTCAATACAATTCCAAAAACTGGCAGTTAGGGTGCAATGGCAATTATGTGAATAGTTTTTGTCCCTGTGATTGCTTGAGATGAATTACCTGAGTCCAATTGGAACCTAACGCTAGTGTTTGTAACGCTAAGAATAAGTGGAATTAATGGTCCCCACGATGGATTCGCATTAGGACCAGGGGTGATATGAACTACGGGAGGTGTAGAAAAAGGAACAGGGAAATTGACCGTATATGTGCACACATTATTATTACATCCGTTTACAGTTACTTTAAAGGCACTTTTGGAACGGATATTACCATTAACTTGAAGTTTTTCTGTCGGGGCATCTGTTCCAATTCCTACATTGCCATTGTTAAAGTCTACTACCATTTGATTGGATGGTGCAGTGCCACTTCCTATTCTAAGTCTCTTAGCGTATGATTTAAGAGTGTCTCCCTGCTCCGGTGTGTAGTAATTATATCCGCCAATGTAGATAGCCTCTTTGTCCCATCCGGCATATGTACCTATAAGGTGATAGTTCTTAATCGATGTGTATTCTCCGCTCATATATACGGCGTCTGCATTTCGGACTGTCATCCTGCCATTTACTTGCAATGGGCAATTAACACACTTACCATTAAATGTTCCTGTGCGTATGCCCACACCATTAGATTGAATATTCATAATCTCTGTAGTATTATTCATAAACCCACCGATGTGAAACCTAATTTGCCCAGCAGTATTAGCCACTGCGATTTGGAGATTTCTTGTGGAGCTAGCAGCGGGTGTATATAGCATAAATGTCCTATCAAGGTAATTTTTGAACACGTTTGGATAGCCATAGAAGTAGAGAGATGCATCTCTGTTAGTTGCGGAATCTATTAGCGTAAAGACGGACAGGAGGGTTGTTGGGTCAGTAGGTGTACTATTGGTTTTTTTAGCCACGTGCAACATAGAAGATCCTATGTTTCTGCTATCGCCGATTCCAACTCCCCTATATCCAGACAGAGTATCCTTTCTTAAAAATAGAATCATATCATTACCAAATCTGAAGTCTAAATCAGCAAATTGAACACTATCTCTTGTAACGATATAGAATGGTCCTGTGGTGTGTCCATATGGTTGGATGGCTATTCTTTTAACTTCTTGTAGTGTGCTGACACCACCCATCCGCCTACCGACGTGTAGCTCTGCCGCGACACCATTAGGTAATCCACCGGCAGGACCTATGATAACACTATCAGAGACATCTAATTTAGTTACTGGGGAAGGTGTATTAACCCCCACATTTCCATTTTGCAAGATGGTAACCACTTCTTGGGTTGATGGAACATTTCGGAGGAACCTTAACCTGCCCATGTAATTATCTATATTGAATGATGGGTATGGTGCTGCTCCCATTAATACTACTTCACCGCCTTTGACGGTACTTTTTTGTTGGCGAACATAAATTATACCTGTTCCTGCATAAAAACTATTCTTCACGTCTAGCCAACCCATTGGGCTGTTAGTACCAATACCTACCTTAGTTCCATCGTCGTAAATAATTGAATTACACAACTCCGAACCTGTCCATTTCTGAACATAATTAACCAATGCGGATGAGCAAACACTATCAAAGCCGGCATTTGACACTGCTGTTTTTAATGTGACCAATTGCCAAGTTGTGCCGTCCCATTGCCACATGTCCCCAACGACAGACCCACTGGCAAATGTTATCGGGTTTGATGATGTGCCGTCGCCAACAACAGGACCGGCGGTCACTGCCACCTGACTGCCCCAGTTGTCCCCTACACTATCATTGCCCAAAACCCATTGAGTTCCGTCCCACTTCCAAATTTGTCCAGACGTTGTGCCAGGAGCGAATGTGACTGGATTAGCACTTGTCCCATCGCCAATTACAGGACTTTGGGTTATGGCTACTTGACTGCCCCAGTTGTCGCCCAGCAACGCCGTGTCCACCCACACTGGCGAATTTCCTGTACCCTGAGACATCAACACAAACCCTGATGTGCCAGCATTTCCACCAGGCATCAATGCCCCGGTGAATAAAATGTTTCCTGAGACAGTGAGGGCTTGGGCTGGCGAATCAGTGCCAATCCCTACATTGCCACTTGGTGTAATGACAAGATAAGGATTTGGTATTCCCTGAACATCAACCTTCAAAACCGGCTGAAAAGAAGTAGCGCTACCTTGAACATGTAACTGTGCTTGTGGATTCGTTGAGCCAATGCCTACATTTTGACCAAACAAATAGGTCGGAGTCGTTGCGATTGTAAGTAATGCAATAGCACTTTCAAAAAACCTTTTTACACGATGATTGAAAAGTGATATCCCCCCCATTTCTATCTGATTTTCATTTACTACATTACAAATATATATCATATCAAATGCTCATAGCAAACTTTTATTAATATAGAGCAATTTATGGAGCGATAGCAATTATATGGATAGTTTTTGTTCCTATTATATTCTGTGAAGGATTTCCTGTGTCTAATTTGAATGTAACGTCTGTGGTAGTAACGTTTTGAATCAAGGCACTCATGTGAACCCACGATGGATTCGCATTAGGACCTGGCGTGATATGGACTACGGGAGGTGTAGAAAAAGGAACAGGGAAATTGACCGTATATGTGCACACATTATTATTACAACCATTGACGGTTACTGTGAAAGCACTTTTGGATCGGATATTACCGTTAACATGAAGTTTTTCTGTCGGGGCATCTGTTCCCACACCTAAGGAACTGGTTTTTAAATCCACCACCACCTGATTGGGGCTGCCACCTGCACCGAAACGAACCCTTTTAGCATATGAGTTTAACGTGTCGCCACCAGCGGGAAAATAATAATGATAACCGGGGATATAAATAGCTTCTCTATCCCAGCCCATATATGTTCCTATAAGGAAATACTTTTGAGGGACACCGTCGTAACCGCTCATATAAACGGCATCCCATGACCGCAACATCATCCTGCCATTGACTTGTAATGGGCAATGTCCACACTTCCTATGGAAGGAGTCGGTACGGATCAGAACTCCTCTTTTGCGAATGTTCATGATTTGAGATGCAGGGGATGTCCAGCCACCAATATGAAATCTAATTTGTCCTTCTGGTTTAGCGACAGTTATTTGCAAATGTTTAGTGGCGCTATTAAATGGGGTATAGAGCATAAATGTGCTATCTATGTAATCATTAGTTGAATTAAGGTAACCGTATAGAGAAAGGGTTGAGTGTGCAGCGGATGAAGAATCTAACAGGGAGAAAGATGCTAAGAGGGTTGTTGGGTCAAATGGGACGCTATTTGTTTTCTTAGCCACGCGCAACATTGCGGGACCTATGTTGCTTATATCGCCAATGCCAATCCCTCTAAATCCAGATAAAGTATCTTTTTGAATAAACCATGCAGATTCGCTGTTAAATCTAAAATCCAAGAAGGAAAACTGATTCGTGTCTTTCGCAACAATGAAGAAAGGACCTGCCGTATTACCATAGGGTTGAATGGCTAAACGCTTTATCTCACCCACATTTCCTGAAGGTGCTACTTGTCTCCCTAAATGTAGTTCAGCAGTTACGCCATTAGGCAAGTTGCCTTGACTTCCAATAACGACGCTATCCACTACGTCTAATTTAGCTTGTGGACTGGCTGTCCCAATTCCCACTCTTGTGCCATTGTCATAAATAATTGAATTGCACAACTCTGAACCCGTCCACTTCTGAACATAAT
>JAADEI010000065.1 GCA_013153515.1 Chlorobiota bacterium | reverse complement strand
AGGGGCTTGCCTGCCGAAGAAGTTCTCAGAGCCCTCACTGAGAGACCCGCCCAATGGCTCGGACTTTCCGACTTGTTGGGAACACTTGAAAAAGGCAAGATAGCATCATTTATTATTGCTTCAGGAGATTTGTTTTCCGACCATAGAAGTGTTATTCTGCAAACGTGGGTAGCAGGCGAAAAATATGGATATGACAAACCTGTTGAAATACGGGGATTCTATACGCTCAAACTTGACACTTTGAAAACAACTCTTGAGGTAAGAGGCTCATATTCCAAACCAACGGTCAAACTTCACTGGACAGACAAGTCTTCTCACTCGGTCAAGTTCAGACGGGAAGGGATGAAGGTTTCACTATTATGGACTTCTGGAGACACATTATCTCTTGAATTATCTGGAATCATAGAATCCGACACATTGTGGTCTGGAACAGGATTCTTAAATAACAGGCGTGTTGAGTGGATTGCTACAAAAGATTCTCTGCTACGTCCCAAGAAAGACACAGTTAAACTGCCTGTTTACGAACCCAAAGACATACCCATTCCCTTCTCGCCGTGGGGATATAAACCTTCTGAATTGCCAAAACCTAAGAAATACTTAATCAAAGACGGGATTGTTTGGACATCCAATGCAAAAGGAGAAATTTTAAAGGGATATGACATACTCATTGATAATGGCAAAATAGTTAAGATTGCAGAAGAAATAAGCGACCCAGAAGCAATAGTTATTAATGCAAAGGGAAAACACGTTACCGCTGGAATAATTGATGAACACAGTCATATTGCTATTTATGGCGGAGTGAACGAATCAGGATGGGCTATCTCTTCAGAGGTTCGCATCGCAGACGTCATAAACCCAGATGACCCAAACATTTTCAGGCTATTGGCTGGCGGAGTAACCACTTCTCACCTGTTGCATGGGTCGGCAAACCCAATCGGCGGACAAACGGTTGTTATTAAGCACCGATGGGGCTCATACGCCGATGACCTGATTTTCAATGAGGCACCGCCATTCATTAAGTTCGCCCTTGGGGAGAACGTCAAGCAATCCAACTGGGGAGACAGGTTCAGAATTCGCTATCCACAGACCAGAATGGGGGTTGAAGCAATCATTGACGACGCTTTCACTCAGGCTATCGCAATAGAAAACTACAGGCAAAAATGGGAGAAGGCATCGCCAAAGCAACGCAGGAAAATGATTCCACCACGGAGACTCTTGCGTTACGAACCACTTATTGAAATCCTTAACAAGCAAAGGTTCATAACCTGTCATTCCTACGTGCAGTCTGAGATAACCATGTTGATGCGTCTGGCTGAGAAATATGGCTTTACCGTCAACACGTTCACGCACGGCTTGGAAGCATATAAAGTGGCTGACAAGATTAAAGAACACGGGGCTGGCGTCTCAACCTTCTCAGACTGGTGGGCATATAAATATGAAGTTATTGAAGCAATCCCGCATAATGCAACAATCTGTGCTAAGATGGGAATTACCACCGCAATTAATTCCGACGATGCGGAGATGGGCAGACGCCTTAATCAAGAAGCATCTAAGTCAATCCTATACGGCAGTCTGGACTCAATAAATGCATCAAACCTAATAACCATTAATCCCGCTAAACTTCTGCACATTGACCATAAAACAGGTTCCATAGAAGTGGGCAAGGATGCCGATATAGTCATCTGGTCAACGCATCCGCTGTCTTCATACGCCATTGCGGAGAAAACGTTTGTTGATGGAGTTCTGCGATATGACGTTGAACAACTGAAACAGAAAAAACAGGCAATGGAACAGGAGAAACAACGCATTTTGAAGGAAATGAGGAAACAGATTGACAAAGGGGCAAAAACCCAAAAATTAGGACAGGAAAATGAGAAACGTCTTTATAACATTGAGTATAGTTGCATGGATTAGTCTGTTTGGGCAACGTCCAGAGCCCGCACCGCCTCAGGAAAAACCCATTGTGTTATGGAACGTTAATGTGTTTCCAGTTAATGGCAAGGATTCCGTTTTGAAAGGATATGCCCTGAGATTTGATTCTGGAATAATTACGTTCATCAAGCCAATTAGCGAAGTGGGGGCTGTCGACACCGCCGAAACCATCGTGCTTTATGAACTGGCAGGAAAGAATGTATATCCCAGTATCATCGCTATGAATACGATTGTTGGATTAACGGACATAGATGCCGTGCGTCCCACCCACGACTTTGCCGAAACAGGAATGTTCACACCAGAAGTCAGGGCAATAATTGCATATAACACTGATTCAAGAATTATTCCCACACTTCGCATTAACGGTGTTTTGCTTGTGCAAACAGTTCCCAGAAGGGGGATAATAACTGGAAGGAGTGCCGTTGTGCAATTGGATGCTTGGAACTGGGAGGATGCGTCTGTTAAGCCAATTAGCGGAATGCACGTGTTTTATCCCAGTTTATATCAACATAGGGGATGGTGGGGGAGCCCTGTCCCGCCTAAATACAACAAAAAGCAAAATGAACAACTGGATGAGTTAAAAACTTTTGTGGAGGAGAGTTATGCCTATTGCCAGAATAAACCAGACCACTATCCAAACATTGGCTATGAAGCGATGTGCCCAGTGTTCAAAGGGGAAGTTCCGTTGTTTGTCCATGCATGGTATTCCAGAGACATAATGGAAGCGGTGGAGTGGTTTTCAAAGTGGGACAGTATCAGGCTGGTAGTGGTCACTGGGGCTGACGTGGTGAGAATAATCCCTGAATTGAAAAAGCGGAGCATTCCAGTTGTTTACACCGCCGTGCATTCCCTGCCTTTATACGAAGACAACGAACCGTTCTTCCCTTCCCAAGTGCCGTCTATCCTCGCAGATTCTGGAATTCTCTTTTCACTAACCTTTGGTTCCTCGTGGGAAGTTCGTAACCTGCCTTATGTAGCGGGGACGGCAGTGGCTCGGGGACTGCCTTACCTCAAAGCCCTTGAAGCAATAACTATTAAGCCCGCTAAAATTCTTGGCATTGATGATAAATATGGTTCCTTGGAAGTGGGCAAAAGTGCAACGTTGATAGTCACCGAAGGAGACATCTTAAACATTCCAAAGAGCAGAGTAGTGAAAGCATTCATTGACGGAAGGGATGTCAAACTGGAATCGCACCAGACAGTTCTTTATGAAAGATATGTCAAAAAGTATGGGTTAGACAAGCAGAGAAATTAAGTGATTTCGTTCTTTTCAATACTCTGTGCCCACTGCGTCTTACCCTGTGCGACATTGTAGTTTTTAAACAGGACTCTGAGTTTACTGTGAAAGAGATTCTAAAACATTTGCGGAACCATTTCTTCTTCGTCTCTTTCTTTCTTACGTTTTTTGATTTCGCCTTTTGAGAAGGAATAGGACACTCTGAGAGCGATGGAGTTTCGTGTTGGCACAATGTCTGTTATTGACCATCTTTTCACCATGCCAAGGTCGTCGTATGTTATAAATGCGTAGTCTGCACCGAGGAGTCTCAGCGGAGGGATGTAACTTATCCCGACGGACAACCTTCTTTTTAGCCAGAAAGACCTGAGGAAGAAAATCCACATGTCTGCATGCCTCTCGCCACCCATCTTGAACCCAGTGGCAGTCAAATTCCTTGACACTGAATTGATTTGCATTAGCCCGACGGATAGTTTTCTGTTCATGAATGTGTAACTTATCATAAAGAATGATGTGAAATCGGAGAGAGAGTGCACTTCGTTGTTTACTTTCAAGATTTCTTTGTATATATCAAAGTTGATGAGTGCAAATATCTTCTTACCCAAAGGAATTGGGATTGCTGTGTTGAGCCCATATCTCTGGAATTGTCCTGCATTAACGGGTTTAAGCACTATCCGTAAACCTGAGATTGTATCAATAGAATTTGCAATATAATTGTTTGCCCATTGGAAATAGGGTTCAATCCGAGCCCTACCACCATAAGCACCCAATTGCAGAGAAATCCTGTGTAGGTAATATGGTTTCAACTCTGGATTCCCTGTTTGGTAAGTGAATGCGTTTATGCTCACAAGGCTGGGAAGCAGTTCCCGAATGGTTGGATACCTAAAGTTGACTCTGTATCTAAGCCGTAGTGAAAGAATTTTGTGGAATTTCCAAAGGACGTCAAGGGCTGGTTGTAGGACACTTAGCGATATACGATTCGTGTCAACAGAATAATCGTAATACTCAAATGCCGTGCCACCTTTGAATGTCCATTTTTTCTTTATTGAATAGGTTAAGTATGCATAGGTTTGGAATCTAACAAGTGACATTTCGGTTTGTATAGTATCGGATTGGGTCTGTAGGTCGTTGATATAGGTATGAAATTCAAATTGTCCGGCTTCTTTCCTGCGATGAACCCCCATGCCAATTATAGAGCCCAAATTATCCATTATGCTCTTTTCCCATTCCGCTATTGCCCGCCATCGGGTAGTCTGGCTCTGAGTTTGTTCTTGCCTTTTGTAAGCCCCAAATAAAAAGTTGTTTTCACTATTTGTTATGCCTTTTCTGTAACTCACGTCAAAAACTAATGTGTTTGTTTTGTCTGGTTGTGTTTTAACATATCCACTGATTCCATTACTTTGGGAAAAGGAAGAAGTATTACGGGAGAAAGTGTCAATATCAACGTGTATTATATGCAGTTGAGGAACAGGAAGATAAACTATGGTACTATCCTTAAATATCCAATCACCTTGGAAAACGGACGGTTGCACATCACGCCTGTGAGACAACTCAATGCTAATGATTTGCCCGGGATGAGGGATGTGGTCGAAGCCCACGGAGGCACGCATGCCCCACACCTTACCAATGTTATTAATAGGTTTATAATCCGGAGGCAGGTTGTAATAATATATTGTGAGGGTTGAATCTATGTACATGTGCGTACTGTCCAGTTCAATCCGAGGAGGTCTGGGCATCCATGAGTAAACAGATGCGTAAATAGTGTTCTTGTTATAGGAATACGAACCAGAAATCCCACTAAACGCAAAGGGAATTTTGCTAGGAACCCCTTTCAAAAAGGGCGAATAGGCAACCATTCCGGAATAACTGAAATCATAGCCCACATAGTCATCTCGCAGGATAATGTTAATTATTGCCGAATATCCTTCAAGACCATATCTGCCTGTGGGATCACGAATAATCTCAATTTTAAGAATTCTGTCTGGCGGGATGTTCTTCACATATTCAGGAGATTTTTCCATTCCATTAACAAGAATCAAGATGTTTGGATTGTTGTCCACCATAAAAGCATCGTCAAGCGGATTATATTGAATTCCGGGAAGTTTCTGAAGCACATCTCGGGCAGTGGTCGTGTTCTCTTTAATCGCTTTGGTAATCAAAAATGTTGTTCTGTCCGCACTCTCCTCACTAGCAGAGACCTTCACCTCAACTTCCTTTAATTGTTTGGAGATAGGTTTCAAATACACTATTCCCAAGAATACATCTTCCGTGGCAGAAAACACAAAGGACGTGTCCTTGTATCCCACCAGTTTAAATGCCACACGCCATTTTCCCGGTCTTACCTTAAATGTTACAACGCCGTGGTCGTCGGTAGTGGAGAACATCCTCGTGCTATCCTTTAAGTTTGTTAGCACCACGAGGACCGCAGGTAATGATTCCCGATTGTTGACATCTTTCACCTTCAAGGAAACACTAACTTTCTTCTGCGAACCCCTTCCCGGAACGTGTTGACCATATGCAACGCCATAAAAAACTATCATCGGCAGGACAAACAACCACCATTTTTTTAGCAAATTTGCGAATCTCATTAAGCGTCTTTTCTGTAAAGATATGAACCCCATGGGTTTCTTTCAAAATTCGCTTTCTGTTGAGTTAAATTATGAACCATTCAGTAGCATAATTTGTCATCAAAATCAGACGCTGATTGAAAAGAATGGTTGCAAACCTTTATAATCATTGCGAAAACACTATATTTTTAAACCTGATTTTATTGAATTTAATAATAAAGTATCCTCCTTCCAAAGCCAATTTTCATCCCCCTATCCGCAAAACATATAGCAAATTCAACAACTTAGCAAGGGTGCTGATCGGGTGGTAGATCCATTAAAACAGGGATTCTCTTGAGATTACTTTCTCTTATCACTGCGTTTATTTATTAGCTCAATTGAACAGGCAATGGAGGTTTGTGAACTGTGTTCGGCACTGTGGTTCTTTTGGTTCTTGCAGGTCCTGATTCTTGTGCTTTTTCATTATATCTCTTAGAGGATAATATGTGAGGCATTCTACCCATTCTGGAACTATGCGTGTGCAAATTGTTAAACATTGTTTTATAATAAACCATAAACAAATGGCAAAATTTTGGATTACCGACTTTGTGCTATGAATCTTATCTTTGAGGATAATAAAGGTGACGCAGAAAAACGTTGTTTCAAAAAAGCGAGAGATGGAAGACTTGGTGCTGTGGTTCAAAGAAGTGGGCATTGATGACGTGAACCTTGTTGGAGGCAAGAACGCATCGCTTGGAGAATTGATCCGTGAATTGAAGGAATTAGGCGTTAGGGTTCCAGATGGTTTTGCAGTGACGGCAAATGCATACAGGTATTATCTTGATGCCAACGGCTTGACAGAAAAAATTAAGACACTCCTTAGTTCCATAGATGTGAGCGACCTTGACCATTTGACGCATCGGGCAGAGCAGATTCAGGCATTGATTATAGGTGGAGAATTCCCGGAAGACTTGAAAAACAAAATAGTAGAGAATTATCGGTTGCTTTCTGAACAAGCCGGGATGAACGAGGCTTACGTGGCTGTTCGTTCTTCGGCAACTGCAGAGGACCTGCCCGGGGCATCCTTCGCCGGTCAACAAGACACGTATTTGATGGTGAGGGGAGAGGAGGACCTACTTCACTCCATTAAGAAAGCCTTTGCCAGTTTGTTCACTCCTCGGGCTATTGCCTACAGGCAGGAAAAAGGTTTTCCGCACGATAAGGTGGCTATTTCCGTCGGTGTTCAATACATGGTTCGGAGCGACCTCGCCTCCAGTGGCGTAATGTTCACACTTGACACTGAAACTGGATTCCGTGACGTAATCTTGATTAATTCAGGCTACGGACTGGGCGAACACTTGGTTCAAGGACACGTTACGCCAGATGAATTCTATGTTCACAAACCCACGCTCAAAAGAGGATATAGGTCTTTGATACTTAAAAAACTTGGAGACAAGGCAACAAGGCTTGTGTATAAAGAAAAAGAACACACTTTGTGGGTGGAAGAAGTGCCAGAAGAAGAAAGGAGGAAGTATAGCCTCAATGACGATGAGGTTTTAAGGCTTGCCCACTGGGGGCTTCTCATTGAACAACACTATTCCAACAAATATGGTAAGCCAACGCCAATGGATATAGAGTGGGCGAAAGATGGCATAACGGGAGAACTGTATGTCGTGCAGGCTCGCCCCGAAACAGTCCATAGCCAACGAAAACAGGGAATTATTAAGATTTACCGCATAAAAGAGCATCCAACGCCTATTTTAGAGGGCATAGCAGTGGGCGATTCTGTTGCTGTGGGCAAAGTGAGGATATTACGTAGCCCGGATGAAATGGGTGCTTTTGAAGAAGGTGAAATTCTTGTTACGTCAATCACTGACCCGGATTGGGTTCCAATAATGAAGAAAGCCGCTGCGATAATCACAGACAAAGGCGGAAGAACTTCGCACGCCGCTATAGTAGCCCGTGAGTTAGGTATTCCAGCAGTGGTGGGAACAGGCAGGGCAACGCAGGTGCTCAAAAACGGAATGACTATAACTGTTTCAACTGCTGAGGGAGAAGTGGGAAGGATATACGAAGGCGAAGTGGCTTATGAAGTGGAAGAACTGGATTTAAGTAAATTGCCAAAGCCCGAAACAGACATAATGCTTAACGTTGGCAATCCGGAAGAGGCGTTTAGGGCTGGTGTCCTGCCCTCTGCAGGCGTCGGCTTAGCAAGAATGGAATTCATCTTTGCCAGTTGGGTGAAAATCCATCCCCTTGCTTTATTGAATTTTGATAACCTTCCAGAAGACATTAAGGAACAGGTACGGGAATTGACCTGTGGATACGATGACAAACGGGAATACTTCGTGGATAAACTATCTCAAGGTATTGCCACTATTGCCGCTGCGTTCTGGCCCCGACCGGTCATACTCCGTTTTTCTGACTTCAAGTCCAATGAGTATGCCCACTTGATAGGCGGTTCGCTTTACGAGCCCAATGAAGAAAACCCTATGATTGGCTGGCGAGGTGCAAGCAGGTATTATTCTCCTGAATACAAAGATGCCTTTTTACTTGAGGTGGCTGCTGTCCGCCGAGTCCGTGAAAAGATGGGTTTGACTAACCTGAAAGTGATGGTTCCGTTCTGCCGAACCCCAGAAGAAGCACAACGAGTTATAAAAGTTTTGGAAGAAGGTGGTCTTAAACGAGGCAACGGTTTGGAAATATACATGATGGCTGAGGTGCCCTCAAATGTCCTGCTCATAGACGAATTCGCTAAGTATTTTGACGGTTTTTCCATCGGTTCCAATGACCTAACTCAATTTATGCTTGGCGTGGACAGGG
>JAADEI010000063.1 GCA_013153515.1 Chlorobiota bacterium | reverse complement strand
TACTTTACTATCCGCTTGACAAGTGGCACATAACGCATAATCCACGGATGAGCATAATGATGGTTGCAGTGGTCAGTGCCCTACTCACTTCTGGCTGGCTTGCCCAACAATTTGACATTAGGGACATCACTTATCTGGCTCTTTTCCCTGTGGCTGTTTTGACGATCACTGCCGAACGAATGGCTCAAACAATAATGGAAGACGGTTTAAAGAAGGCACTATGGGTAACTGTCCAGACCGCTTTTGTTATTGTTGTCGTTTATGAAATCATGACTATTAAGTCGCTTCAGAGTTTCTTCCTTGCTTTCCCTGAACTCTACTTGGTTTTAGTTGCCATTGGCTTGGTTCTCGGGAGATGGACAGGCATCAGGTTGTTTGAATACTGGAGGTTCAGACACCTGCTAAAAAGCCTTTAAATCACTATGAACTGGATAGTCAAGTTAAAACGGTTGCATAAGGAATTGTTATCTATCAATCGGAGAAACATAGAGTATGTGTATGCTTGCAATCCAAGGCAGTATTATCCTTTGGCTGATGATAAGGTTTTGACTAAGCAATGGCTTGAACAGTTGGATATTCCCGTTGCGAAAACATATATGATTGTGGAATCTTTTGCAGACATCAGACCTGCTATCAGGAGACTAAAAAGCCTTGAAAAAGCGGTTATTAAGCCATCAAGGGGCAGGGGCGGAGGGGGAATAATGCTTGTGGTTAACAAAGACGGCAACTTGTTTTCACCTTCTGGAAGACCTCTAACCGACCAACTTATCAGGCAACACCTTGCGGATATAATTTTTGGCAATTACAGTTTTGGTTTGAGCGACAGGGCAATAATTGAAGAATTCATTATTCCGCATGAAGTGTTCAGAAACATTTATCCCGAGGGCGTTCCCGACGTCAGAGTAATTGTCTATTATGGAATTCCTGTTCTGTCAATGGTTCGCATCCCAACGGATCGGTCTGGCGGGAAAGCCAATCTACATCAGGGGGCGATGGGCGTAGCGATAGACATGGACAGTGGCACAATGCTTAAAGGGTTGTGGAATGGGAAATATGTGTCCAAACACCCAGACACAGAAAAACAAATTGAAGGAGTCAAATTGCCTTTCTGGAACGAAGTCCTTGAAATAAGCAAAAAAATAGGGACACGTTCACCTTTGAAATACTTAGGCATAGACATTGTGCTTAGCAAAAACAGACCTGTTGTGATGGAGATAAATGTCCGACCGGGACTGGAAATCCAAAACATTAACAGGAAAGGATTGAGAGGCTTATTGCAAAGGATCAAGCCGAAATGTGAATAGCAAAAGAATAATAAAAGTTTTTCTAAATACAGTATACTCAGAGTCCGGCACAGGGGACACAGAGTAGAAAATTAAAAAAACTCTGTGAAGCAACATTTTAACTTTGTGATTTTCAGATTTTGTAATTTTATAGTATCACACAGTAGGTAAGGTTGTGCGATTGAAACGTTTTAGATTAGCAATAACTTTTGAGTATTACAAGAAATTTTCTGCTAACTTAACAAATTTTTCCTAAACAAGTTATTTAATCTTTGGATGAAATGCGTTAGAAAGAACACAAATGGATACTGCGTGTGAAGAAGTAATTTTATACTTACAACCGCACCATATAGTGTTCGCTTTCTTGTGCACCTTTGGTCTGCCACAAATGGTTCTGAGCCAGAATTGGTATCGTTGCACATCATCAAGCCCTTTAGTAATCAAACAATTGGCTGTTGTGGAGTCACAGGTTCTAATAACCAAAATTGCAGTATCGCAATTGACATAGACAAAAGAATCTATATTTTTGTATTCCCTATTATAAAGGCTATAAGCCTTAGTGGAGATGGTGTCAATAGTTCGTTTCCCACGGATACCTATTATTAGCAGATTGTCTGATGGCTGGACTTCTGTTACTATGCGTAACCTATTCGGATAAGCTAGACCTAAGGTTAAAATAATTTCTAATACGATTAAACCAAAAGTCCTACCTTTAGAATTCTGCCTTTTCAAACCCATGAGCCCTAAAGAATTCAAGCACTTTCTTTTTCTCATTAGAGGGCAAAGCGAGGAGCAGTAGTTCAATCTGTTTCCCAATCCTTTCCACTTCCTTGGGGTTATTTTTTATTGCATGATGGAGGTATTTCGCTGTTAATTCGGCAATTTTCTTTGCTTCTTTTGACTGCAGTTCCGTGTGGCACATGTAAGTAAATTCCTTGAGGCTTTTAATTGTCTGCTCAGGAATTTCTATTTTGCCGTATTCTTCGCCACATCTACATTTTAGGTAGAACACTGAAGCATCGCAAGAAAAATTTTTGTCTTCACAACTGACTGAACAGGAAACGTTCAACGTGGTTGTTGCAGAGCATTCGCCTTTTGGAGACGAAGAAGTTGCAACGAGAACCGTGGTAGTCAAAACAGTTCCAACAACCATCAACAACAAAACAAATCTTCTCATACGCCCTGTTTTTGATTACAAATTTACGAATTTGGACTATACAATACCAAACACAGTGTTTCACAGAGTGAAAAATGGAGCACACAGAGTTTTATAATTATAGCAAAAGCAAGTCATTAAGTATAATCTCTCAAATAGAGGATGCTTCAATACTCATCAATTAGTTCTTCGACTAAAGAACTTTGGGACTTGTGTTTCAAGGAGTGTGTCTCTTATTTTGCCATTTTCCACGACAAAAAGCGTTAGAGTTGGGAATTGAGAATTCAAATGTTGTGAAATTTTGTGAGGAGGAGATATGGCATTTATACCGTCTGGTAGCAGGTTTTTAAGGTTTTCAGACATTGTTAAAACGATAATTTGTTGATATGCCTGTGGGTTTTCTGGCAATAGGGTTATATCAGATTGGCATCCTGTGGGTAGCCAAAGTATTGCTGAAAGCGTAGCAGTGTCTAATAGCGATTGAATAAACTCATGGGTCTCTCTTTCAACTTCAAAATAAAGTTTTCTGTATGGATTCCAAAGCGTTTCAAATGCTTCCTGTGTTTGAACACATTTAAGATAGTTTGGTTCTAATTGAAATTTGTAAACTGTTTGCTTGCCATTTTCATTTATTGAAGAGAGGTAGAGGGAACCTGAATAACCACCGATGAATTTGCTGACTGGCATTGAAGTTTTAAAAACTATATCATAGTGAGATGAATCTTTTTTAATCCATAAGGTTATGGGTCTATTTTGAATTTCTGGCAAGTCATCTGGCACTTTAGGATAGATAAAAGTTCCTATTAAATCTGATTTTAGAGCAATTGGAGTTTTTACCCATGAGTTGCGTTGCCTGTAGAGACGAATAGCCTTCCTATATTGAGCATAAGTTTTGAATCCAGATGAAAAAGAAAAATTAGTTGGTTTTTGATAAAATAGTGACTTAATATGTATTGCTTGAATGTTATTGCCATCGGGCAATCCGATTATATAAACTGAATCAATGAATGGCACGGTTACCAAAAGGATTGAATCATGGTTTGTGAATTCTGGCGAAGGAGAAACAGGCAACTTATCAAAAGAGAAATCTGGTTCAGGAAACAAGAATTTCTTAAACTGGATTGAACAAGTTGGAATATCAAAATAAAACAGTGCTATGTTGGAATCAGGTCGTGGACAACCAAAGCAGTTAATGTCAACATTTGCTACGAATAGGGAATCAGAAAGAGGATATATTACTTTGCCAGAGCCATATATTTCCAAAGAGTGCTGTGATAAATAGTCCGAGAAATCGCAGAGGACCTGTCCTGATGGAGACATGGCATACAAACGCTTAAAGTCAGAAAGAACAAAAATTATTATATAATCTTTTATCAATACAGGAGAAGCCCTTACTACAATTGAGAACTTGATTGCTTCTGGAACGATTATTTTATTAAACACTTTTCCAGAATTAAGGTCAATCCACAAAATAGTATCTTTTTGGTTAGTTCGGCATATAATAGTATCTTTCGCAACTAAACTTGGCTCAATGCAATTTAGAGTCATTGAATCTTTAGGAGACCAAACGAGTATTGTGTTATCTGGACAATGCGGAAAATGTGATTCTTCGTAAGGCATACAGGCAATAAAAAGGATATGGATGCACGCTATCAACGTTGACTTCACATACTCAGTCATCATTGCTAATATAGGCAATCAATATAGAACTGAAACGTCGCCTTTTTTCATAAACTGTTTTCCATCGCATTCATAGGTAATGTAATAGACATACACATCAGGAGGGACTTTGTTTCCGTTGAATGTTCCATCCCATGCTTGGATGCTGTGTCCTTTGTTATCAAATGTAACATTGCTTGTTTGGAATAGGATTTCGCCCCACTGGTTTCGCACTTCCCAGTGTTTTATATTAATAAACGGGTTTAATGTATAAATATGGAATTGATCGTTTAAGCCATCTTCGTTTGGAGTGAATGCATTGGGCACGAACAGAGCCTTATCGCATTGGACTTCAACTATTCTGACGAGGACTGTGTCATAGGCACGGCACCCAAGGTCGTTATATCCGTATGCCATAACATATGTGGAATCTTGAATTAATCCAGAGGGCAAGGAGAAGACGTATTGGTCCACCGCCACAGGTCTATTATTGATTAACCAGAAGAATCGTTGTGCATCTGTTGAGAGTTCCAACTGAATTGGTGTTCCTTGGAGGAAAACTGTGTCGCCCAAGATTTCCAGTTCGGGTCCTTTGTCCACGAAAACGAGCATTGAATCCTGCCAAGAGCATCCCATTGTGTCTGTGAGTGTTGCAGTAATGGACAGATAGTCCACTGGATAGATGCTTATTCTTTGACATGTGTCGCAATCTATCAAATCTGGATTAGCATACCAAACAATGGAATATGGTATGTAGTGATTAATCTGTATTGTGGTTGTTGGTGTGTCGTGCCAACAAATTACCGTGTCGTTCAGTGCAAATTGTGGTGCTGGCAATACCTTAAGAAGTGCTGTGTCGGAGGCTTCACATCCAAAGGTGTCACGAATGAGGATTAACACTGGAGTGGTCTCTTCTGGATATATTATGAGCGAATCGCAAGTTGCACAGTCAACGTCCGCATTGGGAACAATCCATAGATAGTCCAATTCAGTGAGGTCATTCACAATATTTGGGAATAGTGTTACCTGAGAGGTTCCGAAGCAAACTTCTGTATCGGAAACAGATACCTTTAATTCAGGCAGAACTGGTATATGTGCTGTATCGGAGAGCGAGCAACCCAGAGCATCCGTAACGGTTATTATAACCCGTCCAGTGTCCAACCCTGTGATGGTTGTTTGTTCGCAAGTTGAACAGGCAACTATTATGCTATCCGACGATGTCAGAGAATAAGTATAAGGCAACCAATTTCCAGTGGGATAGATTTTTAGATTTACTGTTTCGTTATAGCACAGTGGTGGTTCGGGATAGACAAGGTATCTAAACGATGGATATGAAACATTATAGGTTATTGAATCTTTCCATGTGCAATTCCATTGATTTTCTACATAAATAACAAAAATGATTGATGTATCTGGGAGGAACACTTGAGTTGTTTGGCAGGTGTCACATTGAAGATATTGATTGGGAGAAATTATTATTGAATCGTATGGGAATCCTGCTGATGGAGGGATTCTAAGCACTACGGTGCTCTATAGCACACGTCTGTATCCGGGATTGCGAACACTGGTCTTGGTAGGGCGTTTATCCGGGCTGTGTCAAAATACACGCATCCGAAAGAGTCTGTTACTTGAATGACCAACTGCGTTGAATCACTGACGTATAGGGTCGTTGATTGACAGGTGTCGCAAAAAATCACTGCATTTGAGGAGGTCCATTGATATTGAAGCGGATTTCTGGTTAAATTAAATGTTGGTGTAATGAGAATGGTGTCTTCAAATTCGCATATTGAGGTGTCAGGAACCCGAGGAATTAGTCTTTTCACAACGGGAATTGGCAGTGTGTCAGTAACAGAGCAACCCGCTTGGTCCGTAATTGTTACAAAGGCATAGAAAGAATCCGGATAATATGCAAGAAAGTTTTGACAATTGTTGCAGGATAGCCAACCTGTGTCCAGTGAAACGGAAATGTTATATGGAGGCAATGTTGCATTAGCCGAAATGCTTACTGATATTGTGTCATAATAGCATGCTGGCAGACTGGGAACTATGGTATATTGCCTGTCAATAATGCCTGTTTTAAAGATTAAAGTGTCATAAACATCACAGTTTCCGGCATAGAAAATAATTATTGTGTCTTCAGGCTGAGTGGGTATAATTGTTATATATGGTGCAGTATCTCCAGTGCTCCATACATAAACAGGTGGCACTGTTGTGTCTGCATATACAGTGGCTGGTTGCCCCAAACAAAATGTATCTGTGTCTAAGGGGTTATTAATTGGAAGGGGACCTATCCATATTTGTTTGGTTATGGAACCACACATGTTCATATCGGTAACATAGTTCAGTGTGATTGTGTATGTATCTGATTGTGTATAAACATGATATACAGTGTCGCCATATTTTATTGTCCCATCGCCAAGGTCCCATTCGTAGCGAACTATATTAACATTTCCGATTATTTCAAGAGTTATCATAACTGAGTCTCCTGGGCAGTTAGCGCCGCCATACAAAGCATTGACATCAAAATCAATAAGGCTTTTAGCACTACTGCCGGCTACATAACCATAAGATTCAAAATTGCCAAATCCATATATTGTTGCGATAAAGCTATCTGGGTTTTCTAATATATATGTTCCAGTATTTAGTGTTTGAACCGAGTAGGAATATGTTGGGTCATTGGGGAAAGGTGTGAATGTGGCACCTATGTTTACGCCATTGAGTAAAGTATTATTAACACTTGCGGTTGGAACTATTATGTTAAGGTAATATGAGGTTATACTTCCTGTTGCTATCGCTTCAAATACGACATATTGCATAGTTTGTTCTATTGGTGGAATCATAATATAGAACGGGTCTGCCTGAACTCCATCACAATCTTGACTTGTGGAGTATTGAGCCACTTGGGCAGGCTCAGATGTTTCTATTATTACAGGTCCGGCAAAGTATCCTTCCCAGAATTGTCCTTGATTCAGTGTTGCCACAACAGTGCCATTGGCAGTAACAACGGTGTTGTTGTAGAATGCAGCAACTCTAATTATGTGATGAGCGCGCGTTTGCAAAGGAACTACATAGAATCTTTTACCCCATGTTTCAACAGGAAACATTTGTTCATAGATGTGGTCGCAACAACAAGCAAAGGTCCCGTTCACACAAATATTGCCACATGTATTTCCAGCGAAGACAGCAATCGGTTTACAACTGCCTTGAGAGGAATAGACAGATTTAATAACTGTCCCTGTGAGGCGAGAACCTCTTATATAATGAACATCTCCTTTGTTCAAGTTAACTATTGTAGGAATTGTGCTTCCGGGCTTTAAAATTTCTACTTGTGTCCCATTTTCCACTGCTAAAATCCCGATAACATCGTCGCCTGTTGATGCTAAATCATGAGACATAACAACATAATGGTTTCCCAATGCTGAACGAGGTAGCACCACGGTAATCTCAGATGTATAAGGAACCAAATTAGCTGCCCATACGGAGATAGTATCTGATGCTACTATGTGTATAGCCTGTCTAACCACAAAGGTTGGGAGGTTAATTCTAATATTCCCGTTTGCAGGAACATTAAAATTTTGCACGAATCCAACTGCAGGGACTGTAATGGTTCCTGTAACATTCCTATCTGAAGATATAAAGAGGGAAAGGAACTGAAATCCAAAGTTATCTAAGAACATTAACCAAAATTCAGTGCCCATGGTCGTTTGAGCATTGACAGCAAGATTAAACCAAATGGAGAGGCTTGCAACCACTAAAAACCTTTTCAAACCCTTCACCATGGGCAATTTTTTGATTTCAGTGCTTTATTATTACTTTATGTATACTCTAACTGCTTGAAGTCCACAACTTTCATCTGTTGCCGGTTGGTCAACCATGCATTTAACCTGCACTGTCAATGTGCTTGCCGTGTGGTTGGTAACGGTCATAAAGGATAGTGGTCCTTGGTCTATCTCTGCTGCTCCACCGCAATAAGATTGGTCAGTCTTTCTGTTATTATTGGCGTTGGTTGTTGATGCCAAGATTCCGTATGGCAATGGCGGCAATGCAGTAGTAACATAATTCCCATCTATCCACAGTTCTACATAATCAGTTGAACTACCGGATTGGTCCCATGAATCAAGGCTCCACCAGAATATTTCTACCATAACTTGGGAATGTGGTGGAAGATTACTAAAGGTTTTTGACATACTGCAACCACTCCCACAATTGCCATATCCACCAAGTAGGAAAACATTCCCACAGGTATAAATTGCATTTGTGCCACCGGTTACGGACCAACCCTGAAAATTAGTGGCATCTGCGAAGAAATCAACAGCCCAGAGATACCATTGCGTAACAGGTGTTTGCCATTGAGGGGGAGAATTAGCACCCTGAGAAACAAGTATTTGTCCTGCTGTTCCGGAGTTTCCACCGGGTCTGAAATCACCGTTTATTTCTAGATTGCCTGCTACATGCA
>JAADEI010000138.1 GCA_013153515.1 Chlorobiota bacterium | reverse complement strand
TTCTTGTTAGTGGTTCATCATAGAAAAACACCTGTCCATCGGTCGGTTCAAGGATATTATTTACTATTCTTATAAACGTTGTTTTCCCTGATCCGTTTGGACCGAGCAACCCAACTATCGTGCCCTCTTCAACGGCAACATTAATTCCCTTCAGGGCTTCTAAGTCGCCATATCTTTTGCTTAATTTATTAGTTTTCAAAATGTACTCAGACATCAGATAGAGTTAACTTTTCAAGGGCAAAAGTAAAGCAACCCTTTCACTTACTTTAAGCCTTTGTTAAAACCTAATTCTGGCTTGCAGTTTTATCTCTGTCCTATTGGGACCTTGTGTCTCGTTTATACCGCTTCCGATGGATGTTCTATCAAACAGGTGTGTTCGTGCCAGCCTAACCCAGAAAGTGAGGTGTCTGTTTACGTAATAGGAAACCATTATGTAGTATCGGAAGCCACGACCATAGAGCGGCGGGACAGAGAAGTAGTATAGTACGTCTGTTTCATAGACATAGATTCGTGTTCGCCAAGAGTCTGTTTCAAAGAGAGCGAGCCTTCCATAGAGTGTCATTGTTGGTTTGTTGAAGCGATATTTTATTTCGTTGTAGATCATGTATCCCCGTTCTGGTTCGTCTGGTTTGACGTGATAGAGGGAAGTTTGGAATCTAGCTCTGTATGAGATGTTTCTATTGATGTCGTGTTTGAGATGGATTCGGAAGTATCCATATCTAACTGGGACGAGTTCCCCGATGGGCTGTGTGTATCTGGTTTTCCAGTAGTTCTCTTCTCTTGTTTCGTCTTTCAGAAGCAGGTATAGTTGAGTTCTTCGGGCAGGTTTATATTCCACTCTGATAACGTAATCATATCCTCTGGTTGGTGCATCCCGTTCGTACCTGAGCCACGGGTGTCTGTAGAGGTCAAGATAAGCACTGATGGTGAATGCCCTGACGGGTCTTAGTTGAAAGGCGAGATATAATCCTTCTTCATTGTAGCCCCGATAATACTCTCCGAATGGTCTTCCTATGATGTGTCTGTATTGCGGGTCGTAGTATCTATAAACTATTCCGACGTCGGTGTGTTTGTCCAGAGCAGCAAGAACTCCTGTAATGAGAGCATATTTCCCCGGTGATGATAGTGCAGCTTCCCCGAAGAGGTGCCAACTGCCAAGGGTCAGTTCATAACTGGCTCCTATATTAGTCAATCTGTCTCCCCTGAGGTCATACATATTATAAAGTTTTGTGTATGTCTTTCCGAGAGGTATGCTAAACTTAGTGTGCAGGACGTGAACTCCAACGTTTCCACCGGTGAATTCATAAGCTACCCTGCCTCCTATAATTTTTTGATTAAAGTTGTGTTTCCTTGATATTTCCTCCCAGTTCCTGTGATATCCGAATTCGTTGAAGTAGGTAACTATGAGAGCAGAATCTTCATCAAGGGAATCGTTCACTGTTCGGATTGATGCGTCTAACCATTTGGAACTGGCTATAAGCGTTGTTCTGACAGGACCAAATTGGATTGTTGCCGCCGCCCCACGTAAATATCTGGTTTCATTAACCGATGTGTAGGGTTTCAGTTCATACCCAACCCTTTTGAAAGTCATCACGTAGGAAGATTTCCCGAAGGCGAAGCCTGTCCAAGCGACCAGTCCCTGCCCCCAGCGGACCTCATAGTCCCCTACTATTACTCTCCTGACGACATTCCCCGGCTTCACTTCCAAATAGGCTGAATAGAAATCAAAGCCTTTCCACGGGGCATACCACTTTGGACTGTTGGGATATTTAAAAAATGGCTCTCCAGGGTCCTTCTCCCCAGTGAATCCCCAAGAGATGAGGCTATGCCTGAATTGGTATCTGAGATAAATTCTCCAAGGCGAGCCGAGGAACCGCTGGGAATCTGTTTCAGAAAGGAAGTATCCGGCTTGTTTCTCTAAGAGCCTTTGTCCACGGATTATTATTTGATGGCGTCCCGTGCGAACATATTTATCCAGTTCAGAAGGCACGAACACATTGCTTTTCACTGAAACAAAGGGCAGAACTTTCTGGAAAGTAGCACTATCAAGGATTACCTGCAAGTCCCCCACGTCCGAAAATCGCCCAATTTCTTTCCTGTATTGGATTATTTGCTGAACGTCCTGAGGCGAGAGCAGACCGAACTCAACCAGTTGCTCAAGGTCCTTGTGAGATGCCTTGTTCAGATTAATGGGTTTCTCTCTGAGCAATTCCAATTCTTCAAGGAACGTATTGAATTCAGAGGCACCGGGCTGATCCTCTATGGTCTCCTGAATGACATCTTGGATTTTAATAGTGTCCTGAGCATATATATCAATTACGCCAATTAGCAATATACTGACCAGAAAACTTACAACTGCCTTGCCACTACTCATTCTTCCTTGCCTTGTTCTTGTTTCTTACCAAATGTCCAGAATACAGATAGATGGGCTTGCGTGCCGAGATAAAGGTGCTGTGCAATGCCCAAAACCGCTTTGAAATTGCTAAGATTCAAGCCTATCCCAAGCGTTCCGTAGAATGGTGAACCGCCTCCCCCCACTGCAAAAAGCCACTTTTCCGTAGGAGTGAACCTGATTCCTGCTCTGAACGTTGGCTTGCCGACAAGAGGCTTATCAATCTGCGTAGCAAAAGTTAGATACTCCGAACTTTTATATGCCACACCGAAAGCAACCTGAGACATAAATCGTTCATCGGCATATTGAGCAAGACGAGTTTGAAAGACATTGAAAATGTGCCCTGCAAAGGTGAACTTCTTTAATTTGGCTGAAATGCCTATGTCGGCAGTCAATCCACTAACAGTACCATATTCCCTAAGGGAAACTTGTTGATAGACTAACCTGACTCCCATGGAAGCAACCTCAGGGTCAATTTGATAGCCATAGGCAAGCCCAACCTGTCTTTCGTTATAAAGGGCATCTCCGAAATACAACAGGCTGAGCCCCGCACTGCCTTTATATGCTGGATATGCAAAGGCAAACGCCCCTTGCTGAAGACCCTTGACGAGATAGAACTGGCTGATGCTAAATCCAAGCGATGGATCAGTAAGATTAGCGAGGTTAGCGGGATTATCGCTCACACTCAAAGCAGATGAAGTGAATAAATACGTTTTCCCCGCTGCTATGGACAGGGCGTCTGTGAGGAAGGGACCGCCCCCCGCCATAATGGGTCTGACAAAGAGTGCGGTCACTGCTAAGGACACAAGTCGGCTTCTGATATGCATTTACTGACCTTTTAGTATTCGTTGTGCCACAAAGTTAAGGTTTTTGTTTAAAATGCTTTTGTCTTCCACAGGTGCCTTCCTTATTGCCTTGGACAGTATAGACAGGGTTTTATCGTAGGTGGCGTAGGCTACAGGGAACGGTGTGCCGTCCTTCCCCCCATGGGCAAAGGTGTATCTGGCAGGGTCTTTATAACTAGGTCTGGCACCGTAGATGACTTCTGCTGTTAAGGCGAGAGCCCTGACCACTGCCGGTCCAACGCCTTCCTTAAGCAATAGTTCAATGTATGATGATGGCTTTTGGTTTCTGGCAAGCCTCAATAGAACTTTCTTGACGTATGGACTTAAAAAGAAATTTTCTTTAACAACAGGATGATATTTAAATTCAACTGGTGCAACAGCACTCTCAAATAGGGTCAAGCCCTTTGCTTTATATGTCTTTTTATGGCTCAGGCGACTCTGGACATTTTCAATAAGTTTTATGTCCTTTTCAACGGTTGTCGGATTGTTGATCCACTGCAGGGAAATTGTTCTGTTTTGTGCACTTTCTTTTGAAGCCACATTCAAAACTTTTGACAGGGCTATGGTGCTATGGATGGCGGAATGTGGGTCATCAAGGAATTGATTAGCGTTTGCCCAGTGGTATCGGCGTGCCCGCCTAATCCCTGTGTTCATCCCCTGCTGGATAACTGCCCAGTTGCCCCGACTGTCAAAAATCAAATTATGATGATATATCTGAAAACCATCCTGAATCAAATTGTTATCAACCTTTGCGGTAAGTCGGGAAGTCTTAATTAGCCTATTAACAATTTGTTCACTTAAACCCCATCTATCTCCCCATTTCTTTATGTGTTCAGGTGTTCTAAGGCTTGTCTTACCTTTCCCGCCACATACTGCAATGCCCAGTTCATCTCCCATTGGTTCAATGGCTATCTTGATAGCAGCCATCAGTGTGGTGGTCAAACCACTGGCGTTCCAATCAAACCCTGCGACACAGCCAAGGCTCTGAACCCACACTGGGTCCCCAAACCGTTCTATTATCTCATCGGTGGAATACTCCTCTGCCATCAGTTCAAAAACCACACGCATTAAAGAGACCATACGCTCAAAGAGTCGGCGAGGCGGATGCCCCCAGTCAAGAGTAGTAGTTATAACACCACGCTTCATAATTATGTTAAAGATACGGCAATAACACTAACGCTGGAACGTATGCCTTAAGCAGGCAATTCCTCAGCAATCGTTTCAGAAAGCCTATCCCACACAAACTCGGAAATGTCCTTCACTTTGTTCTCTCCGAAATAGAAAGTTAATCCTGCTGCATCATATAGTTCGGGCAGGCTCCGTGTGTATCCAAGACTCAGGGCTTTCCTATATCCTTCCACGGCATGTTCATAATCCCTTAGGCTATTCTTATAGAGTTGCAAGGCACCCAACAGGCTGATGCCATACTCTATATAGTATAAAGGCACTTCAAAGATATGCAGTTGCTGCATCCATCTGGTCTGTCTGAAATCTTCAAATCCTGAATAGTCCACTATGTCAGGTTGGAATTGCTTGACCGTGTTCAACCAAGCGTTTTCCCTCTCTTCCCAAGAATGATTCGGGTTTTCATACAGCCATAACTGGAATGCGTCAATGGTTGCTATATGCGACAATAATCTGAGGGCTCCCGCCAATTGCTCTTCAACAGCAGTCCTATAATCGTCTTTGTCGGCAAGGAATAAATGCCAATTTTTCATTGTGAGGTATTCCATACCTTGGGAAGCGAATTCTGCTATTTCAAGTGGGAATTCCTTTTGGAAAGAGAACTCCATATCTCGCGTAAGGAAATCATGGATTGCGTGTCCTGCTTCGTGAATGATGACCCTCACGTCAGAGAGCGAACCAGAAGCATTCATAAAGATGAATGGGATTCCAATTTCCCTAAGTGTAAGATTATATCCCCCTGGTGCTTTGCCCTTCCTTGCAAACAGGTCAAGGAAGCCGTGCTCCGCCATATAGGAAATGTAATGAGCGAAATCGGGATGGACAAGCCTTAGAATATCAATGGTTATCTTGATGAAGTCGTCCTGTGTCCCTTTCAGGCGTGGTTCCCCTTTCCTTGGGTTAGTGATCACTACGTCATAGGGTTTCAGCGTGTCGACACCGTGCCTTTCCTGAATAATCCCATAGTATTGAGTGAGTTTTTGCTTTAAGTATTTGCTCACGCCTCTGTGAAAGTCCTTATTGTCCTTCACGGTGTAGTCAAATCTGTGCAAAGATTTCCACTTGTATTGAATATAATTTTCAAATCTTGCGTTTTGGGCAATCTGATGCCTCAAGGCGATTAGTTCATCAAGCAGTTTATGAAAGTCTTCCCTATGCGAAAGCACTTTCTCGTTTATCAAAACATATAACTGTTCACGCTTAGACCTATCTTTCTCCTGTCTTAAATGTTTTTGAGCCTGTGAAAGGGTTAGTTCCTTGCCTTCCCATTCAATGGTCAGGCTACCCATCAACTCAGAGTAGTCATTGCCTAACTTCCTTTCCTTCTCAATCAAAGGAATATTTTCTTTGCGGAATATCTCCACATCTGTTTCTAACCTTCGGTGATATAGGTCTATCCCGGGAATTTCTCCCTCCAATTCTTTTCGCAAGGGTTGTGATAAGTAAAATTGGTCAAGGTGGTGTTTGCTTTCCAAAAATGGAATACCCTCTTTGCTGAAATACTCTTCATCCTCTTTTCAGAGTTGCGGATTTGTAGCCTCTCTTGTGAAGGCTATATATTTCCTATCCATGCGTTCGAAAAGAACGTTTTCCAGTTCCTCCCTATCGTGAAGCCACTTCTTAAGGTCTTCAGTGGTGTCTATCTTTCTGGAAAGCAGGTCATCTATGTATTTCTTTACTGCCTCAAAACTTTCCAGTTTCTCATTTTCCGGCAGGAACCGTCGTTTCTTAAATGATATGAGTTCTGTGGTCTTCAGCTCATCTTTCTCTTTAATATGTGTGATCATGGCTCATCGGTTTTAACAAAATTAGTTATGCCAATTTATATTTGCGTATTATGAATAGTAACGCAAAACCTCGGTCGGTTATCGTATCTCCTTCTGTATTAAGTGCCAATTTTGCTTGTTTAGAACGGGACATAAAGGAAGTGGAACCGTTTGTTGAATGGCTTCATCTGGATGTTATGGACGGCGTCTTCGTTCCAAACATATCCTTCGGAATCCCAGTTGTTAAGGCTATCAGGAAGGCTACCGACCTGTTTCTTGATGTTCATTTGATGATTGTGCAACCGGAACGATATATAAATCAATTTGCGGAAGCCGGTGCAGACCTAATATATGTTCACGTGGAAGCCACTCCGCATATCCACAGAGCTATCCAGCAAATTAAATCCTTAGGGATTAAGGCGGGCGTTGCCCTCAACCCCGGCACTCCCCTTGAACAGACTTACGAAGTTCTGCCTTTCGTTGACATTGTTCTGATAATGAGTGTTAATCCCGGTTTCGGCGGGCAAAAATTCATCCCCACATCCCTGTCCAAAATCAATCGCCTGAGAGAATTAATTGATAGGGAAGGTCATAATGTGCTTATTGCAGTAGATGGCGGTGTGAACATTGAGAATGCAGGCGAATTGGTTAAGGCAGGGACAGATGTCCTCATCGCCGGGTCGGCTATCTTCCAAGACAGAATCCCTATCAGGGAAGCGGTTCGCCAGATGTGTGAAAATGCCCTTTCGTGAAATCACAATACTGAATAGTTCTTCTTTTAGTGTAACTTTATGATATAGCGAGATAAAGAAAAAGTGTGAATAAATAGTAATACCTTGGCTATGGATGTGTTTACTTTATGGAACACGGATGTTGAAAGGGAATTTTTCGTAAGAACGCTGGAAATCGCTGTCCCAGACCAACTTTTTTACGTGACAGATGACGGTAGGTATGTTGCCTATTGGGAAAGGGGATATAAAGGACGCAAGACTACGTTACAAAGCAGGAATGCCTTTGTCGGAAGCTTCACCGAAAAATGGACGAAAAGCCTTTTAGAACCAATTGCTAAGGGAATGAATCTTTTCGTTGTGCAAGGTGTTGTTTGCGAAGAAATTGGCTTATCTAAAAAGTCACCAGCTGATGTAGCTATTTGCAAGACAGATAACAGGTTTCAGAGAGCAGAAAACATTTTAATGATTGTTGAAGTTAAAATGTCTATTGTTTGGAATTGGGAATATAATCCGAGAACAGGGACTCTTTGGTGTATAGGTGATTATACTACTCATCAAGGAAATCCAAGCTTGCTAAGGTCAGATACGATGTTAAAAGCAATAGGCAAAGCCATAAATATAAGGGTTTCTAACCTCAAATCCGCCAAGATTCCAATAATTGTTTTAGGTAATACTCCTATAACAAGAAGTTACTATGACAAAGTTGACCAGCTAAGGAAAAATGGCATTCTGCAAGGTTTTTATTCCGTTAATCCACAACCCTTAGATGACCCAACACACCAGGATAACATTAAAGCAACACAGTATAAAGGATTCTTCCGATTTGACACTTATGAAGAATTAAAACAAGAGATAATCCGCTTACTTACAGATGATTCTGAATTCTTCTCCGGGATGAAAACCAAAAGAGAGCTGGGCAAACTCATTGATATTGCCAGTCGTCAACCTACCTATGAACAAAAGGCTGAGACGTTCTTGAAATTGTTGAGAAATGAAGGATAACAATAAACTCAGGAAAGGGACGCGAACGAGTCCCTTCGGAACGCCCGGACGCATCAATCACGACTCAACACCATTCTACTCAAGCAAATTATACAAAGAATTACCCAAAGAAAAAAAAGTTAAGTATATTGAAAATCCCATACCCGAATCAGTGTTGAATACCATATTTTGCAAGAGTAGTGAAAGAATGGACGTGCTTCCTGACAATAGCGTTCATCTGATGGTTACTTCACCGCCCTACAATGTGGGCAAGGAATATGATGAAGACCTGACACTTGACGAATATAAGACTTTTCTGAAACGTGTCTGGAAAGAAGTATATCGTGTGTTAGTTCCCGGTGGAAGGGCTTGCATAAACGTTGCTAACTTAGGCAGGAAGCCATATATCCCATTGCATTCATTTATCATAGAAGACATGTTGGATGTTGGATTCTTAATGCGTGGCGAAATTATATGGAATAAATCTGCGAGTGCCAGTCCGTCCACCGCCTGGGGCAGCTGGATGTCCGCATCAAACCCCACGTTGCGAGATGTTCATGAATACATCTTGGTCTTTTCAAAGGAGACTTTTACAAGAAAAAATCCCCAAAAAAGAAAAAGCACAATTACAAGAGAAGAATTCTTAGAATTCACCAAAAGCATTTGGACCTTTCCCGCTGAATCTGCAAAGAAAATAGGGCATCCGGCACCGTTCCCTATTGAACTGCCTTATCGCTGCATTCAACTCTACACTTTTGAAGAGGAAGTGGTTCTGGACCCATTCATGGGAAGTGGACAGACTGCAATTGCCGCAATTAAAACAAAGAGGTTCTATATAGGCTATGATATAAATGCCGAATACGTTGAACTGGCTAATAAAAGAATAAAAGCTTTCAAATCCAAAACTCCTTTGCCACT
>JAADEI010000103.1 GCA_013153515.1 Chlorobiota bacterium | reverse complement strand
TAATGTTCGTTTTTGTTAGGGCTCTTGCTAATGCCCACCATTGAACATAGGGGGTTTTATTGTCAAAATTGTGTAGGTTTGCAATATGAACATAAAGGAGTTGGAACAGGAGGTTAAAGGGTTAATAAGGGAGATTCCAGACTTCCCAGTGAAGGGGATTTTGTTCAAGGACATAATGCCTGTTTTGAGGAACCCGCAAGTGTGCAATAAAATCATACGCACTTTTGAATCAGTTGTGAGAGACTGGAATGGAGAGGTCATTGCCGGGATTGAAAGCAGGGGCTTTTTCTTCGGTCCGTCGGTAGCCTTCAACCTTGGATTGCCTTTCGTTCCGGTGAGGAAAGTGGGCAAGTTGCCCGGCGACACAGTAGCCGTGTCCTATAACCTTGAATATGGAACTGCAACTATTGAGATGCACAGTGATGCTATCCAGCCCGGACAACGAGTAATCATTCACGATGACCTGCTTGCCACTGGCGGAACGGCAGAGGCTGCCGCTCAACTGGTCCAGAAACTGGGTGGTCAGGTAGCAGGGTTCCTTTTCCTTGTGGAACTGGATTTTCTTGCAGGTCGGGAAATCCTTGCAAAATACTCAGAAAACATCTTCTCAATTGTTCACTACGAAAAATAAAAGGATTATGAAGTTTAAAAGGTCCGAGAGGCAACAGATGGTCGCAGAAACAGTCAGGAAATTTGCTGAAAAGCATATCGCACCAAACGTCCTTAAATGGGACGAAGAACAGTATTTCCCCGTTGAACTCTTTCCTGAGATGGGCAAGTTGGGACTCACTGGAATGCTTGTACCGGAAGAATACGGCGGTCCCGGACTAACTTACTTTGAACTCATTGACGCTATTATTGAACTGGCAAAGGTGGACCCGTCCATTGCACTGTCCGTCGCAGCCCATAATTCCCTATGCACTGGACACATCCTGCTTTTCGGAAATGAAGAGCAGAAGAAGAAATGGCTTCCTAAACTGGCTTCCGGGGAATGGATTGGTGCTTGGGCATTAACAGAACCAGAGTCGGGGTCCGACGCCGCAAGCCTTAGAACAAGAGCCGAACGAGATGGCGACCATTGGATACTAAATGGTTCAAAAACTTTTATAACCCACGGCAAGAGCGGGAACATAGTTGTTGTGATGGCACGAACAGGCGAAGGAAAAAACATTACTGCTTTTGCCGTTGAAAGGGGAACACCGGGAATGTATGCCGGCAGGAAAGAAGACAAACTGGGGATGAGGGCTTCCGAAACAACAGAAGTTATTTTTGAAAACTGCCGAATCCCTGATGAATGGAGAATAGGCGAAGTGGGAGAAGGGTTCAAGCAAGCAATGGCGGTCCTTGACGGCGGCAGAATCGGAATCGCTGCACTAAGCGTCGGAATAGCCCTTGGGGCGTACGAGCGGGCAAAGCAATACGCCAAGGAAAGAAAACAATTCGGTAAGCCAATCGCCGAGTTTCAAGGAATCGCTTTCAAACTGGCTGAAATGGCTACTAACATAGACGCCGCACTGCAATTAACATATAAAGCCGCACAGGAAAAAATTAAAACAGGGAAAGGGGGCAAGTGGGCAAGCATGGCTAAATACTTCGCTTCCGAAGTGGCTGTCCAAGTAGCCAACGAAGCAGTCCAGATCCACGGCGGATATGGATACATCAAAGAATTTATGGTTGAAAAATTCTACAGAGACGCTAAACTGGCTACAATAGGCGAAGGAACTTCCGAAATACAAAAACTTATCATAAGCAGAGAAATCCTTGCAGAAATAGGATATAAGGGACATAAGTAATCTGCAAGATTTACACGCAAGCAGGTTGCTTATAATCACATAGAAAATTCAGAATTTGAAAATTTTATAATATGCAATTCAACCTATATACAATGTTTGAGTTCTTGGCTGGCTTAGTTGTTGGCTCAGGACCTTAAACCGCTTCTTACTTTATTATATAGGAGCCTTTTGCACAAATAAAAAATAGGGCAAATCTGCAATGTATATATAAATAATTCTTGTGTTAGTTTTATTTATTTGGCTATTGGGCAGTGATTTATTGGTCATTATGGGCGTATTGTTTTGTAATTAAATTGTATGTGAGAGGGTTTAGTGAATTATGCAAAGGGTTCTATAGATTCACAATTTCCTAAGGGTCGCTACACTCATCTGCCATTATCCCCTCATTGACAAAGTGCTGTCTCTTCCGCTTCTTTCTTGCTTTAATGTTAGTAACTTATAAGATATTTTGTTTTTAGGTCACAAAGTTTCTTAGAGTAAAAAGGAAGTTACACAGAGTTTTTGTTAAATTCCCTTGTTCTTTTTAATACTCTGTGTACACAGTGCTTTAAACCCTAAAAAGAATCTTGTTCATACTGCCCTTTAATCTTCCCCCAAAGTAGTATCTGCAACCCAAGTGAAGCAATGATAAGCAAAATTCCAATCCCTACAATGAGAAGGAGTGTCCCGATACGCATTAATAACCCAGACGTCCTGAATTCCTTGATTCCAGAGACTTCGTGCAGATGCTTGTGTAGCATGTAGAACATTAATCCATCACCCACGAAGGTAACATAAGTTAGAAAAATTATGAATATAACTTCAAACCCAAGGTCTGGCAGGGATTTTATGAATTCCAGTAGCCCTATTCCCTGCGTTCCTTCAGGCAAGGATAAATATATCACCACAGCCGAAATGGCTAACATGAAAAAGGAAGAGCCGAGAGACAGGGCATAAGCAAGGGCATAAGCCCTTGTTTTAGCATCTTCCCACTCCTTGGCTAATTTGAAATATGCTATCAATTGGATTACAATCCCAATTGGGATGCCCAGCAGTGCATAGTTGGCAATAGGTTCCAGAGATGGGAAAAATCTCGTAACTTGAACGATAATAGCCAGAAGAATTAAGTCAGTGCCAATGAATGCAATGTCTGCTACCGTCTTCGGAATCGGCTTACCGAGTTGTGTTTCTTCCATCATAGAAACTCTATTTTAAAGATGAAGATAACGAATTTCTTTAAATTTAAGTGTGGAGATTAGACTCTTTTTCGTTTTCAACGGCTTGATATAGGGCTTTGCCCCATGCATAAAGGCTAAGCATTAAACCAAGCCCAAAACCTATGATGCCTATCAAGAAAATTAGTGTTAACGCACTAATTAAGAAAATGAACCCGGCAGTTTTGAATTCATCTATTCCACTCACTTCCCCTATGGTCTTGTATATAAAGTATGCAATAACGGATAATACAAGTATGTTGACAAAGACCAACAATAACATGATTATGACGTCCTTGGCATATTCTAAAAATTCTGGGCTTTTAGGGTCAATTTCTGATTCTGGCATTTGGTAGATATTAGAATACTTCTGTTCGTGTAGTTCATCTAAGACCGTTTCAGTAACACCAAACAAAACAGCACTGATAATGAATATATATCCTAAAAACTTTAATTGTTTTTTATGCCATAGTTCACCTAATTTTATCACTGTCACTGCGAAAAACAAAATGCTAAAAAACCATAGAAGATTACTGATTAATTCCAAAGCAAATGAATCCAGGTTTGAAACCAATAAGCCTACAATTATACTAATAATAAATAGGAGCACAGCTAATAAGCCTCTCATGGCAATGTCCTTAGGAACATCCTTTTGATCCTGCATGTTGTGTTTTTTTACATAGTTGGTTGAATTTATTGACCACTAAGATAAGTTACTTTGTTCGTAATGTTATCTTTTGCCTTTGCCCATGCAACAATTTGGAAGATATTGCCCACAAAGACCAAGAGGCTACCAATGACAAATAGATACGTTAGGTATCCGATAAGTAGTATAATGCCTGCGGTTCTAAAATCGTCAATCCTGCTTTTTTCGCTAATATGTTTGTTTATCCTATATATAGTAAAGCCTAAAAAGGCTAAGGCACCCCACACTAACGCAAAAGCGACAAAAAAATCTAAAATTCCCAATTCAGAGAAAAACTCGGACAAAGAACTTTGGTCTTCTGAATAAACCGTGGCAGAATACGCACCTTGGAATGCTGACATTATGAAAACTATTGCAAGATAGATGCTAAGGAAAACGAGCAATTGTGCTACAACATAAATCAGCGACCACGTTCTCAGTGATTTGTCCTCCCATTCTTTTGATAGCTTGAAATAAGCAATAGCCAGCATTAGAAACCCACCGATGTAAACAATAGTACTGACCATCTCTAAAATAGAAAACAGATTAAAAATACTAATTGCGTTCGTTAATAACATAATGATTGTACCCCATATACCAAGATTAACAATTCGTATGGGGAACAGCCTACTGTTATTATTCACTATTTTTCAATTTGGATACTTATTAGGATAGCAAACTGGGTTGATCAAATCAGATATATCAATCTTCAACTTTATAATCAACAGTCACTTGACGAGCCTTCGCCCACGCTATCACAGCGAAAACAGTTCCGACAAATGAAATTAAAATGCCCAAACCTAACAATACCACAGTTAGAACACCTATTAATGTTAAAAGACCCGCCGTTTTGAATTCAGAAATTCCGCTAACTTCACCTATTCTCTCGTAAAGTTTATAGTAAAAGAAACCTACTAAAATAAGTCCTGCTAAAATGATTAAGAACCCTATAATTCCCATAATTCCGGCACCGAGAAGAAGGCTTATAAATACTGTTGGGTCCATCTGTTGTGGATTTGTCGTGTCAATCACAGAAGCTGCCCCAGCAGCCATGCCAATACTTATTATTATACTACCTATGATGGCAAGAACAACCATAATCCCTATAGACACAATTAACCAAATAGTGTAATGCTTGACCTTTTCATCCTTCCAAGCCTCTGCTAGTTTGAAGTAGGCAATCAGACTCATTATTCCACCAGCCAGAGATGCAAGCCCACCTAAAAGGGATATGATAGGAATATAACTAATAATTGTGCCTGCCAAGACCAAGATTATTCCCCAAAACCCCAGGTTTGCCGCATCCCTTGGGAAAGGCTTTGTTTGTGTTGCAGCCATTTCCGTCATGGTTCTTAGTTTTGTTACAAAAATAAGCAAAAATTATCAAAAGGCAGAAAGTTTAAATCTACTAATCATGGGATAGTTGAGTACATTTACTTTGCTTCTGTGCAAGCAAAGAAGGATTATGTGAATTTTCGTAATTTATACAGGTCTTTTGTCTCATCCGTTTATTTTACTTAGTACTATTTGTGATATCTCAGATGAAATAGTTAAGTATTATTGTGACTCCCTGACTTTACGTAGTTCTTCAATTAGCTCCTTAATATGTCGTTGGATTAAATGAGCTACGGGTCTCGAAACCATTCGCCATGTGTTAGTTGGTAGAATACTTCTGGAAATGGAACCCGCAACTATAACTCTATTATGACTTTGTTCTTTCAATGTATCATATAATCTGGACAACAATTCTTTTGCATCTTGTTCATTAATCACAACAACGATTAGGTCAGGTTGCTCCCTCTCAACGGCTTCAACTATTTCCGGGGGCAGTGCTTGGTCCATTGCATCTAAGATGATCACCCCTCTGGTTTCCAAATCGCGTCTTAGGTGGTTGATGGCAATTTCGGGGGGCAAGAAACTCATATATGCAAGAATAATGGTTGGAGCTGATGCGTCGGGATTCCATTCCCTGCCCCTCAACCTGGGATCGTCAACCTCCTTGTTTAGATAAGCATTTAAGGAGTTAATGTCCATGTGGTGAATGATCTTTCCTTCCGGAGTGATAGTGATGCTAATTCTGGAATCACTTGGTCTAAACCTGCTTCCCTTCTTCCTTGGCATTCAAAACGCGTTTTAAACGATTAATCACTTCATCTTTCCCAATGAGTGCCATCAGTTCGCCTAGTGGAGGACCGGCTTTCTGTCCCGTCAAGGCAACCCTTATAGTTAACATAAATTTACCCTTCTTGAGTTCCCACTTCTTCGCTATCTCCTTGATTTTATTAGGGATTTGCGATGAGTCAATGTCCTGTGATTCAATATAATTAATGAAGTCTTCCAGAGCAGATTTGATTCGATCGCTCCAATCAGGAAGAAGATTAATCACTTGCTCAATGTCTGGACGTTCAAAAACCGATTTAACCAATTCAAGAATTTCCTTTATGGTGGTTCCCCGTTCTCTCATCACAAGCATTGCTTCCAATAGTTTTGATTCTTCAATGCCATCGGGAAAGTATTCTTTTAAAAATGGACGGACATATTCCATAAGCCTTTCAGGAGATAATTTTAGAATGTGTTGTTGATTGATCCATTTGGCTTTTTCAAAGTTGAACTGTGCCCCACTTTTGCCAACACGCTCAAGTTCAAAATACTTAATCAGTTCATCAATGGTATAAATTTCCCTGTTTTCGGGAGGGTGCCAGCCCAATAATGCAAGAACATTAATTAATCCCTCTGGGATGAAGCCTATCTCTCTGAATCCCGGATTTTCCTCATTGGTTTGTGGGTCTGTCCATTTGATTGCATATACAGGAAATCCCGATTCAATAGCGGCTCTCTTGCTTAATTTCCCTTTGCCATCGGGACGCAGGATAAGAGGCAAGTGGGCAAATTGTGGCATGTCCCATTCAAAAAATTCATAAAGCAAGACGTGAATCGGTGTTGAAGGAATCCACTCTTCCCCCCTGATAACATGGGTTATTTCCATTAAGTGGTCGTCAACCACATTGGCAAGATGATATGTTGGGAACCCGTCGCTTTTGAAAAGCACTTTATCGTCCAGTTCATTGGAGTTAAAGGATACCCATCCTCTGATGACGTCATAGAATTTTATTTCCCTGTTGCGAGGAACTTTTATCCTAATCACATAGGGAGTCCCAGATTCAATTAGTCTTTTAACTTCTTCTGTAGGCAAAGTCAAAGAATTACGCATATATTGCCTTGTGATGGAATTATATTGTGGATTGGGCACTCCCGACCGGCGTAGTCTTTCCCTGAATGCCTCTAATTCTTCGGGAGTATCAAATGCGTAGTAGGCATGCCCTTTTTTAACAAGTAGTTCGGCATAATCTTTATAGATATTGACCCTTTCAGACTGCCTGTAAGGACCCAGAGGTCCGCCTACGTCAGGACCCTCATCCCATTGAATCCCAAGCCATTTCAAAGATTCTTTAATGTGGTCTTCTGCACCGGGCACATACCTGCTCCTGTCCGTGTCTTCAATCCTTAAAATAAACTTTCCATTATTTCTTTTTGCAAACAGGTAATTAAAAAGTGCTGTTCTGACCCCGCCTATATGTAATGGACCTGTTGGACTGGGAGCGAATCTTACTCTCACGCTCATTGTTGTGCTGATTTAAAAATTCTGTTCCATCTTATTTTTCTCCAGAAAGGAGCGTTTGAGTCCCAGGAAAACATTATGAACCAGGCTTTTCCGACAAGATGGTCTTCCGGGACGAAGCCCCAATAACGGGAATCCTGTGAGTCGTGCCTGTTGTCCCCCATCGCCCAGTAGTAATTCATTTCCGGTATGTAATAGTTTTGAGGTTTTCCATCAATATAGATTACACTATCCTTAACTTCAAGTTTGTGTCCCTCATGTCGTGTGATTACATCTTTGTATAGTGGCAAATTTTCAAGCGTCAGTTCTATTTTTTGTCCTTTCCGGGGTATTTTAATCGGTCCATAATTGTCAAGATTCCATTTAAAATTGGGGCTGTGAGGGAACAGTGCTAATGGGGGAGGATAAAAGGGGAGGTTTGGTAATCCTAATTTTTGGGGCTCATCTGTTAATCTGATAACTTTTTCTATGATTGGTAGGTTTTGCAGTCGTTGAGCCGACTCCTTGGTCATAAGCATTAAGAATGACCCTATGTTGAGTTGTCCAAGGAGTTTTATGTCTAATTGTTCCAGATATACTGGATTAATAGGGGCATTATTTTGGGTAAACACAAAGTGTAGGTATAAGGCTTTTGGTGGAGACAGTTGCAATTGCCCATTCACATAAACCTCTCCCTTTTTAATTTCAAGGACATCGCCAGGAACTGCTATACATCTTTTAATGTAGTGCATTCTTCTGTCCACTGGATGGAGGGTGTCGTTGGGATAGAGGAACACGAAGATGTCGCCCCGCTTAACGGTGTCTAATCCCGGCAGACGCATGTAAGGTAATATCTCAATTGGAATGTATGACCTTATTCCGGTGAATGGGATTTCTTGGTGTGTGAAAGGAATTCCTATGGTTTGAGGGATTCTTGGACCATAGGCTATCTTGGAGACTACAACGAAGTCTCCTGCTAACAAAGTGTTTTCCATGCTTGTGGTTGGAATCCGATAAGGGGCAGCAACGAATTCTCTTATTGCAAGGATTATAAGTATGGGAATCACCCATTCCCTTACCCAATAAGGCAATTTATAGTACCCCTTCTTAATTTTTTGCCAAATTTTCTTCATTTATCTAAGAATTTCTCTGTAAAAATCTTCAACGGTAAAAAAGCCCGATTTATTTATAGATTCTTTATTTACTAACCATTTTGCTGCTTCAAGGGCACCGAGGGCAAACACATCTCGCGACAGGGCGTTGTGTTCAATTTTAAGCCGTTCCAACTCGTTTTCCAGAGAAATGATGTGTGTTCCGACTTCTTCGCCTTCCCTGACCGCATAGATAGGGAGTGTTTCTGCAGAAACAATCTTTTTGTGAGTTACTAATTCCCATTTTCTAAACTTCTTGCTATTGTTAATTATCTTGTTGGCTATTGTGATAGCCGTTCCACTGGGAGCGTCTTTTTTGTGAACGTGGTGAATTTCCTTAATGCCGATATTGAAATCAAAAAAGTTTATAAATTTTGCAATTGTTTCACTAAGGAAAAACAGGAGGTTTACTCCCGGAGCGA
>JAADEI010000067.1 GCA_013153515.1 Chlorobiota bacterium | reverse complement strand
TGTTTAAAAGGCTTATGAACACGGCGATTATGCCGAAGGGATAAGTGATGGCGTTCCCAAAGAGTAAAGCCCGCAACCCTGCATAGATACCGATTAATGGATATGAGAAAATCTTAACTCTCATGTAATCTTTAATTGCAGATAGGACACCAAAAGAAGAAATCCAGTGTGGCAAAACCAGTTCAACAGTAACGAAGGCAACCACCGAAAGAATAAATCCGGTTAATAAAAGCATGAGAATACTATTCCAGAACACATGAGGTATTCTGGAAGTTTGTTGTCCACCCTGAAATCTGGAAATGGCTATCTGCGAAGAACTTCCCAGAGCGAAAAGGACTATAGCAAACAGAAAGTCCAGAGATGAGATGATGCCTATTGCAGCGAGCGGGTCAGTGCCCAGTCGCCCGACGAATGCAGTGTCTGCAACAGAAAGCAGAGTCCAAGCAGTGTTGGCTATAATGATAGGAATAGCAAGGGTTATCGCTTCCCGAATCGTGCCTTTTAATTGAACATTGCGAGCCATAGTGCGAAACCAAAGTTATATAGAGTGGTTATAGCGAGGTTAAGGGGGCTTTATTTTAAATGATGGAACGAAAAAAAAAATGTAAGTGTTCATACTAAAAAATCACAGGAAAATGAGGAAAATTCTTTTAACTCTCGTGGTTGGCGGGATTTTTCTGGCATCTTGTGGGAATCAAGGAGCCGAACAAGCGGTCGCTCAATCAAATCAACAAGCCCAACAGCAAGTTCAATCTGTCCAGACCAAAGCACCACAAGCTCAGGAACAAGTCATTGAAAATGTTACAGTAGAAAAGTTCAAGGAGCTTGTAGAGAATGGGGCGTGTGAATTGATTGATGTCCGAACACCTAAGGAGTATGCCGAAGGGCACATAAAAGGAGCTAAAAACATTGACTTCTATAGCCCGGACTTTGATAAGAAAATTAGCGAACTTCCCAAAGACAAGGTGTATTGTGTTTATTGCCGTTCTGGACGCAGGTCATTGCTCTCTGCTCAGAAAATGGCTCAAATGGGCTTCAAGAAGATTTATAATCTTCAGGGGGGCATCAACGCTTGGATCCAAAGTGGCAATCCTGTTGAAAAGTAATATACACTGGTTTCTGGGCTTTAATTATTACGTCCGAAACCTAACAGTGAAAAAGGTTTGCTTATGGGAAGGGTGAATAATCTTGATCTGGAAGCACTGGCAAAATCAAGGGAAGCCGTTGAGAGAGGCGAAGCACCTATTGAAAAGGTTTTCGCCGCAGAAGGAGAATGGCTTTTTTCCGACGAAGGACTTTTCAAAGGCAAAATAGAATATCCCGGCGGGGTAGTGGAAATCATTAGTGACCAGCCCCCGCAATCAGGAGGTTATGGTAAGCATCCTAACCCAGTTCAATTCTGTGTTTTTTCTATGATTGCTTGCTATGCTACCACATTTATGACTCTCGCTGCTATGAAAGGCGTCAACATCAAGAAATTCAAGATAAAAGGAGGCAGTGTTGCCAATATGAAAGCAATTATGGAGATTGAAGAGGGTCCGGTTATCAAAGAGGTGTTTGTGGAGGTGGAAGTTGAATCAGATGCGGACGAAGAAGTAATAAGAGGGCTTATAGAGGAGGCGAACAAGAAGTGCCCGGCGGCTTATACCGTCCAGAACGCAGTGCCCTTCAAAGCCAATTTGAATTATAGGAAAGCTTAAGAAGATAGTTTAGGGAGTTTAAACAAGATGCTTGATCCGGCTGGTAAATTATACGTGGTCATAGTTATATAAGAGGAGAGGGTAATTATATATAATTTGCCTCATATAATTTGCCTCAAATCCTAAAAAACATTGATTGGCTAATCATAAAGTAAGTAATATAAGTCATATAGGACTCTTCTCATTATAAGAAGTTCTTTTCCTGGTTAGTGCCGTAATAGGGATAATCTTTATATTGAGACTTTGGGTTTTCTGTCAGCGGTTTAATTTAAGTTTGGTGGAAAAATGCTAAAAGCTATAATAACCGTTTGGGCTTGGGTAATGCTTAATGTTTGTGTTATTGCTCAGGAAAGAGTTCCGAAGGAAACGCAATTTGTAGTTGGAGGGACAAATTTGCTAAGTGAGAAGAATCCCAGATTTGCAGGGCTTTATCCCGCAGGTGTCCGATTAGTATTTAATTACGGCTGGTAGGTGTCCCATTTGGATAGACCATACGGCTCATGGATTTTCATCCCTCTGGGAATGTCATATTTCCCAAATAATAATAAGTGGTGGGTTCTGTATTATGGCTGGGCAATCAGACACGACATTAAAATAAAAAATGTTCTCGTGTTCCTAAGTTATTACCTGTTGTTGAATGATATGCATGTTATTGGTGTGAAGGGTGGTGACATGGGTCATGAAACACGATTCACTATCGGCTTCCCTTCCTCGTCCTTTATAATAGAGTTAGGATGGGCGACAATACGGTTTCCTGCTATCGGTTGCCTCCCATTGAGACAACAACGTTTAATTTTACAGACAGGTTACAAAATATATAAACCACGTAAACACTGAAGTGAATGGTGGAAAAAGACAACAATGGCAAGTTTGACGTTAGGTCGCTGATTCAAAACGACGGCAAATATGAATATATTGACGTTGGGGAGGGAGCCACACTGTTGCTTCTGCACGGATTGTTTGGGGCACTGAGCAATTTTGAGGGTGTGATTCGGCATTTTAAGGACAAAGCACGAGTGGTGGTTCCTCTGCTTCCGATATTTAAACTACCATTGGAGGAAGCCTCGGTGCAGGGTCTGGTTGACTTTGTGTATCAGTTCGTTAGGGATAAAGACCTAAAAGACCTTGTTCTGGTAGGGAATTCCCTTGGCGGGCACGTAGCACTTGTCTATTCCCTTCAACATCCAGAAGATGTCAAGGCTCTCGTCCTCACTGGCAGTTCAGGGCTTTATGAACGCACCTTCGGGGGGTCGTACCCTAAGCGTGGAGATTATCAATACATCAAAGAAAAAACTGAATATACCTTCTATGACCCGAAGGTTGCCACAAAAGAACTGGTTGATGAGGTCTATAACATAGTCAACGACAGGCACAAGGCTTTGAGACTAATCAGTATGAGTCGTTCGGCAATGAAACATAATCTCAGGAACGAACTTGGAAAAATTAATAAACCAGTCTGCCTGATTTGGGGCAAGCAAGACAAGATAACGCCACCTGAAGTGGCTGAGGAGTTTAAATCACTGCTTCCAGATGCAGAATTATATTATATTGACAAATGCGGACACGCACCAATGATGGAACACCCAGATGAATTCAATAAGATAATGGAAGAATTCCTAAAAAAACGAAATTTATTATGAGAATAGGCGATCTCATTACAGATATACCAATGGTAAATGTGGGAACCGACTTAAAAGACGTTGTTGAGTTGGCAACCAAACATAAAGTTTTTCATGTTCCTGTTGCCATGAACGGCGTTTATGGAGGGCTCTGCAACCTTCTGGAACTAATTAAGCAGGGCAGGACAGAGGCAGATGTTAATTTGCCCGTCCCTTTAACCGACCCAGATGCCGAACTGTTGGATGTCTTGCCAATAGTATATCAACAACAGTTGACAATCCTTCCAATAGGAATAGACAAAAATTATCACGGTTCAGTGGTTGTATGGAACTTGCTACGGCACATGGCTATTGAATTGGGCATAGACACCGCCAGTTCAATACTTGTCCTTGAAGTGCCACATAGGGACTATGACCTGTCCAGAATAGTTCACCTGATTGAAGCGGAAGGCTCAAAGGTATATGGCGTTTCGGTCAGAGATAGCATTTCCTCGGGAGAGTCATCATCCCTCAATGTCATTATTAAAATAAATACAGGGGATGTGAGGAGGGTCGTCGCCTCCCTGGAAAGATTTGGATATAAAGTTACTAACGTCCTGTTCTCTAAGGAAATGGAAGACCTCTATAAAGAACGCTATGAATCATTGATGAGATACCTTAAGACATGAGGCTTTTTCTCTTATTGGCTCTGCTACTCGCAGTCCCAGTGTTCGCATCAGAACAACCTAAACCAAATTGTTTTGTTATAACAAAAATCAAAAAAACGAATGACTCAAAAACAAGACTAAGTTTCATAAAACGATTGTTGCCCGTTAAGGAAGGAGACACTATATGCGATTTGAATGAAGAAATCATCCAGACTTGGGAGAATGCCCTCAAATGCACCAACCTGTTCAAAAGAGTTCAGATAATTGTGGTCTCAGTAGGGAAAAATAAAATATCTCTTGAAGTTGTTTTGGAAGAAAAATTCTATTGGTATCCAGTTCCAATCCTTGATTGGGCAAATAGGAACATAACGGAATGGATTGAGAAATATCAGGCAGATCCACGATTGCTAATATGGGGACTTAGCATTTATAGAGAAAATTTCAGATGGAATGGCGAATTGCTTAAATTTATGTTCGCTCTCGGCTCATTGAAAAAATTGGAGTTTGTTTATGATGCACCGTGGACATTTGAAAACGTAGGATTTTCTTTCAGAATCGGAACATCCGTAAGAAATTTTGCATATCTGCCCGCCAACCATAATGAATACTCAAACACTGAGTTTGTATATAGCCCTAACAAACCTGTTGAACACAGATGGTACGCAGATTTAGTCTTTCAGAGAAACATAGGTTCTGTTCATAGGTTTTCATTGAGGGCAGGCTGGCGATTCTGGAAAGTAAATAAAACACTTGTTGATCCTTATGTGTATATAGGCAAAGATGACAATGTTTTAAGCATACCAATCTTCCAATTGTCCTATCTATATATTGGTTCCGATAATATGTTCTTGCCAACGAAAGGCATTAACCTTTTTGCTTCCATAGTGTCCTACAATTTTAGACCTGAACTGACTTCCTTGAACTTATCTGTTATGAACGGCATAACCCTGTTCCCACGACTAACTTTATTATCCCTCATAAGCGGAAAACATTTTATCAAAGAAGGCAAGCCATTTGTTTTAGCTTCCCTATACGGATTCGGATTTTTTCAAACTCGGGGGTATGAGTTCGTAACTATTGAAGGGCAGGGAACAGCGACCATGAAGAATGAACTGAGATACAAACTTTGGCGAATCAGTATACCTTTTGTTCTTGATCCATCAGGCAAATTTGAAATTGATTTCTATGTTAAACCCTTCATCGATCTGGCATATAGTTACGGCAGATACATAAAACATAAATTGCTTCATCACTGGCTTCCCTCAACTGGAATTTCCCTTGAATTGCTTATTTACCAAATCAATGCAATAGAAATTGGATTTGCTTACACTTCCCTTTCTCCCACACCTCGTATCTTTGTTAATATGCAATGGCTGTTCCAATGGTAGTGTGTTTCTTTGCTCGGCGTGTAGACACCCAACGAAAACAAATACTTAAAAAATGGTATAATAGATTTACTGCCAACAATATACGCGTTTACCTTGAAAAAAGTCTATCCGAAGCACTGGATATTAAAACTAATTTTGTCTTTGAGTCATATCACGACTTAAAATCCATCAAGCCAAACTTTTTTATAGCCTTTGGCGGAGATGGAACCCTTCTGGATTCCTTAATATACGTGCAAGATTTAGAAATCCCTATTGTGGGAGTAAACATGGGAAAACTTGGCTATCTCGTACTTAATGACCCAAGCGACCCAGACCGTGTCATCTCATACCTGACCTCAGGAAACTATGCTATTGAAAAGAGAAGCGTCTTGCAAATTGTTAACGGGAAGGAACTTAGCATAGACCCGCCCTACGCATTAAACGATTTCGTCCTATATAGAGGCGAGTATTCCGCTACCATCACCGTGGAGGTAGTCTTGGGACAAGAAAGACTGGCTATCTTCAAAGCAGACGGCGTTATCGTATCAACACCCACCGGGTCAACCGCTTATTCCCTCAGTTGTGGCGGTCCAATCCTGCATCCACAAACCAAAACATTTGTTATCACACCCATAGCACCTCATAACCTTAACCTGCGTCCCGTAGTAGTGCCAGATACCGAAACCATTGAAGTAAGCCTTATTAACCCTGAACGGGCAGTCCTGTCATTGGACACCCGTGTCTATAAAGCAACCACAAAGCCTTATGAGATAAAAAAAGCATCTTTCTTCATATACCTTGTCAGACCACCTGAATCCTCCTTCATATCTTCCCTGAGAGAAAAACTATTTTGGGCGAGCGATAAAAGATTTTAATTTCCAACCGTGCATGTCTTGATTGCGTTATAATTATAAAAAATTCAAAAAGTTTCTGATGTGAGAACAAGTGTAACGACTAAAACACTTCTCAGTATTTTACTTTGTTTTATATCTGCTGTTCAAATTTCAGTTTGGGCTCAAACCCAACAATTCCATCGGTGTGCCACATGGGAAGTGTTTGTTAGAGACTCTGCTAACGTGTATAAATTTGAAAACCTGGAAGTCGCAGTAGGCAGGTACTTAGAAATGAAAAAGATGGCACGCCACGAAGACAGAACAATATACAGGATTCCAGTGGTCTTCCACGTAGTGCTTACCGCCACCCAACACCAACAAGTTTCTGACGCTCAGATCTATGCCCAACTGGACTCCCTAAATGCCGCTTTTAGAGGAAGAATGGCAAACACGGGAAACACCCCCACCCCATTTCTACCACTTAACGGAGATGCAAGAATAGAATTTGTGCTGGCTAAGGAAGACCCCAACGGAAATCCCACAACAGGCATTAATAGAGTTACTACAGGCGCTAATTGCTTAGACCCCACCAACAATTGGCAAGAACGAAGTTCTGCCTCCGGCGGTGCCAATCCCTGGGATCCGAATCGATATTTGAATATTTGGATTATAAACCCATGTGGAGGGCTGTTAGGAATCGCTACATTTCCCGGTTCTAATGATCCGCAGGGAGTAACAATAGCATACCATTCCTTACCAGGAGGGAATGCTCCTTTTGATAGAGGAAAAACCCTCGTTCATGAAATGGGACATTTCTTTGGACTTAGACATATCTGGGGCGATGCATGGACAGGAACTACCTACGCTTGCTTTGATGATAAAGTTGGAGACACTCCCCCGCAAGCAGGACCCACCTCACGATGCCCCACATATCCACAAGCCCAGTGCGGCACTGATTCAAAAATGTTCGTTAACCATATGGACTATTCCGATGACGATTGCCTTACTATGTTCACAAAAGGTCAGGTGGAACGCATGAGAGCATTCCTACTCCTTTCCTCAGATAGAACACCCTTAATATATTCTGATGTTGCTTCAAATGTCGCAAATGACTTAGCGTTCGGCAAACCAGTCTATCCCCCCGCCCACACTTATGACTACAAATTCATTCCCCAAGTGGAAATAGTGAATGTGGGAAACAACCCTATCACCTCGGCAACTATAAATACGTATCTCAATGGAACACTAGTCGGAACCACTACATGGACAGGAAACCTGAATTCAGGCTCTAAAACAACAGTGTCCTTGCCCCAAATCATTGAAACAAACCCCGGACGCCACCAATTAAGAGCAGTTATAACCTCAATTAACGGCGGAACAGATGGATATAATGCAAACGATACTCTTGACCTCTGGTTCACTGTCCCACAATTTTGTGGCTTCTCCTCTGACTTTGAAACGGACCCGGTGCCCGACATCGTCTGGACAGAAATAAACCCCGACCTTGAAATAGGTGCTAATGCAGGAACTGTAAGTTCACAAAATAACGCCCGAACTTGGTATTGGAATATCAAAGATTTTACTAAAGGCTCAAACGGAGCCTCAACATTTACTGCCTATGTAGAAACATATTATTATAATTCAACACCTCAATATGATTCCTTGGAATCTCCCTATATAGATTTAAGAAATGCAACTGGCGCCGTTAACCTAACCTTTGACGTGGCTTATGCACAGTATAACAATACTACTAACGATGGCTTGAAAGTCTTGGTCTCTGCAGATAGTGGGCAAACTTGGACAGTTGTGTATAACAAAGCAGGAAATACACTTGCAACCGTGGCACCACAAACAGGATATTTTATCCCTCAAAATAACACTGATTGGAGAACCGAAACCGTTGACCTATCAACATACGCAGGAAAGATGATCATCCTGCGATTCGTCTCAATTAATGATTATGGAAATAACTTGTACATTGATAATGTATCAGTAACAACGTCAAATTGTACTGGAACCCCCCTCTCTAACAAGTTCGCAATCCTCACAGGAAAATATCAATCTGGAACAATTGTCCTGAAATGGATGATGCAAGACGACCCATCTGTTGATTCTATCGCAATTTTTAAACGCATAAGCGATAAATGGGAATTAGTATGTTCTCAAGTCTTTGAACCCACGGGAACCTGTCAGGACGCATTTGAACAGTCCAACAAAACTCCACATAAAATACATTATAGGTTATTCTATAAGTCTAATACTCACCCTAATTGGAAACTGGGAGGTGCGACATTTGTAAGCATTGACAACGACCATTACAACCCATTTACAACAACCTCCTTGTCTGCAATCTATAACCCTCTTACAAAGTCCTTGGCTATAAACGGACTCCCTGAACCCCATGTTAAAGCAGTGATTATAACAGACCTCAGCGGTAAGCAAATGTTTCAAATAACAAACCTCTCTTTATTATCGGAAAAAGTAATAATCAATGGCATTGAAATCCCCCAAGGTTTGTATGTAGTGGAAGTGCAGCTCTTCTCCGAACACCTATTATCTGCATTATTAGTTGTTCCCCAATAAAATCACTACCCCGGGAACTTTATACCCCCTTCCCGCTGTTATGTTTTCTTGGACGTTGATTGACCATTTGCTGGGAGGAGTGATTGAGGGTCAAATGAGGTG